>CAZYXU010000213.1:0-5484 GCA_964650945.1 uncultured Verrucomicrobiota bacterium | reverse complement strand
ATCGGCGTCGCCTCGGCCATGGGCGCCGCCCTGCTGGCCCAGGTTTACGGTTACTCCATCAACTTCATCGCCAACGCCGCGGAAATCGCGCTGGAACACCATCTGGGCCTGACCTGCGACCCGATTGGGGGTTATGTGCAGATTCCCTGCATCGAGCGCAACGCCGTGGGCGCCGTCACCTCCTACAACGCCTACCTGCTGGCATCGGCCGGCGACCCCCAGAAACAGAAAATCTCACTGGACGAAGTCATCGCCGCAATGCTGCAAACCGGGCGCGACATGTCGTTGCGTTACAAAGAGACCGCCACCGGCGGCCTGGCAGTCTGCGCGGCCAAGTGCTGATGAACGGATCATGCCCCCATCCCTGCCAACTGACGCTGCCCCCCGCCCACCCGCGTTGCTGAAGTTGTTTTGCGCCTTTGCCCGCGTTGGGCTGTTCACGTTTGGCGGCGGTTACGCCATGCTGCCGATGCTGGAACGGGAAATCGTCAAGCGCCAGCGCTGGGCGACGCCGCTGGAACTCAACGACATTTTCGCCATGGCCCAGACCATCCCCGGCGCCATCGCCATCAATACCGCCACCTTTATCGGGAAACGCCAGGCCGGCATCCGCGGCGCCATTGCCGCCACCGCCGGCATGATCGCGCCGTCCCTGATCGTTATCCTGCTGATCGCCATGCTGCTGGAACAGGCCATGCACGCGCCGGCCGTCGCGCAAGGCATGCAGGGCATCCGGGGAACCGTGGTCGGGCTGATCGCCGCGGTGGCCTGGAACACCGCCGGGCGCGTCTGCCGCCGCCCGGCCACCTGGGGGCTCGCCGGCCTGGCCGCCGCGTTGTCGCTGGTCCCCGGGGTCAGCGTGGTGTGGATCATCCTGGGTGCGGGGGCCGGGGGCGCCTTGCGGTATTTCTGCCGGCGCAGGCTGGCGGGCGATTGACATGCATATTTACCTGCAATTGATCGGAGCGTTCTTCAAAATCGGCTGCCTGACGATCGGCGGCGGTTACGCCATGCTGCCCTTGATTCAAAACGAAATCGAGCGCCATGGCTGGCTCACCACCGCCCAGTTTTTGGATATCCTGGCCATCGCGGAAATCACTCCCGGCCCGCTGGCCGTCAACGCCGCCACCTACATCGGCTACCAGACAGCCGGCATCGCCGGCGCCCTGCTGGCAACCGCCGCGCTGGCCATGCCGTCCCTGCTGGGAATGATCTTGCTGGCGAGCGCGTGGCAACGGCACCGGCACCACCCGCTGACGCATGCCATCATGGGCGCCTTGCGGCCGGTGGTGGCCGGGCTGATCGCCGCCGCCGCCATCAAGCTGGCCGCGGCCATGTGGACAACGACGGCGCCCGGGCCTGGCCGGCTGGCGGTGCTGCTGCTGGCGGCGGGCGCGTTCCTGATACTCCGGTTTGCCCGCGTCAATCCCGCGCTGGTCATGATCCTGGGCGGGCTGGCGGGGGTGTTGCTCTGCCGGTGATGGTCGCGGCCGGCAGCTCCCGCAAAATCCGCCGGGCCACCGCCGCCGCGGTCAGCCCGTCCGTCGCCACCTGCCAGGGCACGGCGGCATATGCCGCTTGCCGCTGCGCCAGCAGTGTTTCGATTTTTCGGGCGACCTGGCCGGGCTCGTCATCGGCCAGCAGCGGGCGCGTCCGCGCGTCGCTCAGGCGGCCTAAAATCGTCGCAGGGGCGGCAGTCAGGCAAATCACCGGCCCGGCGTCCGAGAGTTGCCGGAGATTTGCCGGATTCAAAACCACGCCGCCGCCGGCGGCGATCACCAGGCCCCGCCGCGCGGCCAGCTCGGCGACCAACTCCCGTTCCAACCCGCGGAAAAACGCCTCGCCTTTCACGGCGAAAATCCGGGCGACCGGCAGGCCCTGGCGGGCTTCCAGGACGGCGTCCATATCCACAAACTCGCGCCCGAGCGCTTCCGCCAGCCGCCGTCCGACGGCGGACTTGCCCGTGCCCATAAAACCGACCAGCGTGATGTTAATCATAATTGCAACGATGCAGGATGCATCGAAAAATGAATGCCGTCATCCGAAAAATTCAGCATGCATGATTTTTCACAACGGCGCGCGCATCAGCCATGCCAGGTAGGCCTGCCACCAGGCGGAACCGCCCAGCACCCAGAGCAGCGCGGCCATGGCCAGATAAGGGCCGAAAGGGATTTTACTGGCAAGGTTTTTGCGGCCCATCGCAATCATCAGCACCCCGGCCACCGCCCCGACCAGCGAGGCGCACATCACGGTGAAAAGCACCGCCTGCCAGCCGAGGAAGGCGCCAATCGCGCCCAGCAGCTTGACATCGCCCAGCCCCATGGCTTCGCGTTTGAAATAAAGACGGCCGAGTTCGGCCACCGACCAGAGCAGGAGCGCGCCGGCGAGCATCCCCAGCAGCGCGGCCCGAAAACCGTCAAAGGCCTGCGCCTGGCCGTGGATGGACGGCGCCAGCGCCGCCAGCGCCGGACCGGCCAGCATGCCGCCGATGGAGATGCGGTCGGGAATGATCAAGTGTTCATAATCCACAAACGCGGCGATCACCAGTCCCGTCGCCAGTGTCCAATAGACGGGGGTGCGGACATCCCATTGAAACCGCCACCAGATCAGAAGGAACAGGACGGCCGTCAGCGCCTCCACCAGGAAATAACGGATGCTGATCCGGCCGCCGCAATACCGGCAATGCCCGCCCAGCATCAGGAAACTGAACAGCGGAAGATTATGATACCAGGGAATCATCCGCGAACAATGCGGACAAAACGAGCGCGGCGCGACCACCGACAGTTCCCGGGGAATCCGGAAAATGCAAACATTGGCAAAACTGCCGATGCACGCCCCCATCAGAAAAACCACCGCCGATAGATACCAAAACGCGAATTGATATGTCATATGCTTTTATCTCCATAAACCGCCTGCTGCAGCGCCCGGCGCATTTGCGCCACCGGCGCCGGCCGGCCCGTCCAGATTTCCAGGGCCAGCGCCCCCTGATACAACAACATCCCCAGCCCATTGGCCGTGCGCGCGCCGCCGGCGGCGGCGGCGCGCATGGTCACGGTCGCCGGAACATGATAAATCAGGTCGTAAAACCACTGCCCGGCGCGGAAGGCATCCGGGCCCAGCAGGGCCTGGTCATCCGGCCGCAACCCCACCGACGTGGCCTGAATCACGATCTCCGCGTCCCGGCAGGCGTCCCGCCAGGCCGCCGGCTGCGACGGCGCCAGCCGCGCGCGCGGCGCCCCGGCGAGGCCCGCCAACTCGGCGGCCAACCGCTCCGCGCGGCGGCCATCGCGGTTGGCCAGGCAGAGTTCTTCCGCGCCCGCCATGGCGCAGGCGATCGCCACCGCCCGGCCCGCCCCGCCGCAACCCAGCAGGAACACCCGCCGGCCGCGAACGGTGATGCCGAATTCCGCCTGCAACGCCTGCAGGAAACCCGCGCCGTCCGTGCTGTACCCGCGCATGCGCCCGCCGGCGATCCGCACCGTGTTGACCGACCGCATGCGCGCCGCCGAATCGTCCAGGTCCGGCAAAATTTGACAGGCGCTTTCCTTGAGCGGCACGGTCAGATTCAAGCCGGCAAACCCCAACTCGGCCAGGGCTGGCAAAAGCGCCGGCAGGCGCGCGGGCGCCACGTCAAATGCCAGGTAGGCGGCATTCATCCCCAGGGCTGCAAAGGCCGCGTTATGCATCGGCGGCGAAAGCGAATGGCCCACCGGATGCCCGAGCACGGCATAAAGCTGGGTGTGCGCATTAATCATAATTTTGCCGCGCCGGCAGGCCGCAATTCCGAATTTCCTCGACCACGCTTGAAACTCAACGCCGGCGCGGCTTGGCCGGTTGCCGCCGGGCGGCCAGCAGGCGGTTGACGCAATTCAAATAGGCGGCGGCGCTGGCCTGCACGATATCCGTGCCGGCGGCCTTGCCGCTGACCACATCCCGGCCAAACGCCACGCGCACGCTCACCTCGCCGAGGGCATCCTTGCCGATGGTCACGGCCTGAATGCTGTAATCCAACAACCGGCCGGGGATGCCGGTGATGCGGTCCACGGTTTTTAACGCGGCATCCACCGGCCCATCGCCGCAAGCGGCATCCTGCATCACTTGCCCCTCCTTTTTCAGGCGGACGGTGGCGGTGGGCACAGTGCTCGAGCCGGTGGAAACCTGGATGTATTCCAGGGAATAAATGCCGGCCACATCCTCCATTTCGTCGCGGGCAATGGCCAGCAGGTCGTCGTCGTACATCGCCTTTTTCTTGTCAGCCAGCTCGATGAACCGCGCATAGGCCCGCTCCAGCTCCTCGGCATTCAACTGGAAACCCATGCGGGCCAGGCGGTCGCGGAAGGCGTGCCGGCCGGAATGTTTGCCCAGCACCAGTTCCGTCCCGCCCTCCATGCCGATGTCCTCCGGGCGCATGATTTCATAAGTGGAGCGTTCTTTCAGGATGCCGTCCTGGTGGATGCCCGACTCATGGGCGAAGGCATTGGCGCCGACCACCGCCTTGTTGCGCTGCACCACCATGCCGGTCAGCCGGCTGACCAGCCGGCTGGCACGGTAAATCTCGCGGGTGTCAATCCCCGTCGTCAGCTTGAAGGCGTCCGCGCGCGTGCGCAGGGCCATCACGAACTCCTCGAGGGCGCAATTGCCGGCGCGCTCGCCCAGGCCGTTAATGGTGCATTCCACGCCGCGGGCGCCGTTGCTGACGGCCGCCAGTGAATTGGCCACGGCCAGCCCCAGGTCATTGTGGCAATGCACATTGATGACGGCCTGGCCGATATTGGGTACGCGCTCAAACAGCCCGGCAATCAGCGCGCCGAACTCCTCCGGCACCGCGTAGCCGACGGTGTCGGGAATGTTCACCGTGCCGGCCCCGGCGTCAATCACGGCGCGCACCACCTCGGCCAGGAATTCCGGCTCGGTGCGCGAAGCGTCTTCCGGGCTGAATTCCACGTCCGCGCACAACTTGCGGGCGCGGGTCACCGCATCCACGGCCAGCCGGACGATTTCCCGCTTGTCCTTGCGCAACTTGAATTCGCGGTGAATGCGGGAAGTGGCCAGGAAGACGTGAATCCGGCCGCGCTTGCCGGCGGGCGCGACGGCCTCGGCGCAGCGCAGAATATCCTTTTCCAGCGAGCGCGCCAGGCCGGCGATGCGCGGGCCCTTGACCTGTTCGGCCACCGCCTGCACCGCCCGGAAATCGTCGGGCGAGGCGATGGGGAACCCCGCCTCGATCACATCCACCTGCAGGCGCGCCAACTGCTGGGCGATTTCGATTTTCTCCCGCTGGTTCAGACTGGCGCCCGGACATTGTTCGCCGTCCCGCAAGGTGGTGTCAAAAATCAATACGCGATCCGCCGGTGTTTTTTTCATTTTCACAACCTCCCTTTATCCCGAGTCTTTTGCAAATGTGTTCAGTGTTCGGTGTTCGGTGTTCAGTGTTCGGTGTTCAGTGTTCAGTGTTCGGTGTTCAGTGTTCAGTGTTCGGTGTTC
>CAZYXU010000212.1:0-5486 GCA_964650945.1 uncultured Verrucomicrobiota bacterium | reverse complement strand
GTGTTCGGTGTTCAGTGTTCAGTGTTCGGTGTTCAGTGTTCAGTGTTCGGTGTTCGGTGTTCAGTGTTCAGTGTTCGGTGTTCAGTGTTCGGTGTTCGGTGTTCGGTGTTCAGTGTTCGGCACTCAGAATTTTGCAATAACGTAATGCGTTGATCTTGTCATTCTGAATTCTGACTCCTGACTCCTTATTCTTTCAAAACGTGAGTTTTGAATTTGCTCTTTCGTCTTGATCCGCCTTCCGCATCCCGCATTCGTCCGGCTCGCCGGAGTCTTCGCCCTCCAGGAATCACACACCCACACACTCCTCCTCGTAGGAGCGGCGCTACACGCCGCGATATCCCGCATCCCGTATCCCGCATCCCGTCTCTCGTATCCCGCATCCCGTATCCCGCACCCCGCACCCCGCATCCCTATCCCGTTCACTCGCATCCCGCCTCCGCCCTCCCGCCTCAATCCTGTTTTCCCACGGCGATTACCCCGGAACGCGACAATTCCAGGATGCCGTTCGGGCGCAACAGTTCCAGGAGATTGTCCACATCGTCGCTGGCGCCGACCATCTGGATGGTCAGCGATTTGCTCTGCACGCTGACGATCCGGGCGTTGAACAGGGATGCCAGCTCGATCGCCGCCGTCCGGTTTTTCTGGCTGGTCATGACCTTGACCAGCATCAACTCCCGATCCAGGTACCGTTCGCCGGTGAAATCATGCACCTTGATCACGTCCACCAACTTGTTCAACTGCTTGGTCACCTGCTCCAGCACGCGGTCGTCGCCCGGCACCACCATGGTGATGCGCGAGGTTGAAGCGTCCTGCGTGGGCGCCACGTTCAGGCTGTCAATGTTATAACCGCGCCCCGAGATCAGGCCCACCACGCGGGCCAGGACCCCGGGCTGGTTTTCCACCACCACCGCTATGATATGTTTCATCGGTTTATCCTCATGCCATGCTGTGAATCATTTCCGTCAGCGAGGCGCCGACCGGCACCATGGGGTACACGTTGGTTTCGCGCTCCACCATGCACTCCACCAGCGCGGGGCCGTTATAGGCGAAAGCCTTTTCCAATGCCGGCACAACCTCCGCGCGCTGGTTGCACCGCGTCCCGAAGGCGCCGTGGGCCTCGGCCATCTTGACAAAGTCCGGCAGATAGCGCACGCCGCCATCGGCAATGCGCTCGTTTTTCGGGCGGTCGGTCTGCCGGAGCACGGTGGCGGAATACTCGCGCTTATAAAACATCTCCTGCCATTGGCGCACCATGCCGAGGTAGGTGTTGTTCAGAATCACCACCTTGACCGGCAGCTTGTGTTCCACCGCCACCACCAGCTCCTGGAAATTCATCTGGGCGCTGCCGTCGCCGGCAATATCCACCACCAGTTGGTCGCGGCAGCCCACCTGGGCGCCGATGGCCGCCGGCAGGCCGAAGCCCATGGTGCCCAATCCGCCGGAGGAGATGAAGGTGCGCGGGCGGGTATATTTGTAGAAATGCGCCGCCCACATCTGGTGTTGCCCCACCTCCGTGGCGATGATTGCCTTGCCGCCCGTGAGCTTGTAAATCTGCTCGATCACGTATTGCGGCATGAGCTTGGCCGGATCCTGGTCGTAGCTGAAAGGATGCTGGGCCTGCCACTGTCCCAGTTTTTCCAGCCAGGGACGGCGCTCCCGCGTTTCCACCTGCGGCAGCAGTTCGGTCAACACCTGCTTGACGTCGCCCACGACGGGGATGTCCACCTCCACGCTCTTGGAGATGGCCGAGGGGTCAATATCAATATGGGCGATTTTGGCGCGCGGCGCGAATTCCGACAGCTTGCCGGTCACCCGGTCGTCAAACCGCGCGCCCACCGACACCAGCAAATCGCATTCCTGCGTGGCGTAATTGGCCGCGGCGCTGCCGTGCATGCCCAGCATGCGCAGCGCCAGGGGATCGTCCTCCGGAAACGCCCCCAGGCCCAGCAGCGTGGTGGTCACCGGCAGACGCGCCTTGCGCGCCAGGGCCGTCAATTCCGCCGCCGCATTGCCGAGAATGACGCCGCCCCCCACGTAAAGCAGCGGTCGTTCCGCGGCGTTCAGCGCCTCGGCCAGCTTGGCGATCTGGCGCGGATGGCCGGCGGTGGTGGGATTATAGCTGCGGATTTTAATTTCCGTGGGTGTCGGCACGCGGGTGGAGGCCCGCTGGACGTCCTTGGGGATGTCCACCAGCACCGGTCCGGGCTTGCCCGTGCGGGCAATGTAAAAAGCCTCGGCAATGATCCGCGGCAGGTCGTCCACGTTGCGCACCAGGTAATTGTGCTTGGTCACCGGCCGCGTAATGCCGGTGATGTCCGCTTCCTGGAAGGCGTCATTGCCGATCATATGCGACGGCACCTGGCCGCTGACGCAGACCAGCGGCACGGAATCCATGTTGGCCGTGGCCAGGCCGGTGACGGCGTTGGTGGCGCCGGGGCCGGAAGTCACCAGGCAGCAGCCGACGCGGCCGGTAGCCCGCGCGTAGCCGTCCGCCATATGCGTGGCGCCCTGCTCGTGCCGCGCCAGGAAAAACTCAAACGGCGCATGGCACAACTCGTTGAAGATATCCAGCACACTGCCACCGGGCAGTCCGAACACCGCTTCCACTCCCGCCTGCTGCAGTCCGTCCATCAAACATTGCACGCCTGTCCGCATCTCAGCCTCCCTTCATCAAACGCTAAAAAAAAACCCACCGGTTTTTCACGGTGGGTTGGGGATCCTGCTTCATCCGGCTGATTCAAGCCGGCCGCTGGGATTTGCCACCGTGCCAAACGCCCGGCACGACAAGGCGCAATACGAGCGCCTCGCGCAATACGCCGGCAACCTTGCGAATAACAACGGTGGTGCAATAACTTTTCATCGCGGCAATTATTATCCGGCGCCCTTGGATTTGTCAAATATTTTTTTCGACAAATTTACAGCCGTCTTTAAACGCTTGACTTCCACGCAGGCCGCGGCCATATTGTCGGCAAATCTACGCGCAGGCCATGGCGCTTGCGCCCCGGCGCCGGCGGTCCCGATTTCCGGGCGCCCAGCCGGTGGAATGGATGACGCAACGCGCGGGTCGGACCCGCATCAAAGGGCTGCGATAAAATATGCAAATACGATTCCTGGGCGCCGCGCCGCAAGTCGGGTTCTGTCTCATCCTGTTGCTGGCCGCCGCCCGGCCGGATGCCGCCCGCGCGGCGCGCGCGAAAATTGACACGCGCGTCGGCGCTCCTTACCTGGGCGCCATGGTGACTGACGCCGATACCGGCATGATCCTTTTTGCCGACCACCCCGATACCCCGGGCTACCCCGCCAGCGTCCTCAAGGTCATGGATTTGCTGATTATCCTGGAAAAAATCAAGGCCGGGGCGCTCAAATTGACCGATCCGGTGAGCGTCACGGCCGAATCCGCGCGGATCGGCGGCTCGCAGGTTTACCTGAAGGAAAACGAATCCTTCACCGTGGATGAGTTGCTCTACGCGCTGATGGTGCAGTCCGCCAACGATGCCGCCACGGCCCTCGCCATCCATGTCGCCGGCAGCAAGGACGGTTTCGTCGAGCTCATGAACCAGCAGGCCCGGCGCCTCGGCATGCGGGCGACGCAGTTCCATTCCATCCATGGGCTGCCGCCGGCCGATAATCAACAACCTGACGTCACCACCGCCCGGGACCTGTCCCGGCTGGCCCGGGCCGTCCTGGCCTTTCCCGACACCGTGCGTTACACCGCCGCCGTCGAGCGCCAATTCCGCGCGCAGCCCCCTTTTGTCATGCGCAACCATAACAATCTGCTGGGAACCTATACGGGCTGCGACGGCCTGAAAACCGGCTACTTCCGCCAGGCCGGCTATTCCATCATCGCCACCGCCCAACGCGGCGACACCCGCATCATCGCCGTCCTGCTCGGCTGCCCGGACAAGAAAACACGGGACACCAAAGCGGCGGAATTGTTGTCCAAGGGCTTCTTGGCCGCGCCTAAAAAAGCGCCGCCGGCCGCCGCCGCCGCTCCCCCGCCCGCGTTGACCAATGCCCTCCCCCTGGATGACCAGGACGATACGCGCTGGCCGGGCTGGTTGACCGCGCTGGCGGCGGCGGCGCTGCTGGCGGCCGGCGCCGGCGCCTACATCGCCTTCAAGACGCGGCGCCGCAATCCCATGGGGCCGTAACGGCCGCACCCTTCACTTGACCCCGGCGCCGTCAAAGCGCTCGGAGCGGAATTGCCGTTCCATCAATGCGCGGTAGGCCGGGATAGTCAGGGCCGGCGGAAACCGGTTGACGATTCCCTCCGCCCGGACGGCGCCGTCCGCCAGCAACTCCACCGCCGCCATGGCCAGCAGCTTGGCGGCGGTGACATACGCCAGGTCCGGGTCGGCGATCCGGAATGCCGCCGTATGCGGCTGCGCGGCGGCGCCGCCGATGGTCGGATGCGCGGCCGGCATGATCTGCGACACATCCCCCATATCGGTGGAGGAGCCCAGATGCCCGAGCTGTTTCAGCTTGGCCCGGGGAATGCAGGCGGCGGCGTTCGCCAGCATCAAGTCCGACAGCTCCGGATTGTCGGCCAGGGGCAAATAGCCCGGCAAGGTTTCGATTTCCACGCCCGCGCCCAGCGCCAGGGCGCCGGCGCGCATGGCGCGGTCGAATTTCTTTTCCGCATCCAGGATGGCGGCAATCGTGCGGGCGCGCACCTGGGTTTCCAGGCGGACATCGTCCGGCACGATGTTCACCATGTCGCCGCCCTTGGTGATGATCGGGTGCACCCGCACGCAATCCCCATCGGCAAACGTCTCGCGCTGGGCATCCACGCCCTGCAACGCCAGCGTGGCGGCTTTGAGGGCGTTGACGCCATGCTGCGGACGCGACCCGGCATGCGCGGCCTGGCCGATGAACCGGACCTGTTTGGCCAGAAAACCGTTCATGGTGGAGCGGACACTGAAGCCGTCACCCGGACCGGAGTGGATCATCAGCGCCAGGCTGACGTCGTCCAACAGCCCCAGCCGGATGAATTCCGACTTGCCGCCCAAAAACTTGATCCGCCCCTGCCGCGCCAGCTCGCGGCGGAATTCGATTTGCAGATATTCCTCCGCCGGCACGGCCAGGCAAACCACGCGGCCGGCGAGCCTGGCCATCACCCCGCTCTCCCGCAGGGCCATGGCGGCGCCCAGCAAGGCGGCGATCTGGGCGTGATGCCCGCAGGCATGCACGGCGCCGGTGCGCGGGTCGGCATCCGGATGCGCCGGCAGGATCAGGGCGTCCATCTCGCCCAGCAGCGCCAACGTCGGACCCGGCGCGCCGCCGGCCAATTCCGCGCGCACACCGCTGATCGCCAGCTTATCCTTGAAGGGGATGCCCAGTTCCGCAAAAGTTTCCGCCACCAGCCGGGCAGTTTCGTCTTCCTGGAAGCCGGTTTCAGGATGCCGCCAGATTTGTTCGCCGATGCCAACAATCCAGTCGCGGCGGCGATCGGCCGCGGCGCAGGCCATCTCTTTCAACTGCTGAAT
>CAZYXU010000211.1:0-5500 GCA_964650945.1 uncultured Verrucomicrobiota bacterium | reverse complement strand
GGCGGATTTCGCGCTCCAGCAAACGCTGGAACTGCCGGACGGCATGATGCCGCTCTATATCGCTTTGCTCGGCGCGTATGCGGCGGACAAGGAAATCCGGCGCTGGCTGGGCACGCCGGAACCCCCGCGCAAGGGCACAGTCTTCGTCTACCTCTGGCTGTTGCTGTTTCTGGCCTTTTACATAATCCACACGTTCCAAACTGATTTACGCTTACCAGGCCACCTGCAATCAGTCTGCCTGCAAGTATTGGGGATTTTCTTCGGCAGCAAAGCTTCCAAGCATATCTTTACCCGCCAGACCGGCCGCGGCACGAAGAATTCCGAACAGGAACGCCAGATTTTGGAGTTGCTGGCCGCCAGAGGCAAGTTGACCCGGAAAATGTTGGCCGACGAACTGGGGATTTCGGCCGTTAGCGCCTGGCGGATTTTAAACGGCTTGGTTAATAGCGGATTGCTGGTCAAGCAAGGGACCGGCAAGGGCACATATTATGCCCGGCCGGGCACGCCAACGCCCAGCGTTTGATCCGCATTCGTTCCAAATACGTTTCAAATACGTTTCATTGCGTTCCAAATGCGTTTCATTGCGTTTCAAATGCGTTTCAACCTATCAAGAGCAGATGAAACCATGAAAGACAGGGCATGAAGCAAACTTATTACAGGGCAGCAGATAGATGTTCGCCGCGCCAGCGTGGCGCCGACGTCCCGCCGGCGTTCCGGACAGTTCCGCCGGCGGAACGGCCAGCTTGGGGACGGAGACGCCCCGGCGCATCCGGCGGACGACGCTATGATTGAAATCATCTTAACCCTGCCCATGATCGGCAAAGTCCTGCTCTCGCTGGGACTGATTCTGGCCGCCAACCGCCTGCTGGGCAATTTATCGGCCAGCGTCCTGCTGGGCGCGCTGAGCCTGGCATGGCTGAGCGGCCAAACCATGGCGGCGGCCTGGCGCATCACCCTGGAGCGGCTGATTTCCCTGGATAACTTTTATTTGATGGCGGTTATTTTTCTGGTGATCTGGCTTTCGACGCAGATGGCGGTGGCGGGCGTCATGCGGGACATGGTGGAAACCATCCGCCGGCAACTGGGCCGGCGGCATGCCATGGCGGTATTGCCGGCGGTGATCGGATTCCTGCCCATGCCCGGAGGCGCGATTTTTTCGGCGCCGCTGGTGGACCTGTGCGACAGCTCCGGACGGACGGCGCCGATGACCAAGACGCGCGCCAATTACTGGTTCCGGCACATCTGGGAATTCTGGTGGCCGTTATATCCAGGGGTGCTGCTGGCCATGCACATCACCGGGCTGGATGTCTGGCAATTCATGCTGCTGGGTCTGCCGCTTTCGTGCGCCGCCATCGCCGGCGGTTATATTTTCCTGCTGCGTAAAATCCCGCCGGAAATGCCGGCAAGCGCGCCGCCGTCTGCCGCTGCGCCGCTCTACAAGCTTTTCATTCCGATTTTTACCGTCATCGGCGGCTATCTTGCGGTCCAACTGGCATTTGCCGGCGCGCGCGCCTGGCAGCCGCACCTGCCCGATCCCAACCGTTATCTGCCGATGATTTTCGGCATCCTGCTGGCCATGCTGGTCATGGAGCGCTGGCGTCCCCTGCCCCGGCATGCATGGCGGCGGATCGTTTTTTCAGACAAGACTCTGACCCTGGCGCTGATTGTCGCGGCCGTGCGGGTCTACGGCGCCTTCATTGAAGCGCCTTTGCCGGACGGCGGGAATCCGATCGCCGTCATGCAGGCCGAGATGGCGCGCTGGGGCATCCCGGTGATCGCCATGGTAATCTTGTTGCCGTTGGTTGCGGGACTGACGACCGGCCTGGCGATCGGATTCGTCGGCGCGAGTTTTCCGATCGTCACCAGCCTGCTGGGACCGGAACCGCCGCTCAACCTGCTGTTGGCCTTTACGATCCTGGCGTACGCCTGCGGCCACATGGGACAGATGTTCTCGCCCGTGCATGTCTGCCTGGTGGTCAGCAACGAGCATTTCAAAACCAACATCTTCCATAGTCTGCGCGGCCTGTGCGCGCCGGCGGCCATGGTCATCGTCACCGCGCTGGCAATGTATTGCGTAATCCTGCGCTGGTTTTAGGAAAAGCCGACATTAGCGCAAGGGACTAATTGCCGCCCGGTCCGGGCCAGGTTTGCACAAACTTGACCAGCACCTTCAGGACGTTGTCAAACACCGACAGGCGGGCCACTTCCAGGCCGTGGCTGTTTTCACGCACGTGGCCGAGGAAGGCGACCGCCGGCGCGCCGCCGGCGTCATACACCGCGCTGGCGTCGGAATAGGGTTTGGTATAAACGGCGCGCTGCAATTCCACGCCCGCGGCGGCGGCGGCGGCGGTCAACGCCTGGATCAGGCGCTGATCGTAGCAGGTTTTCAAATCCTTGATCCAAATGCCCGGCCGGCCATCCAGTTGCAAGGGGGCATCCTGCATGATGGGGCAGCCGTCGATCGCAATGAACGCCGCGGGCTGTTCCCGGTGCACTAGAACCTTGGCGCCATGGCAACCGCCTTCTTCATGGACGGTGAAGGCCACCAGCAGCGGCCAGGCCGGCGAGATTTTCCCCGCGCGGATGGCCGCCAGCAGACGCAACAAAGCCACCATGCCCATGCGGTCGTCAAAGGTCCAGGCGGCCAGCAAGGGATCGGCCGGATTGCCCAGTTGCACCGGTCCGCGCCCGGAACGCGCCGGCACAAGCGAGGCGCCTTCCTGCACGCCGGCGGCGCGCAATTGCGCCTCGGACATGCCGGTGAAAACCCAATAATCGCTCCATTCCGGCGCCTTGTTCAGTTCGCGGATATGGCCCGAACCGCAGGAAAGCACGCCCGGCAGGATGGCGCCATCGCCGATAATATCCATCAGGCGCTCGCCGGTTTTATGGGGCATCAGCCCCCCGGACGGTACCACGCGCAGCCGGCCATCCGGCTCGATCCGGCTGACCATGAGGGCGATTTCATCCATGTGCGCAGCCAGGATCACCGGTGCCCCGCTCCTGCCGGCGGTCAGGCGCACCAGCACGTTGCCGGCCGGATCGGTTTCCGGTGAGAAACCCAGCTCGGTGATTTTACGCCGGATCAGCGCCGCCATCGCGGCCTCCCGGCCGGGTGGGGACGGTACCTCCAGTAATTCTTCAAACAACGCCACCGCCGGATGCTTTTGATTTTTTTTCTTCATTTTACCCCCATGTTATCGAATGCGACCGATTCCGGCCGGCGGGTGATGTCGGCCGTTCCCGCGGAATACGGGTACCGCCAGCCTTTCCACCACGAAAAACCACTGCTGATTATTCCCGCATACCCTTGAATGTCAAACACAAACGCACCGCACGGCAAACACCAGTAAAACCACCAGTAAAACCTTGACTTGCTGACTGAATAAAAATATATTCATTGTTTCGAATCGGGAAAATTTTCTGAGCCCTTATCTTTATGGAGATGCAATATGCCTACGCAAGCTAACGCCGGCAAGCCCGCCAAAAGCGGCAAACCCGCCACTCCCTGCCTGGTGTTCGAATTGGAAACCGTCGCCTTCAACGGCGGCCAGGTCATGTATGAAATCCTGGCCAATTTATTCAAGGCCCGCGATTTCAAATTAACCCCGGAACTTTTCACCCGGTTCGGCCTGGCCCGGCCGGCGCCGCGAACGATTAACCGCATGTTGTCGGCCCTGGAACTCAATAAAACCGGCGTTGAGGCATTGTCCGCGGAAATCGCCCAGCAATTTCCGCGCAAGCTGGCGCAAACCAAACCTTTGCCGGCGGTGTTGAAACTGCTGAACGAAGCCGCGCGTCAAAACATCCCTCTGGGCGCGATTACCGCCTGCCCGGAACCGCAGGCGCAGGATTTACTGAAATTGCTGGCGGTGAAGGCTGAAATCACGCTGTTGAGCCTGCCGTCCGCCAATGGCAATGGCCGGCCGCGCGCCGATACCTGGGTGAAACTGGCGCGCCAGATGCAAGCCGTTCCGGCGCAATGCGTGGCGCTGACCAACTGCGCGCCGTCCACCCGTGCCGCCATTGTCGCCGGCATGCATGCGGTCGCCATCCCGGACACTTACAGCGCATACCAGGATTTTGGCGGAGCCGACATGGTGCTTGAAAAGCCCGCCGAATTGCCTTTGGCGGAAATCATGGCGCTGGCGGTGCCCGTCGCCAGAAACTGATCGTATCATGGCTTTTTCCACTCAACTCCTCCAGGCTCGGGCGCACCGCATTTCCACAACCATGCGCCGGGCCGCCGCGGCCGAAGGGCTCGATCCGGAACAAGTCCGCGCCGC
The DNA here is from genome assembly GCA_964650945.1 of uncultured Verrucomicrobiota bacterium. Lineage (GTDB taxonomy): Bacteria > Verrucomicrobiota > Kiritimatiellia > JAAZAB01 > JAAZAB01 > JAXGPF01. Next base: position 1,214 of record CAZYXU010000211.1, on the reverse strand, counting down.
GCTGGCATCCGGCGAGGCGGTTGTCCCATGCAACCAGGCGCATGCCGGGCTGCGCCCCCTGGCGGTCGGCCGCCGGTTCCGCACCAAGGTCAACGCCAATATCGGCCGGTCCACGGCGCTGTCCGCCGTCAGCCATGAATTGCGTAAACTGCAAGTCGCGCTCGATGCCGGCGCGGATTGCGTGATGGATCTCAGTGTCGGCGCCAGGCTCGGCAGCCTGCGCCGCCGCCTGCTGGCCGCCTGCCCCGCGCCGTTCGGCACGGTGCCGGTGTACGAAGCGGTTTCGCGCGCGGGCGGACGGGTGGAAAACTTTGACCCGCAGATTTTGTTTGAAGTCATCGCGGAACAGGCGGAACAAGGGGTGGACTTCATGACCTTGCATGCCGGCCTGCTGTTGCGTTACATCCCCCTGGCCAAGCGGCGCCGCGCCGGCATCGTCAGCCGCGGCGGCGCCATCATGGCGCACTGGATGTCCGCCCATGGCCGGGAAAACCCGTTATATGCACGCTGGGATGAGGTGCTGAAAATCTGCCGCCGGCATGATGTGACCGTCTCGCTGGGCGATGCCCTGCGCCCCGGCTGCATCGCCGACGCCAGCGACCGCGCCCAGTTTGCCGAGTTGAAAACCCTGGGCGAACTGGTGCAGCGTTGCCGCGCCGCCGGCGTACAGGTCATGGTGGAAGGACCTGGCCACGTGCCGTTCGATCAAATCCGCGGCAATGTCTCCCGGGCGCTCCGCGTCTGCCATGACGCCCCTTTTTACGTGCTGGGGCCGGTGGTCACCGATATTGCCCCGGGATATGACCATATCACCGCCGCCATTGGCGCCACCGCCGCGGCCGCGGCCGGCGCCGCCTTGCTCTGCTACGTCACTCCCGCCGAGCACCTGGGCCTGCCCGATGCCGCGGATGTGCGCGCAGGCATGATTGCCTTCCGCATCGCCGCGCATGCCGCCGACCTGGCCAAGGGCCTGCCCGGCGCGCGCGACCGGGACAACGCCATGGCCGACGCCCGCGTAACTTTCGATTGGAAACGGCAGTTCCAACTGGCGCTGGACCCGCCTTGCGCCCGGCAGCGTTTCCGCAGCAAAACCCCCGGCCGCGGCGCGACCACCGCCGATCATTGCTCCATGTGCGGCGCCAATTTCTGCGCCATGCGCATTTCCGCCAGTATCGCGGACCCGGGGCGCCATTGCAAAAAGTGAGCGGTTAACA
>CAZYXU010000210.1:0-5547 GCA_964650945.1 uncultured Verrucomicrobiota bacterium | reverse complement strand
GGCTACGGCCCGGTTTGCTGGGCATGCAGACGCGCGTAGTAGCCGCCGCGCGCCAGTAATTCGTCCGGCGTGCCGATTTCGGCAATCTGTCCGTCCTGCAGCACACATATCCGCTGGCAGCGCTGGGCCATGGAAACGCGCTGCGAAACCAGCGCGGCGGTCTTGCCGCGCAGCACCCGCGCCAGGGTTTCCTGGATGCGGTGTTCGGTTTCAGCGTCCAGCGCCGAAGTGCAATCGTCCAGCAGCAGGATTTCCGGCCGGGTCAGCAGGGCCCGGGCGAGCGAAAGCCGCTGGCGCTGGCCGCCGGACAGGCTGGTGCCTTTTTCACCCAGCAGGGTTTCATATTGGACAGGCATGGAGACGACGAATTCATGGAATTCGGCCTCCTGGGCGGCAACGATGATGGCGGAAGGCTCCGCGGCCGGCCGGCCGTAGCAGATATTGTCGCGCACCGTGCCGCTGAGAATCTGGGGTTCCTGGGGCACGAGGGCGACGTTCCGGCGCAGGGATTCCAGCCGGATCTGCTTGATCGGCATGCCATCGAGCAGAATCTCGCCGGCGGTGCATTCCAACAGACGGGCCAGGAGGTACAGCAGGGTGGTTTTGCCGGCGCCGCTGGCGCCCATGACGCACAGCCAGGCGCCGGCCGGGATATCGAGGTCAATCCCGCGCAGCACCGGCGGCTGCCGGGGATCATAGCCGAAATGCACGCCGCGGATGCGGATGCCCTGCCGCAGGGGGACGGCCAGATCCACGGCATCCGGCGCGTCGGCGATCACCGCCGGTTCATCCATGATTTCCGCCAGCCGTTGCAGGGAAACCAGCAAATTGGAGACCACCATGTTCAGGCGGCTGAGCGCCAGCACGGGCGAGAAAAGCGAAGCGGCGGTCGCATAGGCATACAACATCCCGCCCAGGGTGATCTGCCCGGCCAGCACCTGGTGCATCCCGAACAGGAAGACCGCGCCGTTGGTGCCCAGGGCGCTGACCGTTTCCGCCAGGCGGCCGGACAAAGACCCCAGATAGGATTGATGCATGATATCGCGCAGATAGCATGCCACCAGCCGGTGAAACGCCAGCAACTCGCGCTTTTCGCGGTTGGTGGATTGGATCAGCCGGATGGCGTCCAACTTCTGCGACACCAGCCCGTAAAGGCAGGCGTTGGTATGACGCAATTCCTGGTTGCTCCGCCGGAGATGCGGCTGCGCCACGCGGTAGATGATGACATACAGCGGCATGACCATCAAAACCATCAGGGCAATATGCCAGTCGATGGCCCAGAGCAGGAGCATACCCACCGCCACCATCATCAACTGGCTGGAAGCGTTGATGATCAGCGTCAGCATGTATTCCTGCACCGCTTCCACGTCGGAAAGAATCCGGGCCATCAGCCGGCCGGGGGTATGCACCGACTGCGCGGAAATGGTCAGGCGGATGACGTGGGCATGCATGTCATCCCGCAATTGATTAGTGATCTGCCGGCCGATTTTAATGCGCTGGCGGGTGGACAGGCGGTTGATCAGGTTGCCCGCGAGAATTGTCAGAAGATACAAGACAAATAATCCCGCCAGCAGGCGGCCGGCGCGCGGCGGCCGGCCGGCATCCGTGGCCGTGGCTTCCAGCGCGTGGTGGACGCCGGTCTGCTTTTTGGCCTGGGCGCGGCGTCCGTCCGGATTCACCCGGGAGCCTTCCTGCGGCGCCTCCCGGTAACCGGCGACGGCCGGGGCCGGCGCCGCGGCGGGGCGCACCACCAGGACGTTATCCACCACCACCCGGCTGTACCAGGCGATCAGGTAAAACGACCCGCAGCTATCCAGCGCCGCCAGGACGGCGCACAGGCAGATTATGCGCCGGTAGGGCGTCAGGTACTGGCGGACGAACCGCCAGAACAGCGCCGCCTCGCCGACTTTGCGGTCGCGGGGGCGGAAAATCGGGCGGAACTCGATATTGCGCCGGCGATGGGATAATTTGGTCCTAATCATCAATCACACCCTTGGCGACATGGCGGTTGTAAAGTGCGCGGTAGGCGCCATCGGCCATTTCCATCAAGGCGGCATGGCTGCCGCTTTCCACGATCCGCCCGGCGCGGATCAGGATGATGCGGTGGGCGTCGCGGATGGTGCTCAGCCGGTGCGCCACGATGAAGGCCGTGCGGTTGTGCAGGACGCGCCGTAACGCCGCCTGAATGGCGCGCTCCGAATCGCTGTCCAGCGAACTGGTGGCCTCGTCCATGATCAAAATCGCCGGGTCCGTCAACACCGCGCGCGCAATGGTCAGGCGCTGCTTCTGCCCCACGGAAAGCTGCAGGCCTTCGCTGCCCAGCATGGTCTGATAGCCCTCCGGCAGGGTGCCGATGAAATCGTGGATTTCGGCCACGCGCGCCGCCGCTTCAATTTCCGCCTGGCTGGCGCGGGGTTGGGCGTAGCGGATATTGTCGGCGATGCTGACATTGAACAGCAGCGGCTCCTGCAAGACCACGCCGAAGCGGGCGCGTAAATCGTGCAGCCGCATCCGGCGCACATCCTGGCCGTCAATGCGCAAACTGCCGCCGCACACATCGAAAAAGCGCATCAGCAAAAGCATCAGGGTGCTCTTGCCGCAGCCCGTGGGGCCGACCAGCGCGACGGTTTCGCCGGCATTCACGCGCAGCGTAAAATCGCTGATCACCGGCTGGCCGGGGTTGTAATAAAAGGTCACATTGTCAAAATCCACGCTGCCGCGCCCGCCCGCCGGGGGCCCGGCCGGCGCCGGGGAGCCGGCCAGCGCCGGCCGGGACGCCGGATTATCCCGCACCTCCGGTTGCTGGCGGTAAAGCTCCATGATGCGTTCAATGGCAATCCGCACATCCTGGAGATGGCGGGCCAGCTCCGAAAAACGCACCGCCGGCCCGAGCAACTGCATGGCGTAAGTGGTGAATGCCAGCACATCGCCATAAGTCATGTCGCCGCGCAGCACCATGGCGCAGCCCATGAAATACAGTATCGCCCGGCCGACATTCTGGATCAAAGCCGTGTTTTGCTGGAAGACGTTGCCGGCCAAGCCGGCCGTCTGGAACAAAACGGCGCTTTCGGCGGAATCGCCTTCGAAGGAATCCTGCTCCCGTTCCTCGGCGCCGAAGCTTTTGACCGTCAAGCCCGCCACCAGCCGGTTTTGCACGCCGCCGGACATGCGGTCATAAGAGCTCTTGTACTGCCAGGACGCTTCGCGGATGCGGCGGATGTTGTAATGATAATTGACCAGAAAGACCAGGATGATCAGGGCGATGATGGCCGCCAGGCGCCAGTTGATGGCAAAAGTGACCACCAGCGCGAAAGTCGAGCAAACCAGGTCGGAAAGGATGCCGATGGTCTGCGCGGAGAGCATATTGGCCACCACCCCGGAATCGCCCATCAGCCGGTTCAAGAGCAAGCCGGTGCTGTGCCGGCCGAAAAAGCGCAGCGACATGGACAACAGGTGGCGGTACAGCGCGCAGCGCAGGTCGAAAACGAAGCGCTGGCCGACATACGCGATGCCCTGGGTTTGCAGGAATCCGGCCACCGCCACCAGCAGCGGCGTCAGCACCAGCCCGACGCCCAGCGGCAGGAAGAGGTCGCGGCGCCCGCCTTCCACGACCCGGTCGATGAAAGCGCGGGTCAGCAATGGCGGCAGCATGGCCAGGATCGAGAGCGCCGTGGTCAGGATCAGCATCTGGATCAGGCGCTTGCGGTATGGGCGCAGGAATTCCAAGACCTGCGCCAGTTCGGATTTTGGGGGGACAATCATGAAAAAAAACGCGCGGCAACACGGCCGGCGCCGGAGGCCCGGCCGGCGCCGGCGGCCCGGCCGCGACCGGCGCGGCGGCGCTGGATTTTATTCCAACCCCAGCAGAAACAGCCACAGGCGCGTCCGCCCGCAATACACCCGGGCCTCGGCGGTGGCGCCGGGCGGCACGACGCGGCCTTGCGGATCGAAACTGCAATAAGCCACCCGGTAACCGGTTTGGCCCTCATATTGGATCACATTGCGCAAATGCTGCACTTCCCCCTTGAACCAGACATCCCGCAGCCCGCGATAGGAGGCCAGGCGGGCGCGGTACGGGTTGCCGACTTTCACCCGGGCGGCATGGCGTTCCGGCACACGCAATTTCAAAACCTGGCGGTCGCCGCCGAAAATTTCCATCAGCACCACATCGGGCCGCACCAATTCGCCGGTCACAAACTCGTACCGCAGCACCTGGCCGGCAATCGGCGCGCGAATCTCGCGGGCATGTGCGGCGGACTCGGTGCGCGCGACCGCCTCCCGGCGCGCCGCCAATTCCTCGCGCACCACGGCCAATTCCTTGTCGAAGACGCTCAAATCCTGCTGGCGCAGGGAATCCAATTCGGCCCGGATCAAGTCCACCTTGAGTTGCTCGTCTTCCAGGGCGCTCCCGGCCACCAAGCCGCGATTCAGCAGTTCCCGGGTGCGGGCCAGCCGGCTGAGCGCATTCTGCAGGCGCAGGTCCATCACGGCCGTATCCTCGGCCAGGCGGCGTTTCTGCTCCGCGATTTCCGCCTCCCGCCGCGTTAATTCCGCCTCGGCCTTGTGCATCTGGCGCCGCGCTTCCTCCAGCGTGGCCAGGACCTCGCCATTATCCAACTGCACCAGGAGGTCGCCGCGCTGCACCTGGTCGCCGGAATGCGCATGGATGGACTGGACGATGCCGGCCAGGCCCGGACGCACTTCGGCATATTCCTCGGAAATGATGTTGCCGTTGGCCCAGACCACGCGCGGCACGCGCACGAGCCAGCCGGCGGCGGCGATGATGACCAGCATCCCGGCCAGCCGCCACAACATCCGCCGCGCGAGCCAGCGGCGCGTTTTGGCGGGCAGCGGCATGGGCCGGCCCGGTCCGGCGGTATGAACTGCACCCATGATGAATCAACCCGATTGTTGTTTTTTAAAGGCCTTTAATCGCAGCAGATCCTTGGCGATCACCCGCATGCTGCCGTCTTCGTCGTCATCGTAACGCTTCACGCATAAATTGCAATCGGCGCACTTGCGCTCGTAACAATTGCGATGGACGCGCGAAGGATACATTTTACGGAAAGCCTCGTAGCAGGCATCCGAACAGAAGACATAGCGCTCCTGACTGGCGCCGAAAGCCACGTGCACCATGTGGAAGCCCTCGCGCGCGGGATCGACCTTGCCGTTGCACCACCCGCAGTTGACGTGCAGGCGTTCCAGCATGGATTTGTAGCGCTGATCCAGCTCCTCGGCGTCCCAGACGTATTCGATCCAATCCACCGCCCCTTTCAGCAGGCGGGCGGTGACGACGTCGTTGTTGATCACGAAGACATCGCCGGCCGAGGTCACGTAGCAACGCTCGGCGTCCAGCACCGTCGCCCGATCTTTCAGATGCACCCGGATCGGCCCGTTGCGCGGGACGTCAAAAGTGTTCCAGCCGCAGGATTCGCAAATGGCGGCGAACATATGCTCGCTCAAATGCTCGCCGCAGTGCGGGCAGCGTCCCATCTGGATCACGTGCATCTGCTTGAGCGAATCCTTGGCGGCATCCTGCACCTGGCG
>CAZYXU010000209.1:0-5553 GCA_964650945.1 uncultured Verrucomicrobiota bacterium | reverse complement strand
TGTTTTTCATGAACAATTCGGTCTGGTACAGCAGGATATCCGCATACTCGCGCTCACGGGGATCCAGGACTTCTTGAAATGCCAGCCAGATCGGTCCCCCCAGCACATCATCCGAGTGCATGACGCCATGCGAAAAACGCGGCTGGCCGTCGCAGAACAAATGATAATTACCCACCCCCTCAGCCACGGGCGGCACGCTGGAGCGCCATGTGCCATCACCCAGCGGCACCGCGGGCGACCGCGCCAGGGCGTCCATCAAGGCCGTCCGGATATCGGCGCGCCAGGCCGCGGCTTCCGCCGCCAGTTCCGCAGCCTGGCCGGGATTGAACGTTTGCAGCCACTCCGCCGTGCGTGCCACGCCCAGGCTGGCGTAACCATTGTTCACAAACATGCAATCGGGATTGAGGTTGTCGCACACGCCCCCGGAATACAAACCGTAATTCCGGCCGCGATTCTCCTCGCGCTGGTTTTGACGGCGCAGCCCGATCAGGTATTCGCACGCCTTGACCGCGTGGGGCAGCGCGCGGGCAAACCAATCCCGGTCGCCGGTCATCCGGTAATGCTCACCCAGCCCGAACAATATCGGGCCGGTCTCCCCCATGGATTGGGCATAGTTGTGCATGCGCCCGTTCGCCTGCTGTTTTTTGAACAGATAATACTCCAGCGCGCGCCGGGTGAGATCGTGCCGATGATAACGGTCGAAGGCCAGCAGGATGGGCACGCTTTCAAACGCCAGGGGCGCAAAGGGGCCGATCGCGGGAGCCAGCGGTCCGTCCGGCTCCCGGCCGTAGGCGATCAAGTCCAGATGCAACAACCCGGCTTTGACCATCTCATGAATGCGTTTTTCGGGAATTTCCAGCGTGGCGGCCCGCGCCAGTTTTTCCCGCCAGAATACGCGGCATTCGTGTTCACGCGACGTGAAATCCCCGGACCGTAAACTCCCCGCGCGCGCCAGCGGCAGCGGCCGGTGTGGAATCAACATTTCAAACTCCGCCGCTTCGCCGGGCATGACCAGCACCGCCTGCTCCGGCTCGGCCATCGGCCGTCCGTTGACGCGGTGGATACCGAACACCCAATCTTCCTCGTCCGCCGTGAACACGCTGAACCCGTTTTCCGTATGGCGCACCGGAAATTTCGCGTTCACCTTGTATTTCCAGACAATGCCCACCGTCTTGAACCAGGCATAACGCGGCACGGCCGCCGTATTGAAAGCGCGCACACGGGTGAACAGCAACAGCGGATGCTTTTGACAACGCAGTTCTTCTGGTCCCGCTTCGCGTTCGTATTCGGCATGCTGCTCCGGCGTAAAGACATGCACGCCGGCGTGGTAATCCGCCACCAGGCAAGGCGTCCCCTCCAGCGCCGCCGCTGTCAGAGGTTGCTCGGCGGGCGCCGCAAACATGGTCAGTTCATAACGAATGTCGTCATCAATCTGCGTGCCGCGCAGGATGGGCAGACACCCCTCGCTCAGACGCCGGACAATATTCACCGCGCAATTGGAACCGCGTCCGATCCAAAACCGGTATTTCAACGTCGCCAGCTCGCGGGGCGCCGGAAAATATCCGGGGAACTGTTTTTCCGACACCGGCAACTCATGGCTGGCGATGAACGGATGCACCTCGCCCCAGCAGCCGGCGGCGTAATTCGCGTTCACCCGGAAAATCCGCATGTCACGGCTCAACCCCAGCCAGGTTTCATTAACCGGACTACGCACATCATCGCCGATATTTTCAAAGCTTTCCTCCGGCGCCCGCGCCAAACGCTGCCCGCCATTCAACAACACGCGCGCGCGGAGTTCCGCGCAAATCTCGTCATACGTCCGGCCGTCATCCGCAGTCGTCACAATCACACCCGGCGCCGGCAGCCAGACGGGATAAGACGCCGTGACGTCCCGCAGGAAAAAGGTGAACCGCTTTTCGGCGGCGGCGACGCTCACGCGCGTCGCCTTACCGCCCGACAGCACCTGGATATCGCGACAGGTCAGCGCTATGACGCAGGCGCCCGAAGACTTGACATTAAAACGCGCCCCGTCCGCCGCTCCTTCGCCCGCCACAATCCGGATTTCCGCCAACAAGCCATGCGTCACCGCGAGCTCGCCGGCCACGGGACCGCGCGCCCATTTCAATAAAACCGTCCGCGAATCGCTCATTTTACCACCCCCGTCATTGTCCCTTGCCCCGGGCCAATCTTGCGCGGGGCAAAATTCAGGTTAATGCAAATCCATTGCGGCGCTGTTGCGATTACCGCGCCGCCACCGAAGTCCCCTCTTGCAGGCGATAATGCCTGGCCACGACCTTTTTGATGTGGCGCATCCGCCCCGACAATAATTCCAGGATGTACTCGCAGGCGCAGCGCGCGAGCGCCGGATAATCGTTGGTAAACCGGGTCAAGGCCATCCCCGGCACTTCCGGATCGACGCCCCCGGTGGTCACCACGGAAAGCTGCTCCGGCACCCGCTTCCCGATCGCGCGCAACGTGGCCATCACGCCGGGCGCCAAGTCGCTGGTTGACAGGACAAGCGCGTCGGTATCCGGCGCGACCTCAAACAACCGGCGCGCCAGGACCGTGCCTTGATCGGCATTGGCCTCGGCGGCGGCGGAAAGTTCCAGGTAGGCTGGCGCGCCGAGCCCGCATTGATGCAAGCCGCGCAAATAACCCGAAATGATATCGTCATAATGCGGGAAGCAATGCGCCCGGCTGGACAGCGCCAGCGCCACGTGCCGGTGTCCCCGGGCCGCGAGGTAATGGACGGCGTCCATCGCCACGCCAATCCCGTCAAACGCCAAAACCGGCCCGTCCGGCGGTTGCTTGTAACTGTCGCCGATCGTCAAAATCGGAACCCGCAAATCACGGGTCCAATCGTCCGGCAAAGGACGAAATGCCAACAGACCCCGGATCATGCTTGTCCGGATCGGATCCGGCATTTGAACGGCGCCCGGCGGCATCACAAATTTCAGCAAATACATGTTCTCCGCTTGAAACACAGGCACCATTTGCTCGAACATGCGTGTATGTACAAGATTGTTGAACGACTCATCCGCCGCCGCGCCATATCCCAGGCAGCCAATCAACGTCGCCGGCATTTTGGGGGCCCCGATAAACCGCCGGCGCTTTGCAATTACAGGCGAGATGAGTTTTTCACGCTCCAAACAAGACAAGGCGCGGCGCACCGTCAACCGATTCACCTTGAATTTCTTCGCCCAAACCATCTCGGTCGGCAAATACCCGCCAGGCTCCGCGCCATGCGCCGCCACCTGCCGCATGATTTCATCGGCAACCTGCTGGTATTTCGGGGCATTCCGTTTCAAATCAGACTTCATTCATGGAATTCCCGGAAAACATTCACAATGACACATCCACCCAAAATTCACTCTTTTAAATATTACGTATACCAATATTATAACATTGTCAACAATATTTTTATTACAAACAAGCGTAATTATAGTTAAGTATTTTTATATCAATGTGTTATATTCATATTATTGTTATACTTAACATATGAGTTGCTTTTAAAAGTCAGATTTTGAAATCAGTATTCAGTATCCAGAAGTCAGTAGTTAGAATCGTATCCCGGAGCCGGATGTGCACGGCTGCGTCATACTCGGAAAAGACGGCTCGGCAGGAGCGCCTCGCCCCACCATTTTGGCCATATCTGCCTTAGGTGGGGCGAACCGTCCCTGGTGAGCCGCAAGAATGACACAGCCGTGCCGGATGTGCCGCGAGTTCGGCATTTGGCTTGACTTGGCGGGACCAGTCGGTATGCTGAACGGCTCATTCGTGGAAAAGTGGAGAGCGGGCAAGCGCGCGCGGGTTAATTTGCCGTTGGGAGGCACATGACAACATACGCAATGCAAAAAGAGCAGAAAGAAAAAACCATCAACAACCTGTTGGGCGCGCTGACGCCTGCCGAGCAGGCCGGCCAGTTGATGGTGCTCGGATTCAACGGCACCGTCGTTGATCCGGAAACAGAAATTTTCATTTCCAAATACAATATCGGCGGATTGCGGATTTCCCCCTACATCCGCAAATTCATCCGCTACCTGCCGGACGGCGCGCCAGGCGTCGAAAACGTCCTCCGGCCGCCGCAGCCCGGCGAAAAACTCTGGGATGACGGTGTCAAGCCGCCCAGTCTGCGCGCCGCGGAATACGCCAGTGTGCTCAACGGCTTGCGCCGGCGCGCCATGGATCGCAAACACGCCATCCCGCTGCACATGGTCATTGATTACGAAAGCGGCGAAGGCTCGAATTACATCACCCCCGGGCTGCTGACCCTGCCCGCCCCCATGGGATTCGGACGCCTGCAAGATCCGGATTTGATCCGGCGCGCCTTGCGGGCCGCCGGCCGGCAATTGAAGGCGATCGGGATTGACCAGGTGCATTCGCCGGTGGTGGATGTAAACACCAACCCCCGTAACCCGGAAATCAGCACCCGTTCCTACTCACCCGACACGGAGATTGTGATCGAATCCGCCCGCGCCGCGCTCCAGGGGTTCGCCGAGGCCGGGATGATCGCCACCCTGAAGCACTACCCGGGCCGCGGCGAATCCGCCAACGACAGCCATCATGGCCTCTCCGCGATCAAGATGGACCGCGCGGAATTTTACCGCCGGCACCTGGCGCCATATGCCAGATTATGCGCGGAAGGAATCGTCCCGGCTGTCATGCCCGGGCATTCGATCTACCCCATGCTCGATCCCAGCGGCGAAATCTCCACCGTCTCCCAGCCGATCATCACCGGCATCCTGCGCGAGGAATTCGGCTTTGACGGTGTGATCACCACCGACTCGATGACCATGGGCGGACTGATGGCCCGCTACACGGTGGGCGAGGCCGTGGTCAAGGCGATTGAAGCAGGCGTGGATATTGTCCTGCTCAAGGACGACAACTCCCTGCGCTACGAGGCGCATGCGGCGCTGACCAAAGCCATCGAGAGCGGCCGGCTTGCTCCAGACCGCGTCCGCCAATCCCTGCGGCGCATCTGGTCGCTCAAGTGGGACTACCGCCTGTTCGAAAACGGCGGGTTGGCGCGCGCGGAAGGGCTCAACGATCACCTGTTGCACGAGGATTACCAGGCCGTCGGCCGGGAAGCGGCCCAACGCGCCATCCACCTGCTGCGCGACCGCGCGGGGGTGTTGCCGTTGAAGGCGGAGCAGAAAATCCTGCTGATTGACCGGCCTTCCCCAAATTCGATGAATGCCAATGACTATTGGAATCATCCGGGCATGTTCTGGGAATGCATGCAGCGCTACTCCCAAAACCTTACTTATCTGGACTACCAGCCAAAGACCATCAAAAACGCCAACACCACCATCGCGCAATTGGCGCCGCGGATGGACGCGCTGGTGGTGACCGCCTGGTATGACCGCAACAGCCATGATGACACCCGCCAATTCCTGACCGGCCTGCTGCAATACGGCAAGCCGGTGGTGATGATCAGCAACAATCCTTACGAAGAACTGGTAGTGCCCAAGGAAATGGCAACGGTGGTCGTGACCTATTCGCTCCTGCGCGGCAGCCTGGAGGCGGCCAGCCACTATTTATTCCACTGCGCCT
>CAZYXU010000208.1:0-5606 GCA_964650945.1 uncultured Verrucomicrobiota bacterium | reverse complement strand
CACCATCACCCTCGCCGCCTTGCCCCGCGCCAAACTTGCGCGGTGCAAAATTCAGTTATTTGCCGGTGACATCCGGATTTGGCGCACCTGCTTCTGAGAACTCACGTTCTGAAAGAATTCCGGAGTCAGGATTCAGAATTCCGAATAAATTCTAACGGTTTACTATCTGCTTCTTACTGATGACTGATGACTGATCACTGATGACTGATGCCTAACTACTGGCTACTGAATACTGCTTTCAAAAGCTGACTTTTGAAAGCAACTCTGCTGGCTTGCCTTGCCGTCACATATTCAAGCGCGGGGCATGCCGTTGAAATTCCTGGAGGCTGCAGACCGCCATGTGCCCGCCGGTATCGCGCAACGACTGCATCCCGTCCACGGCAAAGGCCAAGCCCCGGATGGTGGTGGTGACGGGAATGCCGCGCATCACCGCCTCGGTGCGCATGCGCACCTCATCCCGGCGCGGCGCTTCGCCCGCGCCCGGCGTATTGACAATCCAGGCGATTTGTTTTTCGGCAATCAGGTCCAGCACATTCGGCCGGCCGGATGAAATACGGAAAATCGCGCGGCTGGGGATGCCATGATCGCGCAGAACCGTGCTGGTTCCTTCCGTGCAATAGAGGAGAAAGCCCATGTCGTGCAGTTGGCGCGCCAGCGGGGCGATCAGGGGCTTGTCGGCATCCTTGACGCTCAGAAAAATATTGCCGCGCGCCGGCAGCGTGCTGCCGGCGGCAATCTGGCTCTTCAGAAAGGCCACGCCCGGATCGACATCCAAGCCCATCACCTCGCCGGTGGATTTCATTTCCGGGCTGAGCAGGATGTCCACCCCGGGGAAACGCACAAACGGAAAAACCGCCTCCTTGACGGAAATGTAACGCGGCACTACCTCGCGGTCAAAGCCCAACTCCCGCAGTTTTTTCCCGGTCATCACCAGCGCCGCCAGCTTGGCCAGCGGTACGCCGATGGCCTTGCTGACGAAGGGCACGGTGCGCGAGGCGCGCGGATTGACTTCAAGGACGTAAACCTCCTCGGCGCCATCCGGCCGGCGGAGCACTGCGAACTGGATATTCATCAAGCCGCAAACCTGCAAGGCCTCGGCCAGCGCGTGGGTGTGGCGGCGGATGACGGCCTGGACCGCGGGGGACAGGTGGCGGGCGGGGATGACGCAGGCGCTGTCGCCGGAATGGATGCCGGCCATCTCGACATGCTCCATGATCGCGCCGATCACCGTCGTCTCGCCGTCGGCGATGCAATCGACGTCAACCTCCAGGGCGTTTTCCAAAAAGTCGTCAATCAGCACCGGTCGGGATTCGGAGACTTCGACCGCCTCCGCCATGTACTGCCGCAGCGCCGCGCGGCTGTGCACGATTGCCATGGCGCGCCCGCCCAGCACGAATGACGGCCGCATCAAGACCGGGTAGCCGATGCGCTCGGCGATCTCCTCCGCCCCGGCGGCATCCACCGCCATGCCGCTTTGCGGCTGGCGGATATCCAGTTTGTCCAGCAGGCGCTTGAACAGGTCGCGATCCTCGGCGGCCTCAATGTTCGCCGGCTTGGTGCCGATGATCCGGACGCCGTTGTCCTCCAGGACGCGCGCCAGGTTCAGGGGCGTCTGCCCGCCGAACTGGACAATCACCCCGGCGCATTGTTCCCGGCGGTAAATATGCAGCACGTCCTCCAGGGTCAGCGGTTCGAAATACAGGCGGTCGCTGGTGTCGTAATCCGTGCTGACGGTCTCCGGGTTGCTGTTGACCATGATGGTTTCGTAGCCGGCGGCCCGCAAGGCAAAGACGGCATGAACGCAGCAGTAATCGAATTCGATCCCCTGGCCGATACGGTTGGGCCCGCCGCCGAGGATCATGATTTTCGGGCGTTGCCCGGCGCAAGGCTCGTCCCGTTCGCCGTAAGTGGAATAAAAATACGGGGTATAGGCCTCGAATTCCGCGGCGCAGGTATCCACCAGGCTGTAAATCGGGAGGAGCTTCAATTCCTCGCGCGCGCGCCGCACGGCCGTTTCATCGGTGTGCAGCAGCCAGGCGATCTGGCGGTCGGCATAACCGAACTCCTTGGCCTGGCGGAATAAATCCGGCTGCCGGCGCAGACCATCCAGGGATTGGGCGCCGGCGATTTCATCCTCGAAGGCCGCCAGTTCGGCCAGGTGCCGCAGAAACCACGGATCGATGCGTGTCAAGCCCTGCACGCGCGCGACCTCCCAGCCGCGCCGGAAGGCGGCGCGGACGTGGAAAAAGCGCTGAGCCTGCGGCCGCGCCAGCTCCGCGGCCAGGCGCTCGTCCGGCAGCTTTTCAAACGGGGCGTCCCGGCCGTCCGCGCCGAACCCGGCCCGGCCGTTCTCCAACGAACGCATGGCTTTCTGGAACGATTGCTTGAAAGTCCGGCCGATGCTCATGGCCTCGCCGACCGATTTCATCTGGGTGCCGAGCGTGGTATCGGCGGCGGCGAATTTTTCGAACGCGAAGCGCGGAACCTTGGTAACCACATAATCGATGGCCGGCTCGAAGCAGGCCGGCGTTTCGCGCGTAATGTCGTTGCACAATTCGTCCAGGGTGTAGCCGACCGCCAGCTTCGCGGCAATCTTGGCGATGGGGAAGCCGGTGGCCTTGGAGGCCAGGGCGCTGGAGCGGGAAACGCGCGGGTTCATCTCGATGATCACCATCCGGCCGTTGGCGGGATTGACCGCCCACTGCACGTTCGAACCGCCGGTCTCCACGCCAATGGCCCGCATGACCGCCAGAGAATCGTCGCGCATGCGCTGGTACTCGCGGTCGGTCAGGGTCTGGGCCGGCGCAACAGTTACGCTGTCGCCGGTATGGACGCCCATCGGGTCAATATTTTCAATCGAGCAGACAATCACGCAGTTATCCTTGCGGTCGCGCATCACCTCCAACTCGAATTCCTTCCAGCCCGCCACCGACTCCTCGATCAACACCTCCGAATTGGGGCTGTAATACAAGCCCCGCTCCACGATCCGCTGGAATTCCGCGTCATCCGCGGCAATGCCGCCGCCGGTGCCGCCCAGGGTGAATCCCGGCCGGATCACCAGCGGGTATGCGCCAATCCGCTCCCGGACCTGCCAGGCCTCAGCCAGGGTATGCGCCGAGCCGCTGGCGGGCATGTCCAGGCCGATCCCGCGCATGGCCTCCTTGAACAGGTTGCGGTCCTCGGCGCGGCGGATGACCTCGGCGTTGGCGCCGATCAGTTCCACGCGGTAACGCCGCAGAATCCCCTGGTCGTGGAGGGCCACCCCCAGGTTGAGGGCGGTCTGGCCGCCCAGGGTCGGCAAAAGGGCGTCCGGGCGTTCGCGCCGGATGATTTCATGGAGGATTTCCACCGACAGCGGCTCGATGTAGGTGCGGTCGGCGAATTCCGGATCGGTCATGATGGTCGCCGGATTGCTGTTGACCAGCACCAGTTCGTACCCCTCCTCCTTCAAGGCTTTGCACGCCTGGACGCCGGAATAATCGAACTCGCAGGCCTGGCCGATGACAATCGGCCCGGCGCCGATCAGCATGATTTTTTTGATATCTTCGCGTTTAGGCATAATTGGCAGTGTTCAATGGTCGGTGTTCAGTGGTCAGTGTTCGGTGTTCAGTGGTCGGTGTTCAGTGGTCAGTGTTCGGTGTTCATATGAATTTGCTCCGGTGTAACACATTAAAACGTAAAACTTTCAAAAATTGAGTTTTTAAATCGGCTCCTCTTTAAGGTTCTCCCGCCAGGGAATCAAACATACTTTCTCCTTCTAATGGAGGGCGATCCCGCCAAGAGCGGGATAAAACGTTTACCACGCCGCCAGCGTGGTCTCGTGAGCCGCGATCCGCCTCCCGCCACCCGACACGCGACACCCGACACGCGACACCCGACACCCGACATCCGTATCCCGCCACCCGACACGCGCCACCCGACACCCGCCTCCCGTCCCTCCCACACCCCCACACTCACATACCCACACACTTTCCCTCCCCCGCTCCCACACACTCCGCGTCGGCATCCCGGCGCGCGCGCGCCGCGGCAACAAAGTCCCGGAACAGCGGATGCGCCCGCAGGGGCGTGGATTGAAATTCCGGATGAAACTGGCAGGCCACGAACCAGGGGTGGTCGCGCAATTCAACGATTTCGACCAGTTCCTGCTCCGGATGCTCCCCGGCAAAAACCATCCCAGCCTGTTCCATCTGCGCCCGGTAGCGGTTGCCGAACTCGTAACGGTGGCGATGGCGTTCCCGCACCAAGTCCGCGCCGTAGGCCTGCCGCGCGCGGGTGTCCGGGAGCAGCCGGCAGGGATATGCGCCCAGACGCATCGTGCCGCCCTTCGCGGCGGTCAGCCGCTGGCCGGCCATCAAATCAATCACCGGGTGCGCGGTGGCCGCGTCAAACTCGGTGCTGTTGGCGCCGGCCAGGCCGCAGACATGGCGGGCAAACTCGATCACCGCGCATTGCATGCCCAGGCAGATGCCGAAAAACGGCACCTTCTGCGCGCGGGCGTATTGGATGGCGTTGATCTTGCCCTCCACCCCGCGGTCGCCGAATCCGCCCGGCACCAGGACGCCCTGCGCGCCGGCCAGCCGCTGCGCCGCGCGCTCAGGAGAGTCGAGTTCCTCCGACTCCACCATGCGGATCTTGACGCGCAGGCGGTTGGCCAGACCGCCATGGTGCAGCGCCTCGTATACGCTTTTATAGGCATCCTGCAACTGGATGTATTTGCCGACGACGGCAATCTCCACCGTGCCGGCATCCGGCGCAAGCTGCACCGCCAGCATGCGTTTCCAGTCGTCCATCTGCAGCGGGCGCACGTGCAGCTTGAGCATCTCGAGCATGTAAACATCCAACCCCTGCTCCGTCAGCGCCACCGGCACCTCGTAAATCGAATGCTCCACATCGCGCTCCTCGATCACCAGGTCCGTTTCCACGTTGCAAAACATGGCCAGCTTTTCCCGGTGTTCGCGCTGCATCCGCTGCTCGCACCGGCAGATCAGGATATCCGGGATGATGCCGATGGTGCGCAGAATACCGACGGACTGCTGGGAAGGCTTGGTTTTCATTTCGCCGGCCGCCCGGATATACGGCACCAGCGTCAGGTGGATGAACAACCCGTTTTGCCGACCGATCTCCTGCCGGTACTGGCGGATGGCCTCGAGAAAGGGCAGCGATTCGATGTCGCCCACCGTGCCGCCGATTTCGGTGATGGCGATGTCCACGTCCGCGGCATCCAGGCCGCGGATGGCGGACTTGATTTCATCGGTGATATGCGGGATGACCTGGACGGTCTTCCCCAGGTAGCCGCCTTCGCGCTCGCGGTTGATCACCGTGCTGTAAATCCGCCCGGTGGTGTAATTGCTGTCGCGCCGGCAGGTCACGCCGGCAATGCGTTCGTAATGCCCCAGGTCCAGGTCGGTTTCCGCGCCATCCTCGGTGACGTAAACCTCGCCATGCTGGTAAGGCGACATGGTGCCGGGGTCCACGTTCAGGTACGGATCGAGTTTCTGCATCTTGACGCGATAGCCGCGCCGCGACAGCAGCAACCCGACGGAGGCGGCGGTCAACCCCTTACCCAGGGAGGAAACCACCCCGCCGGTGATGAAAACATGCTTGGT
>CAZYXU010000207.1:0-5636 GCA_964650945.1 uncultured Verrucomicrobiota bacterium | reverse complement strand
GGGAATGGCTCGGCCGGTGGCGCCAGGACGGATTTGTCAGGCCAGAGCGGGAAGAGGCCTTGCGCGTCCGGCGGTATGCGTTGACGGACCTGTGGCAGAAATTGCTTTCTGAAGCCACGCATAGCAGAGGCCTTAAGAAGGATTAAATTGTGTGTTTTTCCGGTTATGCGGCAATGAACCACAATCTGTAGTAGTATAGTGTGTGTTTAGCGCTGGTCGTTGGTAAGAGATAAGGTAAATTTCGGGGGCGTCGAATGCCAGATCCGTACTTCGTCAATCCATCCGTTCTCGAACCCCTGTTTGAGACGTGGCAGGAACCGAGTGCGCACCGGGTGCGAGCCGCACGGGCCGGGGACCTGCTGGCCGCCGTCACCGACATCAACAACTTCCGGAACACCTATGTCGCGCACCAGGAAAAGGAGCTGACCGACGCCAAGCTCGCGGAGAAGAATCTGCGGCAATGGATACAAGTCCTGCGGCGACTCTCCGAACCGTAGCGCCCAGCGGTTTAAGACCTTGCCCGCGTCGATTTCGGGACGCAGGTCATCGCAAGTCTTTCCGACCGGCATTGCCGGCAGCTACGATGCCGGCTGGCGCGCTGCCGGCAACCGCCCCAGCAGCCGGAGCAAGCCGTCCAGGATGGTGAGGGGGTGGGGCGGGCAGCCGGGGATGTAGAGATCCACCGGCAGCAGGCCGTCCGCGCCATTGCAGACTTCCGCATGCCCGGCGTAGGGTCCGCCGGCAATGGCGCAGGCGCCGACGGCGATGACGATCTTGGGCGCCGGCACGGCGTCATATGTTTTGCGCAGCGCCAGTTCCATATTTTTGGTGACGGGCCCCGTGATCAGCAGGCCGTCGGCATGCCGGGGCGCGGCGACGAATTGGATGCCAAACCGTCCCAAATCCCAGGCCAGGGTGTTGAGCACGTTGGTGTCGGCTTCGCAGGCATTGCAGCCCCCGGCGCTCACCTGGCGCAACTTCAGCGAGCGGCCGAACAGCTTTTTGATGGCATCCCGGCCAACGTCAGCCCATTCCGGGAGGACGCCGTTGTCCGTCAGCAGTTCCCCGCGCCGGCGCGCCGCCAGGCGATGATCGGCGGTGAATGCGATCGCCCGCGCCGGGCAGGCATCCCGGCACCTGGCGCAGAAGATGCAGCGGCCCAGGTCAATTTGCGCCATCGGCCCCGTGCGCGTGATGGCGCCGGTCGGGCAGATATCCGCGCAGGCATGGCAGTCCGGGCCGCAGGCGCCGGGGCGGATGGCGGGGCGGCCGGTAAAACGTTCCGGCAATTGGGGCGCCGGGCCGTCCGGGTAGCGCATGGTATGGTATCCCTGGCGCAGGCGGGTGATCAGCAGGCTGCTCATTTTTCAGGTCCTTACAAATCGTGGCCGCAATAGGACAGGTTGAAACTCTTGTTGCAAAGCGGGAAGTCGGAAATCTGCTGGCCGCGCATGGCCTGCGCCAGGCCGAACCAGTTATGGAACGAGGGGTCGACCACCTTGTAGCCGGCGAACCGGCCGGCGGCGTCGGTGACGGCGGCGTGGCAGATTTCGCCGCGCCAGCCCTCGGTCAGGGCCACGGCCAGATGTTCCGGCGGCAACTCCCCCGCGCAGGGGACGCGGACGGATTCCTCGGGCAGGGTGTTTAATAGGTCGCGGATGAACGCGGCGGAGCGCTGCGTTTCCAGCCAGCGCACGAAGGCGCGGGCGAAAACATCGCCCGTATGCCAGGTGGCGACGGGGATTTGCGCCATCTGGAAGATGCCGTCCGGGAAGTCGCGCCGGACGTCGCGGTCCAGTCCGCAGGCGCGCGCGGCGACCCCCACCAGGCCGATTTCCGCGGCCAGTTCGCGCGGGACCGCGCCGGTGTTCTCGAAGCGGGCGAGCACGGACGGCGTTTCCCAGAGCAGGCCGATGGCCGTGGCGGCGTCGGCCATGGCCTGGTCCAGCCGGGCGCGCAGTTCCGCGGCCTGGACGCGGTCCAGGTCGTAGCCCGCGCCGCCGGGAACAATCAGGCGGCGGCCGAAACGGTTGCCGCACAGCCGGGCCGTCAGGTTGAGGATATCGCCCCGGATCCGCCCGCAGAAGGACATGGTCGGCAAGAATCCGATGTCGCCCGCGAGTGCCCCGAGGTCGCCGATGTGGTTGGCGATGCGCTCCAACTCGAGCGCGATGCCGCGGAGGGCCTGCGCGCGGGCCGGGACGCGGCATTGCGCCAGGGCTTCGATGATCCGGCAATAAGCGGTGGCGTGTCCGATCGTGGTGTCGCCGGCCAGGGTTTCCATGTAATGCAGCGTGCGCCGGTCGGGCCCGCCGGCCAGGGCTTGTTCCACGCCGCGATGCTGGTAGCCCAGCGAGATTTCCAGGTGGTGCACCGTCTCCCCGTGGCATTGGAACCGGAAATGGCCGGGCTCGATGATGCCGGCATGCACCGGTCCCACCGCCACCTCGTGGATTTCCGCGCCGGCGATTTGAAAGAAATCCATTACTCCGCATTGCCCGGGCGGAGTTTGCGCGCGTTCCCCTGGTAGCGGCGTCACGGGGTTAAGCATCTGTCCGGTAGTGGCGTCAAGGGGTGACGCATCCGATGGCGCCGCCGCCGCGCGCCCCGGGAAGCGCACCGGCTTGAGCCAGGGATGGCCTGCCGGTTCGATCTGCCACTGCTCGGCAAGCTCGCGCTCGAAGAGGTGGGCCTGCGGGCATTCCGGGGTGATGGCCGGATAGCGCCGCGGGGCGCGCGCGGAAGCGGCCGTGAGCCGGCCGCGGTCCGCCCAGGCGAGCACGGCAAACAGCCGGAGCGCGCCCCCGGCCGGGCAGCCGAACAGCGCGGCGATGCGGGCGCCCTGCCGGACGCCCTCCAAGATATGTTCCCGGAATGCCGGTAGCGCCAGATCCGGCACAGCGTCCAGTGGGATGGCCGCGTTGTTCAGCAGCAGGGCGGACTTGTTCATGGGCTCCCTCCCAGGATGGCGGCCGCGCTTTCCAGGCTGCGCGCCAGCGGCGCCGGCCAGTACAAGCCCAGCGCCAGCAACACTGCCAGCCCGGCGGCAATCGGCAGGATTTCCGTCCAATGCGCGCGTTGCGGCGGCGGCGCGCCGGCGGCGGGATTCCAGGCCAGGGCGATCATGCGGCGCAGCACCACGATGAACACCACTGCCAGCCCGGCGAGCAGGATGCCGGCCGCCGCCAGGTTCCCCTGGTCCACGGCGGCTTTCATGATCAGGAATTCGCTGACAAACAAAGCGAACGGCGCGGCGCCGATCAGGGTCAGCAACGCGGTCAGCAAGCCCGCGCCCAGCCAGGGCGAGACCGACGGCAGCCCTCCCATGCGCTGCATATCGTGGGTGCCGTAAATCTGGCCCAGCCGGCCGGCGCAACAGAAGGCCAGGGTTTTGGCAAGCGAATGGCTGAACATGTGGAACAGGGCGGCCATGGCGCCCAGTCCGCCCAGCCCGAAGCCCAGCGCCATGATGCCGATATGTTCCACGCTGGAATATGCCAGCAGCCGCTTGATATCATGCTGGGTGACGATTAACGCCGCCGCCATGACGACCGACAGCAGCCCGAAAGCCACGAGGATGCCGCGCCCCCAGCCGGTATTGCCGGTGGCCGCCTCCACCAGGGGCAGGCAGCGCAGGATGCCGTAGAGCGCGGCGTTCAGGAGAAACCCGGAAAAAATCGCCGAAACCGGCCCCGGCGCCTGGCTGTGGGCGTCCGGCAGCCAGTTATGCATCGGCGCCAGCCCGGCCTTGGCGCCGTAGCCGATGACCAGGAAAATAAAGCCGGCCTTGATCAGCGCGGGATGGAGCTGCGGGGCGACGCTCCGCAAGTTTGTCCAGAGCATCACGTCCGCGCCCTGCAAGGCCGCCGGCGCCGCTGACGCGGCGATCAACAGCGTGCCTGTGAAAGCCAGGGCGACGCCGACCGAGCACATCAGCAGATATTTCCACATCGCCTCCAGCGCGGCCGGCGTGGCATGCATGCAGATCAGGAAAGCCGTCAGCAGCGTGGTGGCTTCGATGCCCACCCACATGATGCCCAGATTGTTGGCGATCAGCACCAGCAGCATGGCCGCCAGCGATCCGAACCAGAGGCTGCCATAACGCCGGGCCAGCTTGCGGGTCAGCCGGCCGCCGTCAATTTCGGCGCGGAAATAACTCCCGCCGAAAATGGCCGCGATGGAGAAAACCATGGCCATCACCAGCATGTGGCAGGCTGACAGCGCGTCCAGCCAAAACCAGCCGGCGGCGGCCGTCAGCGGACCCAGGCGCAGCGCCAGCCCGGCGGCGCAGCCCGCGAGCAAAGCCGCGGCCAGCGTGCCGCCGGCGCAAACCCGTAAAATCGCCCGCGGCGATCGGAGCCGCAGGCAGACGCCGGCCAGCAACGCCGGCAGTAGCGCCAGGCTGGGCAACAACCATTCCGCATGCATGTTTCAACCCTTCAATGTCGTCAACCGGTCGGAATCCATGTGGTCGAATTCGCGGTTGATATGGCAAATGGCAATGCCCATCACGAACACCGCCACAAAAACATCCATCAGCACGCCCAACTCGATCAGCACGGGCACATCGCCGACAATCGCCAGGCCGAAAGCGTAAATTCCGTTTTCGAGCGTGAGGAAGCCAATCACCTGGCTGAGGGCGATGCGGCGGGTGACGATCAGGAAAAGGCCCGTCAACATCGTGGCGACCGCCGTCGGCACGACCAGGCGGGAGGCGGGCGGGACCGCCAAATCCAGCCGCGCATCCAGCCAGAAAGCGCATAGGAGCCCGAGGACGCCAAAAATCAGCGAAGTCATGTACCCCAGCAGGGGCTGCTGCTCGCGGCGGGTATCGGATTCGCGCAGGGCGCGGAACAGCAGGCGGGGGAAAACCAGGCCTTTCATCACGATCACCACCGCGCCGGTGGCCAGGATGCGCAGCGATACCCCGTGCCCGCTCATCGCCGCCGGCAGCAGTCCGGCCAGGACGCCCTGCAGGGCCGCGAGGCGGATGCTGGCGCCCAGCCGGCTGGAATTCAGCAGG
This sequence comes from uncultured Verrucomicrobiota bacterium, assembly GCA_964650945.1. Classification (GTDB taxonomy): domain Bacteria; phylum Verrucomicrobiota; class Kiritimatiellia; order JAAZAB01; family JAAZAB01; genus JAXGPF01. The sequence goes on along the minus strand of CAZYXU010000207.1, from coordinate 613 downwards.
GCGAAACCCGACAGGATCAGCAGGACGAGGATGGTGTCGGTCAGGGCGGTCATGTTGCCGACCTCACGATAAAGGAGAATGCCAGCACGGCCAGCACCAGGGCGCCGGCCAGCAGCCGGGGCACCTTGATCAGGCTCAAGCGGGCCATGGACGATTCGATGATGCCGACCGCCACCGCCAGGACCAGCATGCCCCCGGCGAAGGCGGCCGCGAGAACGGCGCCGCGCAAATCCGTCAGCGCCAGCGCCAGGTTGACGATCAGCGCGCCCAGCACCCACAGCTTCAGCGTGGCGGCGTATAAAATCATCGCCAAGTCCGGACCGGAATAGTCCAGGATCATCACCTCGTGGATCATGGTGAGTTCCAGGTGGGTGTTGGGATCGTCCACCGGGATGCGTGAATTTTCGGCCAGGAAGACAATCAACAGCGCTGCCGCCACCAGCACGATGGCCGGGATGTTGGCCGCTGGCGCTGTGCCCAGAGCGGCGAAAATTCCCGACAGGGAGAGGCGGCCGGTGGCGCAGACCAGCGCGGCCAGGCCGACGATCAGCGCCGGCTCCGCCAGCGCCGAAAACTGCGCCTCGCGGCTGGCGCCCATGCCTTCAAAGCTGGA
>CAZYXU010000206.1:0-5671 GCA_964650945.1 uncultured Verrucomicrobiota bacterium | reverse complement strand
CGCCGCCGTTTACCATTTTTTGCGGACCGGGATGCCGGCGGCATCCAGTTCCCGCTTGATGCGGGCGATGGAATATTCGCCGGAATGGATCATGCCGGCGATGATGGCGGCGTCCGCGCCGCCTTCCCGGAACGCCGCCACCAGGTGTTCCGGCCGGCCGGCGCCGCCGGATGCCACCACCGGCACGCCGACCGCCTCGGCGATCATCCGGGTCAGGCGCAGTTCGTAACCGGCGCGCGTGCCGTCGGCATCCACGGAGTTGACCACGATCTCGCCCGCGCCCAGGTCGGCGGCGCGCCGGGCCCAGTCCAGCGCATCCAGCCCCGTCCGTTCCCGGAATCCACGGGTGGTGATTTCGTAGCCGCTGGGAAACCGCGGATCGTCCGGCGCGCGCAGGGGATCCATCCCCAGCACGATGCATTGCGAGCCGAAAGCCCGCGCGCCGTCGGCGATGATCGCCGGTTGGCTTACCGCCAGCGAATTGACGGAGATTTTCTCCGCGCCGGCCAGCAGCACCCGCTCCATGTCGGCCAGATTGCCGATGCCGCCGCCGACGGCGAAGGGAATGCGGATGGCGCGCGCCACGGCCTGGACCATGGCGAAGTCAATCGCCCGGCGCTCGGCGGAGGCGGTGATGTCGTAAAAAACCAGTTCGTCGCAGCCGCCCTCACTGTAGGCGGCGGCCATTTCCACCGGATCGCCCAGCACGACGTTGTTCTGAAATTTTACGCCCTTGGTGACCTTGCCGCCATGGACGTCCAGACAGGGGATGATGCGTTTGGTCAGCATTTTCCGTCCCATTGGCTGAAGTTGCGGAGCAGTTGCAGGCCGATGCGGCCGGATTTTTCCGGGTGGAATTGGACGGCCGCCAGGTTGGCATTTGCGACCATCGCGGCAAAAGTGACGCCGGCATAATCGGTCAGCCCCAGGGCGTGTTCCGGCCGGCCGGGCTGGATGTAATAGCTGTGAACAAAATAAAATTCGCTGCCGTCATCGATGCCGGCGCAGAGCGGGTGGGGGCGCTGCCAGCGGACGGCGTTCCAGCCGATTTGCGGAACCTTGTCGCGGCGGTCGGCCGGGGTAAATTTTTTCACCGCGCCGGGCAGCAGTCCCAATCCCGGTACTCCGCCATCCTCCTCCAGAAATTCAAAGATGACCTGGGCGCCCAGGCAGATGCCGAGGAAGGGCGTCCCGCGCCGCACCGCTGCCCGCAAGGGTTCCTCCAATTGCAGCGCGCGGAGGCTGGCCATGGCGGCGCCGGCGGCGCCGACGCCGGGGAAGATCACGCGCTCGGCCTGCCGGATGGTTGCCGGGTCCCGCGTGATGACCGCCGGCACATGCAGCGTTTCCAAGGCCAGCCGGACGCTGGTAAGATTGCCGGCCCGGTAATCAACGATGGCGATCATCGCAGGAATTCCACGGCGTTTTTAAAAATCGCCAGCCCGGCGCCATGCTGCGGCAATATTCCGGCCAGCTTTTGCCGCGGCCATTGCGGGTGATTCTCCGGAAACAAATAGGCTTCCGGGTGGGGCATCAGTCCGAAAATCCGTCCGTCCGGACTGCACAGCCCGGCGATGGCGCGTTGCGAGCCGTTGGGATTGTGGGGGAATTGCATCGTCGGCCGGCCGGTGCGCGGCTGCGCGTAAAGGCAAGGGATGCAACCGCGGTGTTCCAGTTCCGTCAGCAACCGGCGGTCCGGGGTGAAAAACCGCCCCTCGCCGTGCCGGATGGGTAAATCCAGTTTGTCCAGACCCCGGGTGAACACGCAGGGGCTTTGGTGATCGAAACGCAATGTCACCCAGAAATTCTGGAAGGCGCCGCATTGATTGTGCGTCAGCGCCACTTGCGGCACAAATGCGCCCGGTTGCAAGCCGGGGAGCAACCCCAGCTTGACCATCACCTGGAAACCATTGCAGACGCCCAGCACGAGGCGTTGGCCGTCCAGGAAGCGGCGCAACTGCTCCCGGAGACAATGCCGCCAACGCAAGGCCAGCACATGGCCGGAACCCATGTGGTCGCCGAATGAAAATCCGCCGATGAACATCAGCGCCTGGAAATTTTCCAGTTGCCGGGGCGCAGCCAGCAGGTCGTTCAGGTGCAATTTAACCGGAGCGGCGCCCGCCAGTTCCCAGGCCCGGGCCGATTCGGCCTCGCAATTCACCCCGTAGCCGGTGACGATTAAAACTTTGGGTTGACGGTGCTTCATAGCCCCTGCAAAGTTTGTTTAAAAGCCTGGCGCAAACCGCCGAGCTCAACGTTGATCAAATCCTGGCCCGCGTCGTCGCGCACGCGCAAGGTCTTGCGGCGGGTCACCCGGCCGATCGGGGCGCAGGGCAGTCCTTTAAAAATCTCCGCCAGGCGTCCGGCGTTGGCCGGGCTGGCGGTGACGACGAAGCGGCTGTTGGATTCGGCGAAAATCTTCTCGTCCGCGCTCAGACGGCCGGCCGCCGGCATGCCGGCCAGACGGATGTCCATCCCCAAGTCGCCGCCCAGGGCGGCGAGGGCCAGCGCCACCGCCAGTCCGCCGCGGGTGGGGGTGTGGGAGGAGTTTAACAAACCGGCATTGATGGCTTGATGCAGGGCGCGATAGATTTTTTGCGCCAGTTCCGTGTCCAACGCCGGCGGCTGGCCGCCGACATGGGTGGGATGGCCTTGCTGTTCCGCCAGCAGCCGGTAAAAAGCGGACGCGCCCAGTTCCGGCCGCGTGAGGCCGATGAGATAAACCGTATCGCCGGGCTGTTTGACGTCCATGGTGACGGCGCGGCGCACGTCGGAAATTTTGCCGATGGTGGAAAACAGCAGGGTGGGCGGGATGGAGATTTTGCGCCCGCCGCGGGTGGAGTCGTTCTTGCAGCTATCCTTGCCGGAGATGCAGGGAACGCCATAAGCGATGGTGATGTCATGCACCGCCTGGCAGGCGCGCACCAGTTGCGCCAGTTTGTAGGCGCCGTCCGGCGTTTTGTCCGACTGCGCCGGGTCCGGCCAGCAAAAATTGTCCAGGCCGGCGAGGTGGTCGGGGTCGGCGCCGGCGCTGATGGTCCGGCGCACCGCCTCATCAATCACGGCGGCCGCCATGGTCCAGGTGTCGAGGTCGGAATAAAACGGGTTAATCCCCTCGGCCAGCACGATGCCCTCCGGACTGCGATAATCCACGCGCATGACGGTGGCATCCGCCGGCATGTCGCAATGCGCGCCGACAAACGGTTTGACCACGCTCAATCCCTTGACTTCGCCGTCATATTGCCGGCTTTTGAATTCGCGGGAACAAAGGTTTAAACTCCGCAGCAGCTCCGTCAGAACCCGGTCGCGGCGGCCGGGTTGCGGCCGGCGCGGCGCCGCCACCCGCGGCGGCTGCCAGCGCGCCGGCAGCCGCATGACCGGGCAGTCATCATAGAGGAATTGCATGTCCAGGCGGCCAACCGTCCGGTTGCCGTGCCGGATCAGGAAGACGCCGGAATCGGTGAAGCGGCCCATGACGGTGGCCTCCACATCCCGCCGGCCGGCCAGCGCCTGCAGGGCTTTGACCCGGTTTTGCGGGACGGCCAGGGTCATGCGTTCCTGGGCCTCGGATAAAAGAATTTCCCAGGGTTGCAACCCCTGATATTTCAGGGGCGCCCGCGCCAGGTCCAGCTCCACCCCGCCCGCCATCCGGCCCATTTCGCCCGCCGAACAGCTCAGACCGCCGGCGCCATTGTCGGTGATGCAACGGTACAATCCCAGGTCGCGGGCTTCCAGCAGGAATTCATACATCTTGCGCTGGGTGATCGGGTCGCCGATTTGCACCGCCTGCACCGGCGATTCCTCGCGCAATTCCTCGGACGAAAATGTCGCGCCGTGGATGCCGTCCTTGCCGATGCGTCCGCCCACCACCACCAGCGCGTCGCCGGGGCGGACTTCCTTGCGCTGCGACGGCCGCTGGTTGACTTTGACCGGCAGGGTGCCGACCGTGCCGCAAAATACCAGCGGCTTGCCGTTGAAGCGGTCGTCGAAAATCTCCCAGCCGCGCATCCAGGGGATGCCGCTCTGGTTGCCGCCTTCGATCACGCCCTGATGCACGCCGTCGCGGATGCGGCGCGGATGCATCAGGCCGGCCGGCAGGCGGCCCCGGTAAAAGGGCGAGCCGAGACAGTAGCCCCAGACATTGCACAGCAGCGCGGCGCCCATGCCGGTGCCCATCGGGTCGCGGTTGACGCCCACAATGCCGGTCATGGCGCCGCCATAGGGGTCGAGCGCCGACGGGCTGTTGTGGGTTTCGACCTTGTAAACCAGGTGCCGGTCGCGATTGAACCGGATGATGCCGGCATTGTCGGTGAAAACCGATACCAGCCAGTTGCGTCGGGCGGCGATCTGGTTGGTGGCGGCCTTGATGAAGGTTTTATAAAGCGAATGGATGGTCTGGATCCGGCCGGCGCCGTCGTGGTATTCGATTTGCGCGGCGAAAATCTTGTGGCTGCAGTGCTCCGACCAGGTCTGGGCGATGCATTCCACCTCCACATCCGTGGGATCGCGCGGCAGACCCTGCGCCCGGCGCGCCCGGCTCACCGCCGGGCGGGTGAAATAATCGCGCATGGCGCGCATTTCCTCGAGGCTGCAGGACAGGATGTGTTCGCGGCTGATGCGCTGCAGGTCCGCATCCGTGCCCCGCAGGTTGTAGGTGTTGACCACCGTGGCCTGCCGGTCGTGGATGGCCGGCACGGCGGTGTCCGGCCGGCGCCGCCGCCAGTCGGCGGCGGCATGGATGGCAATGGTCTGAATCAACGGGTTGGCCAGCAAATCCGCCGCCAGCCGGCGGGCCATGGCGGCCCCGCGCGCCCGCGCGGCTGGCGCGAATGTGATAAAGTATTGCGTGGCCGTGTACACGCCGGCCGTGCCCGGCAGTTTGCGCGCCAGCACGTCCCGCAAGGCGGAAAGCGCCGTGCGCCCGACATTGTCGGTCACGCCCGGCTTGAAGCCGATCTCGATCAGCCAGTCGAAAACCGCCGGCGGCGGCAGGCGGCCGCCGGCGGAAATTTCCAGCACCGGATCGGTAAACGCCCGGCGGACGGCTTCCTGTTCCGCCGGGGTCAGGTCGGCGTCAATCTTGTAAACCGTCCGGGTCTGCACGTCGGCCAACTCCAGCGCCAGCGCCGTCCGCGCCTGGCGCATGGTGGATGCGCCGCGCGTGTCCATCACGCCGCGCCGCAGTGCGATTTCAATGCGGTATGCCATGATAATCTTTTCCGCCGTTCATGCCGGTTAAAGCGCCGCCGCTTCCCGATCCGGAGACGCCGGGCGGGCGGCGGTCCTGCGCCGCGCATCTACCCGGCAAAACAGAGTGGAACCGTATCAAATAATCAGGCGCGGCGCAACGAAATGTTATCTTGCCATCGCGGCAGTGATGCAAGACAAACTTATTGGTATAGTGCCGTACCGGGGATGCGTAGCGAATTCCGTTCGAAAAGCACGGCGGTGATTTTGGGGTGTCTGGCGCGGGACGCGCCCCTGCGGGCGTGGTTGCAGGCGGTGACGCAATCTTGAGATTAGCGTCACCACCTGCGCCCACGCATCCACCCCAAACTTGCCTTGTCTTTTCGAAACCCTTCGACAATCTCAGGGTAACGGAATTCGCCACGCGGTGCCCCAATTTCGGCCAGGGTGGTGTAACCACCCGGCCGAAATTACCGGAATTTAT
>CAZYXU010000205.1:0-5692 GCA_964650945.1 uncultured Verrucomicrobiota bacterium | reverse complement strand
CGCCCTTTTCGAACCGAATTCAAAACACTGCGACGGAGAGGAAGCTAAGCAAAATTGGGTTGCGGGCATACGCCCGCCTTTGGGAAACAGGAAAAAATGAAAAAACACAACCATAAAATCATCGGTCTGGCAAGCATAGCCGGCATGATTGCGGCCGCGGCCTGCGCGGTTGAATGCCCGCAAATCAATGTGCCGCGAACCGACTCCCCGCCCCGGATTGACGGATTGCTGGATGATGCCTGCTGGGACAAGGCGTATGTCAGCCCGACTTTTTACCAGTTCCAATTTAAGCGGACGAATTATCAGCCCAATCCGAACACGACCGTGCGCATGCTGACCGATGGCCGCTGGCTTTTTGTGGCCTGCGAATGCCGGCATCCGGACCCCCGCGCCATGAAAGCGGAAGTCAATGAGAATTTCGGCGGGAATGTCTTCGGCGACGAATGCATCAAAATCTTTATTAATCCGGGCCTGCCGGAAGACAACCAGGTCTATCGCTATGTCTTGAATTATAAAAATGTTCACGAACTCAAGCGCTCTTTCACCGACGCCGGCGGCAAGCCGCTGCTGCCGTGGCCGGCTGCGACGCAAATCACGCCGGCCGGCTGGAATGCCGAGGTGGCCATCCCGCTGTTCGATCTGGCAGGCTATGGCGACTTGAAGCCGGTCTGGCTGAATGTTTTCCGCAAGCAACTGGTGCGCCAATATGATCCGCTGGCCGTGGAGATCGGGGTGGAGGAATCCACCAGCACGCTGTCGCCCACCTCCGAATGGACCCGGCGCGCGGAGATGGCGCGCCTGACCGGCCTGGCCGAAGCGCTCCGGCCGGACTTCCCGTTCGTGGCGAACGCGGGCGATGTGGCCGTTGGCGCGCTGTCGGGCGCTGCCGGCGCGTTGAGTTACGATGTCGGCATGACTTTGAAGGCCATGACCGGCACGGCGGGCACGGCGGAGGTCGTGGTGGTGGAAACATCCGCGGATGGCGCGAAGCGCCAGGTCGTCAAATCCTTCGCGCTGCAGCCGCACCGGGTCATGCCGGCCGCCGTGGCGGTGCCGGTGACATCCCCGGGCCAGCGCGATCTGGAGGTGATGTTGCGCGATGCGGCCGGCGGGATGCCGTTTCAAACCTGGCAAATCAGGAATGCCGCCGGTTTTGAATTGCTGCGCGCCATGGCGCGATTGAATTACTACACCGCTGAGGATGCCGCCGAAGTGCTTTATCAAATCGGCATGTCCGCCGCCATGCTGGCCGATAAACGCCTGGTGGTGCGCGATGCCGCGGGCCGGGAACGGGCGCGCCTGGCTCCGCCGGCGTCCGGCGGGCTGCTGGCCTTCCCGTTGCAGGATGTTTCCAACGGCTGTCATGCTTTCAGCCTGGAGCTGGCAGACCAGGCCGGCCGGCGCATATTCAGCGTGGAATTTGACTTGACCAGGCTGCCGCCCAAGCCGGGCCGGGAATGGAAGATTGATCGCGCGCGGGGCGGGACGTTGCTGCACGACGGCGAACCGTTTTTCCCGCTGGGGTTTTGCATGGATGTGGATGAGGAGCAATACCGGGAAGTCGCCGCCGCCGGCTTCAACACCGTCCTCTGGTGGACCGATATCGGTTTGGGCGGCTGGCCGCGCCCCATGGAGCCGGCGGATTTCGTCAAAACCGCGGAGCTGGCCCGGAAGCACGGCTTGATGCTGATGGCCCGGCCGGAAAAAACCGCCAACCGGCGGGCGGAAATGACCAGCCTGAAAAAATATTTTTCCGGCGAAAAATATGATCAGGCCCTGGCGCAATTCGAACGGGGTTTGCTGCATTGGAAATACCTGGCTATCAGCGGTACGGCCCCCTGGAACCAACTGACCCGCCCGCAGCGCAATGAGATTGCCGCCGACTGGATGGATTTGCACCTGCCGCTCATGCTGGATAATGTCCGCGCCGTGCGCGATCTGCCGAATATGCTCGCCTACAACACGCTGGATGAGCCGCCGGAGTTTCGGGAAGCCGATCTCGATGTGCAGCTTCTGCGCATGACCCGGGCGGTCAGGGAAACCGATCCTTACCGGCCGATGTTTGTGATTTATTCCTCCAAAATCCCCGCCGGCACCAAGTACACCGATCTGGCCGACGCCCTGGGCACGGACCCTTACTGGACGCCCGGCCGGCCGCCCCCGCGCGGCAGCGTCAACTGGGTGGCCGGGGTCACCGCCCGCACCGTCAGCCGGGCGCGCGAACAAGGCATGCTGCCGTGGACCGTGCCCCTGGTCTCGGTTTGGACCGACATCAGCAAGCGCATGATTTCCGGCGCGGAACAAATCTGTCAGACCTACCTGGCTTTGATCCACGGCACGCGCGGCATTATCTATTTCACCCATAGTTGGGCCGCCACCGTCGAACAATGGGAAGCGCTGCAGACGCTGGCCGCCCGGATCAAGGTTATGACCCCGGCCCTGGCCGGTCCGGACCCGGAACAGGCAATCACCTATGCGCCGGGCGTTTGGGCGCCGCTGCGGGATGAACTTCCCGATGTCCAATGCCGGCTGATGCGTTTCCCTGACGGCCGCTACGCGCTGCTTGCCGCCAATGTCCGTATTTCCCCCGTGGAACTGGCGGTCAAGGTTGCCGGATTGCAGGACCGCCGGCTGCGCGATCTCTTTGACGGCGAACTGGGCGCCATCAATGCCGGCGCTTTCACGGATACTTTACCCGGCCGCGGCGTGCGCTCCTATATATTCGATAAAATTGACGCGGACGGCGCCGTGCGCATTGCCGTGCAAATCAAGGCGCTGGGCGATGCCGGAACGATTGAGCCGAGTTACAGCAACGAAGGCCGGGTTGGCATGAAAAACATCCTGCCCAATCCCAGTTTCGAAGATGAAACAATTCCTGGCTGGCCGGATTATTACGTGCCCTCCGGCAGTTATACGGGCTGGCGGCAGCGTATCGGGTCACCCGATGCGCCGGTGGGGCTGTCCACCAACCAGCCTTATCATGGGGAAAAATGCCTGTTCATCGCCCGCAAGTTCGGCAATATCTATTGGAAGGTCGGACCGCAACTGCCGGCGGCGCAGCCGTATGTGTTTTCCTTTTACGCCCGCACGGAATCGCCCGCGCCGGTGTCCCTGGGATTCCAATCCGGCTTGTTGGAAAAAAACCAGCGGCAATACGTGGAAATCTCGGGCAGGGAATGGACGCGCTATCGCCTGCGCCTGATCATGCCGGCGCGTTACCGCCATCCGAACGATGTCAACCTGCTGCTGCTGACTGGCGACGTCCAGGCGCCGGCCCCCGTGTTCCTGGATGCCTTGCAGTTGGAGCCCGGGTTGGAACCGACGGCGTTCGAACCGTAGTTTTCCCCGAATTCTGTTTGTAGTGCGGGCATCTTGCCCGCGCATTTCGGCATATTCAAATAAGATCAACGTGTTATGACGTAGCAAAATTCTGAGTGCTGAACACCGAACACCGAACACTGAACCCTTTTATGAAAAACACCAACCCAACTTTTCTGATCCTTTTGGTTGGCTGTGTCGGCGGGGCCTTTTGCACGCCCCTGCCGGCGCGTGCTGCCGTGGAGTATTGCGCGGCTACGGAAACCATCTGGGTGACCGATTACCCGGCGGACTTCCCCTGCACGCCGCGTTTGCTGGCGCGGGTTGACCAGGCCTTCGGCTGGGGCCGCGTGCGTCTGGATGAGGCCAGCGGTGCGGTCACGGTGGCTGCCAACTTGATGATCGGGCGGAACGACGGCGGCAGCACTTATTTCCAAATCGGCGATCCGGCGCATTCCAACGAAATCTTGATCGTTCAGGGCTCGGTCCGCGTCTATCCCAACTGGCTCGCGGGCGAGAACCGGGAGCTGCGTCCGGACCAGCCCACCGAGCTATGGATGCTGCGCCAGGCCGGCCTGGTCAACCGGCTGACATTAGGGGTGCGCGACGAATCTGCGGTCCGCGCCGCCTTGCTGCTCGAAAAGCATCCGCGCGGCCCGGATCGGCTGACGGTCGGCGGTTTTTTTGGCGTTTCCTCGCAAAATGCCGGCGGACAGTTGCTGGTTTACAACAGCACGATCGCCCCGGCGGGAGATGCTCCGATCGAGACCGTCAATATGGGCGGGCTGGAACGCCTGGAAATGATCAATGCCACGGTGCGGAATGTCGGCGGGGCGTGGGGGCGGCACCTGGGCGTCGGCCTGTTCCAGAATTGCCGGTTCGAAAAATGCGGCGCGGCGATTACCGGCACCTACCAGGACAAGGTAAACGCAGTGTCCTTCGTTGATTGCGGCACGGCGGTGTCCGTCACCCGCGACGGCGTTTTGTATGATTGCGTCTTTGCCGGCAACCGTCTAAACTGGTCGTTAAATCATAAAGGCCGGCTGGTGGCGGTGGATTGCGAGATTGACGCTTATGACAAAGGCGTCTATTCCGGGGCGACCAACGCCTTTTTTGTTTCCAAGCGCCATGTCATCGTCCAGGCGCTGGATCGTGCCGGCAAGCCTTTAAAAAATGCCGTGGTGCAGGTTCAATTGCTTGGTGCGGAAAGAGCGGGCGCTCCGGAGTTTGACAATTTACAGGCCGTTACCGGAGCGGATGGGCGCACACCGGGCCGGGATGCCAAGGGCGCGCTGCTGTTAAGCGAGCGCCTCTTGCGCGCCGGCGCGGATAAAAACGCCGTTCCGGCGCAGACCGAATATGTTTATGCCATCCATGCCAAGGCCGGCGGAAGGGAGGCGCAGCTTGGAAAATTTACCCCGTGCCGGAGTTGGGAGGAAGTTGTGCTGGTGATTGAATGAAGCCAATGGAGGGAAGCATGCGAGCAGATGCAATGCGGGGCAGACGGGCGGCGGCGCTGGTTTGGTTGGCGTTGTTTGGCGCAGCAGCGGTATGGCCGCCGGGGGCGGCCAAGGCTGGGTCGGAGTTGTCTCCCAAAACGAACGCGCCGGCGGCGCGCACTGCGACCTATGTCGTGGCGGCGGCCGACGCCGACGCCCGCCTCCAAGCGTCAGCCGATTTTGTCTGTCCCGGCTCGAACGACCATCTCGTCATCAACGCCGCCGTGGCGGCGTTACCGGCCGGCGGCGGCCGGGTGCATTTGACCGCCGGCACATTCAGCATCGGCGGGGTGGCGGGCACCTATGGCGGCATCAGCATCTTCCGGAGCAACGTTCTGTTGACGGGGGAGGGGTGCGGGACGCGTTTGATTTTGCAGGACGGCCTGACCGACATCAACGTTGTCTGGATCAAGGGCGATATCAGCAATGTCGCCATCCGGGACTTGTACATCAACGGCAATGGCACGAACCAGGCGCCCTGGGTCCGGGCGCGTTCCGGCTGGCAGGGCGGCAACGGGGTCAAGGCGATTGATCGGTCGGCACTGGGGCCAACACCCCGTAACATCCGGGTGGAAAATTGCCGGATCGAAGATTGCCAGGTCATGGCAGTCATGCTCTCCGGCACGGCTGTGGAAGTGCTGAATTGCTACTTTACGGGTGACTTCGGTTCACATGTCATCGAATTGCTGGGCGATTCCGGGCGCATCGAGGGGTGCACCCTGCGGGTGAAAGACGGCGACCGGGCGGCGTTCGGTTTTTCCACCGACGCCTCCTACAATTATCATATCATCAACAACAAGATCCTGATCGAGCCCGGCGGGACGATCAGCGCGCATCCGATCAATAACTGGCCCTCGATCGCCTATGGCGGCGGC
>CAZYXU010000204.1:0-5714 GCA_964650945.1 uncultured Verrucomicrobiota bacterium | reverse complement strand
CCCCCCGCCTCCTCACACCACTTCCCATTCAGCTACGCCGCCGGCGACGACGCGAAACAATGGATGCGCCTTAGGCTGCTTGACCGTTTTGATCCGGTCCAGCCAGGCCGGGTCGCGCGCCTGGAGTTTCCGGGCGAGATGCGCCCATTCATAGGCAAGCTGGCCGCGGGTGACCTGCAGCGTTCGAACCGCCCCGCTCCGACCGATGATCCGGCCCGCATCGAAATGATAGCCGCGGCGCACCGCCTCGGCGTGAATCACCCGCAGGTAAGCCGCAATGTGCTTTCCCGGGGCGCCTGATGCCTGGAATCTCCGCAGTTGGGGATGCCGTGTATATCCGCGGGTCCGGCCGGCAAGCACTGCCTGCGCCAGCAAGCCCTCCCGCCAAACCGCCACCAACCCCCGGCAATCAAGATAACGCGGATGCACAGACCAAAGACGCAAAATCCAATCCCTTCTATAATTGCAACTGAAGTTCTGTCGGCGGCGACCGCGGTTCAACCCTGAGGCCCGCGGGCGGATACGGCTGCAAATAGTGCGCCGGATCGCGCGTTTGCGGATTCATCCAGGCGGCCCAGGCGGCCGGCGGCAGGATTACCGGCATGCGGTCATGCAACGGACGGATTGCTTCGTTGGCGTCAACCGTCAAAATTGCGCAACTACGCAAAACCCCGCCCTGCGGATCAGACCAGGTCTCCCACAACCCGGCCAGGACCATGGGCGCATCCGGCAAATCTATGTAATACGGCGTACGCAGCCGGCCGTCTTTGTGCCATTCGTAAAAACCATCGGCGGGGATCAGACAGCGCCGCCGGCGGAAGGCGGCGCGGAAAGCCGGTTTTTCCGCGGCCGTCTCGGCGCGGGCGTTGAACATCCGGGCGCCGATTTTCGGATCGCGGGCCCAGGCCGGCACCAGCCCCCAGCGCAGCCAGTCAAATACAGCGCGGCCGGATGGCTCATCACGGATCAGCGCGCAGACTGGCAAAGAGGGCGCAATATTCAGGCGCGGGACGAAATCCGGAGGCGGCGCAGCCTCCAGCAGTTCCGCCAGCACTTTCGGTATTTTCGAGCAGGCAAATCGTCCACACATGGCAAATATCTTGAAACCAGCTCTTGCTTACCTTGGCGGCCTTGGCGTTCTTGGCGGTTATTTAACCATCCTCTTCTTACCTTGGCGGCCTTGGCGGTTATTCATTGGGAACCATTTACCGGCAAGCTGACACAACGGGCAATTCGTCCCAGCGCGTGGTGTAACGCGGACTGCGCAGGTCGGCGCGCAATGCCCAGGGCCGCGACAATCCCTGGGCGGCGAAGGCGACGGTGTCGCGGCCCATGACGCGGTTCAGCCGGTCCACCGCCTGCATCAGCGCATCGTCCCGGCCCGGTGGTTGTGCCGGCCGGTCAAACAAGTCGCCCTGGACCGCCTGGTTGCTTTGCAAATCCAGCAGAATGACGCCCGCCTTCTTGTATAAATAGCCCGGGCGATAAATGCGCCGCACCCCGTCCAGCGCGGTACGGATGAGCGCGCCGGTCTGGCTGACGGCAGTCGGGAAACCCGCCGACCAGGCATTGGCGTATTGCGCCGCGCCGTCGCCAAATCCGCTGGTCCGGATGTAAACATAAATGCCGCCGGCGACACCTGACTGCGCGCGCAGTTTTTCCGCCGCGCGCGCGGTGTAACAGGCAACGGCCTCCTCCAGGTCGTGCAAATCCGTCACCCGGCGTCCGAAAGAGCGGGAGACGGAAATATTTTTTTTCGGTGGCGGCATTGCTTCCAGGTCCAGGCAGACTTCCCCGCGCAACTCGCGCACCAGGCGCTCCAGCACGATGGAAAACGTCCGGCGGATCATGCCCGGATCGGCGGCGCGCAACTGTCCGGCGGTGTTGATGCCCAACCCTCGCAGCCGTTTCCCCCACCCGCCGGAAACGCCCCAGACCTCCTCCACCGGCAGGGCGTCCAGTTCCCGGCGCTGTTCCGCCGGATCGAGTAAAATCCGCACCCCGCCCGGGCTGCGCTTGGCGCAGCGGCTGGCGACCTTGGCCAGCGTCTTGGTGGGGCCTATCCCCAGCGAAACCGGGATGCCGGTCCAACGCCGGACGGTCTGGACCAGGCCGCGCCCGAAGGGTTCTTCCGCCGCCGCGCGGATGCCGGTGAATTCCAGGAACGCTTCGTCGATCGAATACACCTCCAGGTGCGGCGCCCAGCGCGACAGCACCTCCATGACCCGGCGGCTCATGTCGCCGTAAAACGCGTAATTGGAGGAAAACACCGCCACGCCGGCGCGCCGGCACAGCGGGCGCACCTGGAAATACGGAGCGCCCATGGCAATCCCAAGCGACTTGGCCGCCGCCGAACGCGCCACCACGCAGCCGTCGTTGTTCGACAGCACCACCACCGGCCGGCGGCGGAGTTCCGGGCGGAACACCTTTTCGCAGGAGGCGTAAAAGCTATTACAATCAACCAGGCCAAAGATGCGCATATTGCCACACCATCATACCGTGTGGATGGCGTATTTAACGACGCCCCAGATATCAAGTTCCATTTCGCCCGACAGGCGAATGGACGCGAAAGCCGGATTGGCGGCGCGCAGTTCCACCTGCCCGTTCCGTTTCCAGAGGCGCTTGACGGTCAACTCGCCGTTCAGCACCGCGATCACCACGCTGCCGTTTTGCGGCTCAAGGCTGCGGTCCACAACCAGCAGATCGTTGGGAAAAATACCGGCGTCGCGCATGCTTTCGCCGGTAACGCGCACGAAAAATGTCGCCGCCGGATTGCGCACCAGGTGCTCGTTCAAGTCGAGGGCGCCCTCCATGTAGTCGTCGGCCGGCGAAGGGAATCCGGCCGCCACTTTTGCGCCGAAGAGCGGCCGCGGACAGATTTTCGCCGTGCGCGCGGGATGGATCGCGGCAATCACGGGTTGCGGATGGGCTTTGCGTGGCATGGCGGATAATATCAATGAAATTGTACCACTAACGTATTCAGAATTCAGGAGTCAGAAGTCAGAATACCATGAATGGCGCGATGTGTCACTCCGGTTTTCATGATGGATGCGCCGGACGGCGGTCATCCGAGGAGGCGGGCGGCATTGCCGCCGAGCAGCATGGCCTCGCGTTCGGCGCCCAACCCCAGCCGGCGCACCAGCGCCACCGCCTGAGCCTGGTCGGCCCAGGGCGAATCCGTGCCGAAGAGCAGGTATTCCGCCGGATGGCCCAGGAGCAATTCGCGCGCGGAACCCGCATCCATGCATTCCAGGGAATAGGCGGTTTCCATCCAGACCGGCTGGCCGAGCAGATGCCGGCGCACTTCATCCCAATCGCACCAGGCGCCGCAATGGGTGCTGATAAAACACAGGCCGGGAAAACGCCGGATCACGTTCATGATCCGGCGGGGTTCCGCCCGGCGGTCGCGCGGATAAGCCATATCGAAGCCGGTGTGGCACAGAACCGCCAGGCCGCATTCCCGGATGGTCTCGTAAATGTGCCACATATCCGGCTCATCGATTGTAAAATCCTGGTAATAGGGATGCAGTTTAATCCCGCGGAAGCCGGCATCCCGGATGCGCCGGATGTTGTCCGCCGCCGCCGGATCGGCCGGATGCACCGAAGGGAAAGGGATGATGCGGTCGGAACGGATCGTTGCCGACCATTGCATGATTGGCGCGAACTGGGACGGGCGAGTGGCAATGGAATGGACCACGGAACGGGCAATGCCGGCCGCATCCATGGATGCCAGGAGTCCCCTGACCGTGCCATCCAGGCAGGCGCGGGTGCCGGCGCCGGCCTCGAGCGCGGCCATGGCGCGGGGAGCAATCGCATCGGCAAACGCATGGGTATGGATATCAATGATTTCCATTTTGGCAAACCGGGCAAATATGGGTGCCGCGCTGCGCCACCACCATCCGTTGAATTTTGGCGCCGCACCGCCGGCAGGGCTGCCCCGCTCTTTGAAAAACCTGCAGCCATCGCTGATGGCCGCCATGGCGGCCGGAAGGCTCTTTGAAATTACCCAACCCGGAGCCCAGGGTGGTGCCGCCATGCCGGATGCCCTCGGCCAATACCCGGCGGATGGCATGACGCAAATTTAACGCTTCGCGGGCTGTCAGGCTGTCGGCCCGGCGCAACGGTCCCAGCCGCGCCGCCCACAGGGACTCATCGACGTAAATATTCCCCAAGCCCGCCAAAAAATGCTGGTCCAGCAATAACGGCTTCAGACGCCGGGCGGCCTGCCGCAATCTGCCGCGCAGCCAAGCCGTGGTGAAATCGGGCGAAAGCGGTTCAAGCCCCAGACGCGCCAAAACCCGCTCCGGACTTGCGGTCAACAACCAGCGGCCGAACTTGCGGGTGTCGCGATAACGTAAATCGAGCCCGCGGTCCAGGTGCAGGATCAGGTGCTGATGCCGGTCGCGCGGCGCGCCGGCCGGAAGCGCGGCCAACTGGCCGGTCATCCGCAAATGCGCCAGCAAGGTCAAGCCGCCGGAGAGGCGGATGACGATATACTTGGCGCGGCGGGTAATGGATTCAATGCGCCGCTGCCGCAGGCGCCGGGCGAACTTCCCCGGCGTCAACGGCGCGACCATGGCCGGGGTATCCAGAAAGACCCGCTGGATCCGGCGGCCCGGCAGTTTCAGCGCCTGTAAGCCGCGGACAACAGTTTCAACTTCCGGCAATTCGGGCATGGCAAAAACGGGCCGGCCGATAAAAAAATGCGCCGGCGCAGTTAAACGCCGGCGCAAAATCAAACACTGATATAATTAACGGCGATGACCGCCACCGCCACGGGGGGCGCCATAGTCGCCGCCACGCCCGCCGCCGCCGCCACCACCGCCGCGTTCGCGCTCTTCGCGCGGACGGGCTTCATTGACCGTCAACGGGCGGCCTTTGTAGTCCTTACCGTTGTATTCAGCGATAGCCTTTGTGGCGTCATCCTTGGATGCCATTTCCACAAACGCAAAGCCGCGGGATTTGTTCGTGAATTTGTCAACAATCAGATTGCAATCCGCAACCGTGCCAACAGTTTCGAACAACTCACGGATATCCGCCTCGCAAATGTCAAAAGGCAGATTCCCCACATACAACCTCGTACCCATACTAATCCTCCATACGCCGCAGACGACCTAGTGACTGTTCCCGACTTATTCGGGTTTCGGACGCCAACCCCGAGGGGCGGTGGCAATCCACCATCTCACCAAACCGCGCACTGACAGCTACTAATGGGGAAGTCTAACAGATTTCAACCAGGACACAAGCTATTTTTTTATTTTTTTTTAGCGGGATCAAACCGGCTTTTGCCGGATCATGATCAGCAGCATTTTAAAACGCTGGCCGGCCCGCAGCGCATGCGGCACATTGGCCGGCATGACAAACAATTCTCCGGTGCGGACCGTGGTCGGCCGGCCGGCCACCGAGATCTCCGCGGCGCCGTCCAGGATCTGGACCACGGCGTCGAACGGGGACGTATGCTCGCTCAAGCCCTGTCCGCGATCGAAGGCAAACAGCGTGAGGCTGCCGGCCGGCTTGTCCGCCAGGGTTTTGCTGACGACGGCATCGGCGGCATAATCAACCGCGCGCAGCAAATCCAGGGGATGGCCGGCGGAACTGGCGGCGGAAGACATGGGAATGAAACCTTTGCAACAATATGGTGGAGGATAAGGGAGTTGAACCCTCGACCTCTTGAATGCCATTCAAGCGCTCTAGCCAACTGAGCTAATCCCCCA
>CAZYXU010000203.1:0-5759 GCA_964650945.1 uncultured Verrucomicrobiota bacterium | reverse complement strand
GGCGGCTGCTGCGCAATATGCGCCTGATCGAACGCGCGCGCGCGGCGTCGGGCGCCAAATTCGTCCTGGCATTGAAATGTTTCGCCGCCTGGCCCGTGTTCGGACTGATGCGCCGCTACATGGACGGGACGACCAGCAGTTCGCTGTACGAGGCCCGGCTGGGGCGGGAAAAATTCGGCGGCGAGACGCATGCTTTCAGCGTCGGGTTTTCCAGGGCCGAAATCCGGGAAGTCCGGCGATACGCCGATAAAGTCATTTTCAACTCGGTCTCCCAACTGGACGAGCATTACGCCGCGGTCCGGCATCTGCCGGTGGGATTGCGGGTGAACCCCGGCATCAGTTATTCGCATTACGACCTGGCCGATCCCGCGCGCCGGTATTCGCGGTTGGGGGTGGTTGACCGCCGGGCGCTCGCCCGGGCGGCGCCGCGTCTGACCGGCCTGATGTTCCATTTCAACTGTGAGAATGACGATTTTGGAAATTTCTCGGCGGCGCTGGACCTGATTGGCCGCCGGTACGGCGCGCTCCTGAAAAAAATGAACTGGGTCAGCCTGGGCGGCGGGCTGGCATTCACCAAGGCCGGCTATCCGCTGGACCGGTTCTGCGCCCGGTTGAAGGAATTCAGCCGCGCTTTCGGCGTCCAGGTGTACCTGGAGCCCGGCGAGGCGGCCATCACCGGCGGCGCGGAACTGGTGGCCACGGTGCTGGATGTCGTGCATAATCGGAAGGATATTGCCATCATTGACGCTTCGACGGAAGCGCATATGCTGGATTTGCTGATTTACGGGCTCAGCCCGCGGCTGGCGGCGCCCGGTCCCGGCCGGCACCGCTGCGTGATCGCCGGCCGCTCCTGCCTGGCCGGCGATGTCTTCGGCGAATTCCAGCTTGGCCGCCGGCTGCGGCCGGGAGACCTGGTGCGCGTGGCCGATGCCGCCGGCTACACCATGGTGAAGAAAAACTGGTTCAACGGGCTGCCCATGCCGGCCATCTGCGTACGGCGGCTGGACGGCCGGCTGGTCCGGGCGCGGGCTTTCGGCTATGAGGATTATCTTGCCAGTCTTGGCTAATTGAAGAAGGAGGTAAATCGCCATGCAACCAAACGTCATGATCATCGGCGCCGGCGGGGTGGCGCATGTGGCGGCCCACAAGGCGGCCATGCACAACGCCGCGCTCGGGGATATCTGCCTGGCATCGCGCACCCAGTCCAAATGCGACGCCATCATTGAGAGTGTCCGGCGCAAAGGCCATGTGCAGGATCCGGCCCGGAAACTGTATTCCCGGACGCTCGACGCCCTGGACGTGCCCGCGACCGTCCGCCTGATCCGGGAGACCAGGACCGGGATCGTCATCAACCTGGGCAGTGCGTTCATCAACATGTCGGTCCTGGAAGCCTGCCTGGCAACCGGCGCGGTTTACCTGGATACCGCCATCCATGAGGAGCCGGACAAGGTTTGCGAGACGCCGCCCTGGTACGCCAACTACGAGTGGAAACGCCGCGACCGCTGCCGCGAAAAAGGTCTGACGGCCATCCTGGGCGCGGGGTTCGATCCGGGCGTGGTCAACGCCTATTGCGCGCTGGCGGCGAAACGCTATTTCGATAAGATCGACACGATTGACATCATGGATGTCAACGCCGGCCGGCATGGCAAGTACTTCGCGACGAATTTCGATCCGGAAATCAATTTCCGCGAGTTTGTCAAGGTCTGGACCTGGATTGACCGCCAGTGGCGGGAATATCCCACCCATTCCGTGAAGCGCGTTTACAATTTCCCGACGGTCGGCTCCCAGCCGATCTACCTGAACGGCCATGACGAGTTGCATTCGCTTTCGCGGAATATTGACGCCAACAGCATCCGGTTCTGGATGGGATTCGGCGACCATTACATCAATGTTTTCACCGTGCTGCGCACACTCGGGTTCCTCTCGCATCTGCCCGTAACCCTGACCACGGGGCAGCAGGTGGTGCCGCTGAAGGTGGTTAAGGCGCTGCTGCCCGATCCGCAGACGCTGGCGCCGAACTATACCGGCAAGACCTGCATCGGCAATTTCGTCAAGGGCTGGAAAGATGGCCGGCCGCGCGAGGTCTTGATTTACCAGGTCTCCGACCACAAGCAATGCTACGAGGAAGTCGAATCCCAGGGCATCAGCTACACTGCCGGCGTTCCGCCCGTCGCCGCCGCCCTGCTCGTGGCCAATGGCGTCTGGAATCCGCGGACCATGGTGAACGTGGAAGAACTTGATCCCGAGCCGTTCATCGCCCTGCTCGACAAAATCGGCCTGCCGACCGAAATCAAGGAGGTCGAGCCGGGCAGTAAAGCGTCGTTTGACGGCGCTGTCGGCAAGCTGGAGGACGAGTTGGCCAGGTCCACCGCCACGGTGACAGTTTCCGCCGCCAACCCGATGATCGCCGTGGCGCCGGTTACTGGTTGACGTGCACGACTTTGGCGGGCGGGAACCCGTTGAACGGCGTGGACGATGCCACGCTGTAGGCGCCGATATTCCGGCTGTAGAGCAGGTCGCCGCGCGCCAGGTTGCCGGGGAGCTCCTCGGCCATCGAAACCACGTCCAGCGCGTCGCAGGTCGGCCCGAACACGGTGCAAATCTGTTTCTCTCCCCGCTTGAACGCCTGCAGCCGATAGCGGCAGTGGTCGAAGATAATTCCCGAGAAGGTGTGGTAAACGCCGTCGTCAATGTAATAGCAGAGCTTGTCGTCGCGCATGGCTTTGCCGATGATCTTGGAGATGGCGATCCCCGCCGTCGCCACCAGGAACCGGCCCGGCTCCGCCAGGATCTGGATTTCTTTGGGGAAAAGCCGGTCCAACTCGGAGTTGATTTTTTTGGCCAGTTCGCGGAACGGCCGCACGGTGGCGTCGTAAGGCGCCGGGAAGCCGCCGCCGATGTCCAGTAAAAACATCTTGGTATAGCCGCGTTCCCGCGCTTCCTGGAAAATATTCGCGGCCAGGTTGATGGCCTGCACGTAATTTTCGAAATTCGTGGTTTGGCTGCCGACGTGGAAGCTCAGGCCTTCGACCGTCAGGCCGGCCCGGTCGGCCTCGAGGATCAAGTCCACCGCCGCGCCGGGCGCCGCGCCGAATTTGGAGGATAATTCCACCATGGCGCCGGTGTTGGGGACCTTCAGGCGCAGCACCAGGCCCGCATGCGGGGCGTATTGCCGGATTTTGGCGATTTCCTCGCTATTGTCGTAGGTCACCAGCGCCTTGTACTGGTCGAGGTCCCGCAGGGTTTCGTTGGCCTTGATGGGATTGGCGTAGATGATTTTATCCCAAATCCAATCCTGCCGCGCCTTGGGCGGCAGGTCTTTTATAATTTCGTACACCAACATGAATTCCGGCATGGAAGCGACGTCAAAACTCGCGCCCGCATCGTAGAGCGTCTTGACGATGGCCGGGTCGGGGTGGGCCTTGACGGCGTAGTAGGCCTGAACGCGCGGCAGGTATTTTTTGAATGTCGCGTAATTCCGGCGCAACTCGTCGTGGTCAACCACGAATAGCGGTGTGCCGTGTTGCCGGACCAGTTGTTGCAGCATTTTCAGCGAAACCATGCGGTTGTCCCTTGAAACTGGAAAACAGGAAAACAATAACATCCGTCCGCCGGTTTGTCTATCCGATTTCATGCGGGCGGACATGCATGGAGGTGGAGTTAATTTCAAAAGCAACCGAGCCAATTTCAAAACTCCATAATATACTCCTGCCCCGCCGCTTTGCCGGACCGGGATTTTTACATGGATTTTCAAGGGCAAACCCTTTAGAATGGCGGCTATGAAAAAAGAATCATATTCCAAAATTCCGGAATTGGATGTTTTTGACCAGGCGCGGCGGCTGGAAGCCCTGCGGCGCCTGGCGGCGGGGACGGACTGGCGGCCGCCGGCCGAGGCGCCCCTGGCCAACATGCACATGCATTCGTTTTTTTCCTACAACAACCTGGGCTGCTCCCCGGCGCACCTGGCCTGGGATGCCGCGCGCGCGGGGTTGTTTGCCGCCGGATTGTGCGATTTCGACGTGCTGGACGGGTTGGACGAGTTTTTGGCCGCCGGCCGGATATTAAAACT
Source organism: uncultured Verrucomicrobiota bacterium (assembly GCA_964650945.1). Lineage (GTDB taxonomy): Bacteria > Verrucomicrobiota > Kiritimatiellia > JAAZAB01 > JAAZAB01 > JAXGPF01. The sequence goes on along the minus strand of CAZYXU010000203.1, from coordinate 1,690 downwards.
GCGCGCAACCGTCAATATCGAAACCCGGGCATTTTTTCCCGAGTATGCGCAGGCGGATATCAATTCGCCCGGCGAACCCGGGGTGGCTTACATCATGGGCGCCGGGTTCGTCCGCCTCCCGGCCCCGGGCTCGCCGCCGGGCGTGGTGCTGGAACAATACCGCGAGCAGGCCCAGGCGCGCAACCGCGCGCTGATAGGCCGGATCAACGCCGCCGTCCCGGCCATTGCCCTGAATTACGAAGAGGAAGTCCTGCCTTTGTCGCCGGCCGGCACGCCGACCGAGCGGCATATTGTCCGGGCCTACCGCCTGAAGGCGGAAGCGGCCTTCTCCGCCGGGCCGGCCAACCAGCGGTTTTGGGCGGATTTGTCGAAAAAGTCCCCGGAAGTCATTGCCCGCCATGCCGCCGCCGAGGCGTCGATGGAGGAATTCATCCGCGCCTTGCTGGTCAAGGCCGGCGGCATCGGCTATGAAAAGCCCGGGCCGCAGACATTCCCGCCGGTGGATGATTTCATCCGCTGGGTGCGGGAATGCGATGCCCTGCCGATGATCGCCTGGCTGGATGGCGGCAGCGCCGGCGAAGCCGACCCCCAGGCCATGCTGGAATGCATGTGCGCCAAGGGCGTCTGCGCCTTGAACATCATCCCCGACCGCAACCACAACATCGCCGATCCGGAGGCGCGCGCGCGCAAGCTGGCCAAGCTGGATGAAATCGTCAAACTCGCCGTCCGGATGCGCCTGCCGGTGCAAATCGGCACGGAAATGAACAAGGCGGGCCAGCCGTTTGTGGATGACACCGCCGGCGGGGCTTTACAGCCTTACGCGGAAACCTTCATTGCCGGCGCGGCAATCATGGTGGGACACACCATCATGGCCGGCTTCGCCAATTATCCGTATAACGGCACGGCCGCCGCCTCTGAATTCGGCAACGACCCGGCCGGCCGCAACCGCCTCTTCCAGTCCATTGGCAGCCTGCCGGCCCTGGACCAGAAACTGGCCGACCGCTTGCGCCAGACCGGCCCGGCGCGCGCCTATGCCGTCATCCGCGATTCCGCCAAAAAGGGAGCATGGCAGTTATGAAAACGCCCGCCATGCCCGCCGGCAAAAATCCCCGGCCGTCAGCCCTGACGCAATTGGCGGCCCGCAGCCGCACCTTCCGGCGGTTTGACGAAAACCAGCGCGTCGCCAAGTCAACCTTGCGCAGCCTGGTCAACCTGGCCCGGCTGTCGCCGTCCGGCGGCAACCTGCAGCCTTTGAAATTCATGCTGCTCAACAATCCGCGCCATAAAGCCCTGGTCTTTCCCTGCCTGGCCTGGGCCGGGTATTTCCCCGATTGGCCCGGGCCGGCGGCCGGCGAACGCCCCGCCGCCTACATCCTGATCCTGGGCGACACCGCCATCCGCAAGGATTTCGGCTGCGACCACGGCATTGCCGCCCAGAGCATCATGCTGGGCGCCGCCGAGGCGGGGCTGGGCGGGTGCATCATCGGCTCCATCAACCGTCCGCGGTTGCGCCGCGCCCTGCGCCTGCCCGCGCGTTACGAAATTTTACTGGCACTGGCCCTGGGCCGGCCGCGGGAGACGGTGATCCTGGAGACCGCGCGCCGCGGCGCGATCAAATACTGGCGGGATAACCAGGCGCGCCACCACGTGCCCAAACGCCCGCTGAGCGAAATGATTTTATCGTAAATGA
>CAZYXU010000202.1:0-5781 GCA_964650945.1 uncultured Verrucomicrobiota bacterium | reverse complement strand
GCCGCCGTTCCGTCACGCCGGGCTTGAGGAACGGGCCGCCGGCGCGCGCGATCTCATCCTCCAGAAAATATATCCCGCGGCGGATGCCTTCGGTGTCATCCGCCAGGATCCGGCAGGCGGTTTCCGTGGCTTCGATCCGGTAGGCCTCAAAACATGCGGTGGGCGTCCGGCCGATTTCAATCCGGTAGCCGCGGTCCGCGGGGATGGCGCCGGCCTGCAGGAAGGCGCGCAAGTCGTCCAGGGCCGTCGGCAGAATTAACTCCGGATCGGGAAAGCCGGCGATGATCTGCACGCCGTCCGCCAGGCTGATTTCGCCGGGCCGCGCCCGGGTCCGCCGCCAGGGCCGCGGCTGGTGCCGGGGCTGTTTGAGTTCCTCCACGAACTTCCACGAAGATTCCGGCGGTTGCGCCGGCACGGGTTCCAATTGCATATTTGTTTGCCTAATCCAGGTGTTTACAACTCCGGTCAATGGGTGTAAATTATGCCTTCATGCGGATGGCGGGTAAAGCGGAAAATAACCGATGACGAGCAACTCCGACAGCATAACTCCCATGATGCGGCAGTACCGGCAGATCAAGGCCGGGTTGCCGGCGGATGCCATTCTTTTTTTCCGGCTGGGCGATTTCTACGAGATGTTTTTCGAGGATGCCGTGGAGGTGTCGCGCATCCTGGATATCACGCTTACCAAGCGCCAGGGCGTGCCGATGTGCGGCGTGCCTCATCATGCCGCGGACCTGTATCTCGCCCGCCTGATCCGCGCGGGCAAAAAAGTTGCCATCTGCGACCAGGTGGAAGACCCGGCCACCGCCAAGGGGATCGTCCGCCGGGAGGTCACCGGGATCGTCACCCCGGGCGCCGTGGTGGCCGACCAGGTGCTGGACGCCAACCGCAACAATTACCTGGCCGGCATCTATGTTTGCCGGGATGTTTTCGGGCTGGCGGCGCTGGACCTGTCCACCGGCGAGTTTTGCGTCGAAAAATCCGCCAGCCGGGCCGGCGTGGAGGAGAGCCTGGCGCGGCTGGCGCCGGCGGAATGCGTCGCGCCCGCGGAGCTGACCGAGCCGGCGGGCGCGCTGGCCTGGCTGCGGCAGGCGCGCCCGGGTATGGTCCTGACGCCGCACGACGACTGGGCTTTTGAGCAGGTCACCGCCGGCGATACCCTGACCCGCCACTTCGGCGTGCAATCCCTGGACGGCTTCGGCTGCGTGGATTGCCCGGCCCTGGTTGGCGCCGCCGGGGGTGTTTTGCATTACGTCAAAAACACCCTGCGCCGCAATGTCACCCATGTCCGGCGCCTGACCATCCGCAGCCAGGAGGATTTTTTGCTGATGGACGAGGCCTCGCGCATCAATCTCGAACTGGTGGCGGCGCGGACGGTGGCCCGGCCGGGGTTTGCCGGAGCGCTGGCCGCCGGGGCGCCGGCCGCCCGGGCGCAGTCCGCCCGGGTGCATGCTGCCCGTCCGCCGGCGTCCTGCCTGCTGGAGGTGCTGGACTCCACCTGCACGGCCATGGGCGGGCGGCTGTTGCGGGAATGGCTGATCCGGCCGCTGATCCGCCCCGACGCCATCCGGCGCCGGCAGGATGTGCTGGAATATTTCACCGGGCAACGGACGCTGCTGCACGATGTGCGCGCGGTGTTGGAGCAGGTGCGCGACCTGGAGCGGATTGTCGCCCGGCTGGAGAGCGGCGGCGGCAACGCCCGCGACGCCCGGGCGCTCGGACAATCCCTGGCGATGCTGCCGGAACTCCGCCGGCTGCTGGACCCGGCCGCCGCGCCGGTGGTGCGGGAGCTGGTCGCCGGGATCGAGCCGTTGCCGGAGTTGGTGGCGCTGATTGACCGCGCCTTGGTGGATGAGCCGCCCGCGGGGTTGAAGGATGGCGGCATGATCCGGCCGGGGTATCATGCGCCCCTGGATGAATTGCGCGCGGCGGCGGCCTCCGGCCGGAACTGGCTGGCGGAATACCAGGTGACCGAGCAGCAGCGCACGGGGATCAAGACCTTGAAAGTCCGGCATAACCGCGTCTTCGGTTATTACATCGAAGTCTCCAAGGGGCAGAGCGACAACGTGCCGGAAAATTACTCCCGCAAGCAGACCTTGGTCAATGCCGAGCGCTTCATCACCCCGGAATTGCGGGAGTATGAGGCCAAGATCATCGGCGCGCACGACCGCGCCATCCTGCTGGAGCAGGAATTGTTCGCCGAAATCCGCGCCGCGGCGCTCAAGGAAACCGCCGCCATCCAGCGCGCGGCCTCCGCCCTGGCCGCCCTGGACGCGCTCGCGGCGCTGGCGGAGCGCGCGCTGGCGCTGCGTTACACCCGCCCGGTGATCACCGAAAGCGACGCCATCGTCATCCGCGACGGCCGGCATCCGGTGGTGGAGCAGGTCCTGGAGGGCGAACGGTTTGTGCCCAACGACGTCCTGCTCGACGGCCGGGCCAACCGCCTGCACATCATCACCGGGCCCAACATGGCCGGTAAATCAACCTATATCCGCCAGGTGGCCCTGATCGTCATCATGGCCCAGATGGGGTCGTTTGTGCCGGCCTCGGCGGCGGAAATCGGCGTGGTGGACCGCGTCTTCACCCGCGTGGGCGCCGGGGACGATTTGACCCGCGGCCGCAGCACCTTCATGGTGGAAATGCAGGAGACCGCCAACATCCTCAACAATGCCGGAGCGCGCAGCCTGGTGATCCTCGATGAAATCGGCCGCGGCACCAGCACCTTCGACGGCATCAGCATCGCCTGGGCGGTGGCCGAATACCTGCACGACAAGATCGGCGCGCGGGCGCTCTTCGCCACCCATTACCATGAATTGACCGATCTGGAACGCACGCTGGCCGGGGTTAAAAACTACAACGTGCTGGCGCGCGAGCAGGGCGACCACGTGGTCTTCCTGCGCAAAATCGTGCCCGGCGGCGCCGACAAGAGTTACGGCATCCAGGTGGGCCGGCTGGCCGGGTTGCCGCCGGAAGTCGTCGAGCGCGCCGGCGAAATCCTGCTCAATCTCGAGGAAGGCGAACTGGGCGAGGCCGGCCAGCCCAAACTCGCCGTCCGCCGTACGCGCAAAATCCGCACCGACCAGTTCCAGTTGACCTTGTTCGAATAGCCGCCGTCACCGCTGCCGAACACGATCGCCGCACGCCATGAAGTTCCAGATATTGATGTCTCCATCTGGAATCACTGGCGTCCCATAAGGGACGCCAAGGCTGAAGGTTATTAGACTGTAGGCTGTAGGTTAAAACCCCGAAAAACATCGGCAAAAAAACCGGAACTGTGTTTTCCGATCCGATGCTTGAAATCCGCGGTTTTTCCTTTAGCCTACAGCCTTCAGCCTACAGTCTGAGCCTCCCGTGGGATGCTAATGATCTGGAGTTAATGTTCACGTAATTGTCTCGACACTTTAAACGGTCTTGGTAGATGGGCGGTCAGGCCCCGTCAATTCGCCATGCCGGGATAATGTGGTAATGCCCTCAGGTGCGCCGTTGACGATTGCGGTGGGAAAAAATCTTTTCCGTGAACCACCCGCTGGCTGGCGGCCAGAAAAGCCGCTTAAAAGGCGGTATAAAAGATACGTCCCAAATTCAAGAAAAATTGCTTGCATTTGCCTCAAATAAGTATTAGTTTATGTGGCAATAAATACATGGGAAAACATTTACATTCAGTTGATTATAAGGTGATTAGCCGTATTTACGGTCATGGCGAGGGATGGGTGTTTACCCATAAGCAATTCGTTGACCTCGGCAATCGTACGGCTGTGGCCTCAGCACTTAAGCGGCAGAAGCGCGCCGGAACTATCCGACAACTTGCCAGGGGCCTTTACGATTACCCGCGACATAATCCAAACCTGGGCGTGCTCGCGCCCTCTGTAGATGCCGTTGCCGCAGCATTGAAAGGTCGTGATGCCATCCGCTTGCAACCCTCTGGAGGCTACGCGGCCAATCTTTTGGGACTATCGGAGCAGATCCCCATGAAAGTCGTCTTTTTAACGGATGGTCCTTCCCGGCAGATGGTGATCGGAAAACAGGGAATCATCCTGAAGCGCACAACTCCGCGCAACATGGCAACGGCAGGGAAAATCAGCGGACTCGTTATCCAAGCATTGCGTTATCTCGGCCGGCAACACATGGATGATGCCATTATCCAGAGGCTTCGTAACCGTTTGTCCAGCGACGAAAAGAAACAACTTGTAAAAGATTTCCGTTTCATGCCCGATTGGATCGCCGACATTATGCGCAAAATTGCTCAGTCAATATCGGACTAACCCATGGATGTTTTTCTCCAGCTCTCACCGGCAGACCAGCGCCTTTACTGCGAACAAGCACAAGCTAAACTTGGATTGCCTCCGGCCAGCATTGAGAAAGACTTTTGGGTTTGCTGGACCTTGCGCGAGCTATTCAGTCTTCCCGGCTGGGGCGAACATTTCGTCTTTAAAGGCGGTACTTAGCTCTCCAAAGCATGGAAGCTCATCGAGCGTTTTTCTGAAGATATTGATGTCGTTATCGATCGGAAATTTCTTGGATTCGGCGGGGAAATCCTCAGCAGTAACCGGCGAAAAAAGCTTGCCAAGACATGCCGCGAACGCATACAACACGAACTTCAACCCGCCTTGGAAACCCACTTCCACACACTGCTGCCGACAATCGGTACGAAATGGTCGCTCACGCCTGCCGCCAAAGAAGAAGATGACCAACAACAAACCTTGCTTTTTGAGTATCCCGGCGTATTAGCCGGGACTGCCACCTATTTGCGGCGCGTAGTGAAGATCGAGATGGGCGCGCGCTCGGAAATCGAACCTTCAGAATCCCCGGTACTCCAACCCTACCTCTCGGAAGCTTTCCCGGATATCTTTGTCTCCGGCCGGTTCGCTATCCACACAGTAGCCGCCCGCCGGACGTTTTGGGAAAAAGCTATGCTGCTTCACGAAGAGACATTTCGCCCGCCGAACAAGCCGCGAAAAGTCCGTCTAGCCCGGCATTACTACGATCTCTGGTGTCTCATCATCAAAGGCATCGCCAAGCAGGCGGTTGCCGACCGATCTTTATTTGAGCGCGTGGCCGCCCACCGTAAAGTATTTTTCGAGCAGACCTGGATGGATTACTCCACGCTGCATGCCGGTTCACTGCGGCTGGTGCCGCCTGCGGACCAAATCCCAGCTTGGCGAAGCGATTATCAAGCGATGCGAGACGTGATGTTTTTCGGTAAGGTGCCGGACTTTGACGAGATCCTTCAGGTTATCGGCGACTTCGCGCGACGATTTAACCAGACGGCAACAAGACAACAGGCATGATGCAGGGTGTTGTTCTGCATTATAGGGGTCAAGTATTTTAGCGGTTTCAAGCAGTTGCCATTTCAATATTTAAATCACTGTCATCCCATAGATATAATTTATCACCTGGAAACGACGATATTCTTTAAGGAAATTGGAGATTGCTTATAATCTTAAGTTCCGGTTTTTTGGCAATGGCATCGTCCCCACTGGGCACACAAAGCAGAGCAAGATTAGCCACAAAAATGCACAAGATGCACAAAATCAGATCACGAACGACTGCCGCGCCGGACCGGTATCTACCGGTCTGACGGATCGGCTGACACCCTGATACGCGAATTAATTCGGGTATCAGGGTGTCCTCCGATCCATGTCCGCATAGCGGACAGCGCGGCAGATTTCAACATCCCGTGCAATTTCATTACATCCATGCTTTTTCCTGTGCCTGTGCTTGCCCGCCGTAGCTTTAGCGAAGGCGGGTGGCTAATCCCTCCATCCGCTTATCCGGTTCCGT
>CAZYXU010000201.1:0-5803 GCA_964650945.1 uncultured Verrucomicrobiota bacterium | reverse complement strand
CCGGTGTTCGTTGATATTGATCCGGATACCATGAATATGGATCCGAAAAAAATCGAGGCCAAAATCACGCGGAAGACCAGGGCGCTGCTGCCGGTGCATGTCCATGGCTTGTGCGCGGACATGGATGCCATTAACCGCATCGCCAAAAAGCACAAGCTGAAGGTAATCGAAGACGCCGCCCAGGCGGCCGGCGCCCTTTACCATGGACGCAGCGCTGGCGTGCTGGGCGATATTGCCGGGTTCAGCCTGAATGGCAGCAAAAACCTGCCCGCGGGCGAGGGCGGGGTTGTCACCAGTAACGACGACGAATTGATGGAACGCGCCCGCAAAATGGCGATGTTCGGCGAGAAAGCTGTGCCGCGCGGCATGATCCGGCTGTATGATGCCGAAATGATGGGATTCAATTACCGCAACAACGAAATGGCGGACGCCCTCTGCCGGTCGTTTCTGAAGCGGTTTGATAAACTGCAGGCGGCGCGGGCGCGCAACTGCGAGTACTTGTGCCGGGAACTGGCGAAAATCAAGGGGGTGCGCCCGCCGGAAGTTCCCAGGGGTTATTTGCATGCCTGGCACCTTTACAAGGTCCGGTTGTACCCCGAGCAATTGGGCCTTAAAAACATTCATCCGAAACGCTTCCGCTGGGCCGTGCAGCAGGCTTTGTTCGAGGAGGGCGTTCCGACTTTCGAGTGGCACAATATGCCCGTGCCGGCCCAGAAGGTTTTTTTGAATAAAAATGTTTACCATCACGGTTGCCCGTGGAATTGCCCGCATGTCGCCCCGTCAACCCGCAAAATCAAATACGATCCGTTCGACTACCCGGTTTGCGTGGATATGTTTGACCGGTCGTTCTGCATCAATCATACCTATCCGCCCAATGGCCGGGAATTGATGGAGCGCATTGTTGCGGCATTTCGCAAGGTGTTTGAGCATCTGGATGATGTGTTGGAATACGCGAAGACGGTGGAGTTTCCAACCATGCCGGGGGAACGCCGGAAAATCTGATGGTGTATGAAAGTTCGGAGGCGGCAGAATCATTGGCGGACGTTAGACGGGGAAATTGGCAGAACCATTGATGGCAGAATCATTGGCGGACGGGAGATAGAGAGATGGCAGAACCAATATCATAAAAAATCCGTAAAAATGGTTCTGCCGTAAAATGGTTCTGCCATTGAATGCGTTTGAATATTGTAGCGGCAGCATCAAACTGTTTTGCAGGTGAATTGTGCCAATAGAATGCAATATTGAACTTCGGCCTGTTGATCAAGAAAGTTTTCATGCCGTGGATAAAGTTGTTATGCGGCATGTGTTCGATATTCATAATGAAATTGGACGCTTTTGCGACGAGCGGATTTATCAGACGGAATTGGCGGAACGTTGTCAAAACGATAGGATGGAAGTACAACGCGAAGTCCAGATTCGCATATCGCATGGCAACTTCGTCAAGCCTTTATATTTAGACCTGATGGTTCAAGGCGGCGTTATTTACGAGTTGAAAGCTATTGACGCGCTCTCGGGGCATCACGAAAAGCAACTCATCACCTACCTTCATTTGACGAATCTGTTTCATGGCAAGCTTCTTAACTTCCGTCCTCCATCAGTGATGTCACGATTTATCTCAACAACGCTGACGCATGCTGAACGCTTGTCCTTTGAGATGATTGCGGATGAGTGGTGTAAAGTAGATAATGCAAGTTGTCAGCTTTATGATTCGTTACATAGTCTGCTTGCCGACTGGGGCGCTTTTTATGATGTGAGTCTCTACAGGGAAGCATTATTGCAGTTACTTGCTGCGCCAGGGGCGGGTATTATGCCTGTTCAAGTAGTTTTGGCTGGGCGAATTGTAGGCAGCCAGAATATGTGCCTGTTAAATCAAAATACTGCCTGGCATCTTTCTGCGATACGAAGCCAAATTCGCGCATATGAAGGCCACTTACGCCGGTTGATGAATCACACTAATTTGCATTATATGCAATGGATCAATATGGACCATAAGACCATTACGCTTAAAAATATCAAGTCATAATACTGCCAAAACTTTGAATCCGGTTCCGTCATCAAAGTATGGTTCTGCCAAAAATGATTCTGCCAAAAACTCTGCATCCGGTTCCGTCTTCAAAGTATGGTTCTGACGCTTGATAATAGGAGGTTTGTCATGTCCGAATATAAAAAACTGGCGGAAATTGTGCTGGCGGAACACCGCCAGGTGCTGCTGGATGTGAAGGATGACGAGGTGGGCAAACTGCTGGATGCGATTGCCGCCGCCAAGTGCATCCAGGTGTTCGGCATGGGCCGGATGAAATGCGCCGTGCGGGCGTTCGTCATGCGCCTGATGCACATGGGGCTCGATGCCCATGTGGTCTTTGACACCACCTGCCCGAATATCGGGCCGGGCGATCTGCTGCTGGTCAATGCCGCCTGCACCACCATCGGCTACACGGTCATGGGGTTCGCGAAGCGCGCCGGCGCCAGGGTAGTGGCCATTACCGCCAACCCGCATTCCAAGGCCGCCAAACTCTGCGATTTCACGGTGTCGCTCCGCGGTCAGGTCCATGGCGGCCGCGCCTATGAGATTCCGTCCATTCAGCCGATGGCGGCATTGTTCGAGCAGACAATTTTTGTTTTCGAGGACATCGTCATCCAGTTGCTGATGAAAAAACTCGGGATAACTGCCGCACAGATGGCCAAACGCCATACCAACCTGGACGGATACATGGATTTCAATGTGGAGGATGAATAGGGCCCGTGGGGATAGGGTGTGTCGGAGGGATACGCGTGTCGGGTGTCGCGTGTCGGGTGTCGCGCCGAAGCCTGGCGAAGGCGGGAAATTAGCCACAAGAAGCACAAGATGCACAAAAGGAATGATGTATGTCGAAGCAAATGGGGCGGGCGAGTCTGTTGGCGGCGCCGCGGGGTGATTTTGTGATCGGGAATTATCCGGTGCCGGAACCGGCGCCGGGCGCTATCCTGATGAAAATCGAGTTGTGCGGCATCTGCGGCACGGATTACCATACCTGGCGCGCACCGGCGGAGGCGGTGGGCTGCGAGTATCCCATCAGTCTCGGGCATGAAATCTCCGGCACGGTGGCGGCGCTGGGCGCGGGGGTGGCCAAGGATTACATCGGCCGGCCGTTGCAGATCGGCGACCGGATCGGGGTCTGTCCCGCCATTCACTGCCATAAATGCTATTTCTGCACCATTGCCAAGACCCCGGAAAAATGTACCGACTGGAAAACCTACGGCACCTGGCCGCATGCCGACTGCGAGCCGCATTTCACCGGCGGCTACGGCGATTATCTTTACATCCACGATCCAAATTCCGTTGTGTTGAAGTCGGATGCCAGCGCCGAACGCACGGCGTTTCTGGAACCGATGGCGGTGGTGGTGCATTCCATGCTGCATGCCAATATTAAAATCGGGGATACGGTCGTGGTGCAGGGCTGCGGCCCGATCGGCCTGTTGACCATTGCCTGCAGTAAACTGGCCGGCGCCGCGCGCGTGATTGCCACCGGACGCAAAAACCGGAAACGCCTGGAACTGGCGCGCGCCATGGGCGCGGATTTCACCATTTGCTCCTCGGACCTGCCGGATGAAAAGCACCGCCGCGATTTTGTTTTCAAGCATTCGCTGAACCTGAAGGGCGCGGATGTCGTGATCAACACTGTCGGATCGGCGCCGGCCTTCCGGGAATGCCTGGGATTCGTGCGCAACAGCGGGACGTTAGTGGAAGTGGGCAATTTCGTGGATTCGGGAACATTTCCATTCAATCCCTGCACCGACCTCCTGGCCAAGGGTATCCGGATCATCGGCAGCTTTGACAACGAAGCGGAGCATTTCGTGCGGGCCTTGCCGTTGATTGCGGACCGGCGCATCCCGCTGGACAAGCTGATCACCCATCGGGTGGCGCTGGAGGATTTGCCGCGCGCGCTGGCGGCCGTGGGCGGCGACGGGGTGCTGGATGGGAAGGAAATTGTAAAGGCGGTAGTGGCGCCGTGAGAACGGATGAAATTTGAAAATTATCCACGAAAGATCGCAAGGAACGCAAAGAAAAAACATTTCAGCAAAATCATTGACGGCAGAACCATTGGCGGAGCAGAGTGGAGGGATTGGCAGAACCATTGGCGGAGCAGAACGGGGGAATTGGCAGAACCATTTTATGGCAGAACCATTGGCGGAGCAGAAGGGAGGGATTGGCAGAACCATTGGCGGAGCAGAACGGGGGAATTGGCAGAACCAAGCTGTTTTACGGGTGAATTATTTCAATAAATTTATTCTTACAGAAAATTGCCCTTTCCGGTTCTGAAATGGTTCTGCCAAAAAATGGTTCTGCCAAAATATTTATTAATAATTGAGAGCCATTTATGATGATGAATATACCTTGAGAATGCTTGAAATCAAAATGTATTTCACCATACAACCCACGAACCGCTGAACCTCAATCAACCCTTAAACCCATAACCCCCTGAACCAGGAAGCAATATCACATGTTGCGCAATATCCCCGCCTGTATTTCGCCGGATCTCATGCATGCGCTGATGAGCATGGGACATGGCGATGAAATTGTTCTGGCCGACGCCGATTTCCCCGGGCCGGCCCTGGCCAAACGCCTGATCCGGGCCGACGGCGTGCCGTTAACCGACTTGCTGGCGGCCATCCTGCCGTTCTTCCCGCTGGACGGGTTTGTCAAGCATCCGGCGGCGGTCATGGACTACCGTCCCTGGAGCAATGCGGAGCCGGTTGCGTATGCGAAGTTTCGCGAGATATTCGCGGCCCAAAAATGCCGCGTGCCGGAATTGGAACTGGTCGAACGATATGCCTTTTACGAACGGGCCGGCCGGGCCTACGCCGTGGTCATGACATCCGAGGCCGACGGGAATCTGATTTTGAAAAAAGGCCCGGTAATGAATTAACTTTGCCGGCGTCAGATGGAAGGCTATAATATTGCTTTCGCAATTTCTATCACAGGCGCATTAAGGGAGGATGCCATGTTCAGCCGGTCCAGCGTACATATCCGGTTCCGCCAGGCTTTGCGCGTCGCGCTGGCCTTGTGCGGCGGGGCGGTGTTTGCCGTGCCGGCGGACCTCCCGCCGCCGCCGGAATTGACGGCGCCGTTTTGCGCCGCGCCGCCGGTCCTCGATGGCCGCCTGGACGACCAGTGCTGGCAAACGGCCGCGGTCGTTGATCGCGTTTTCGCTTATCCCGGCAACCAGCCGGCCGAGGGGGCGCGGTTCAAACTGGCGTGGGATCGGCAATGGCTGTACATCGCCGCGCTGATAAACCACCCCCGCCCGCAAAGCATTCATCCGAAAATACGCGAGCGGGACGGCAGCGTCCACCAGGATGATTCCATTGAAATATTTCTGGACCCGGGGACGGAGGGGCGGCTGTATTACCATTACGTTCTGAATGCCGCGAATGTGCGCGCCGAACAGCAGAAAACGCGCAATGCCGGGGGCGATTACGATGCCGACCGCCAGTGGGACATTCCCTGGCGCTCCGCCGTTTGCGTCACGGATGCCGGCTGGCAAGCCGAGGTCGCCTTGCCATTAAGCGTGCTGGCCGCCCATGGATCCCTGGATAAACTGCGGCTGAACCTTTGCGCCAACCTGGTGGTGCCGGTCATTGACCCCATGGGGCAACTTGCCCATTACGACCGCGCGGCGCTGCTTTGGTCCCCCGTTTTCCGGCAGTTTCATGAGCCGTTCCGATTCGCTTTCCTGCGGGGCCTGGAATCGGCCCGCCCCCAGCCGGCGTTTCTGGCCGCGCTGCGCCATGCCGCGGCCGGCAATTATATTCAGACCAATGG
>CAZYXU010000200.1:0-5823 GCA_964650945.1 uncultured Verrucomicrobiota bacterium | reverse complement strand
TGGCTTCCGATAATCCTTTTATGGCCAGCGCCCTGGCAAACTCATCCCTGGCCGCAACATATTTGCGCTCATAAAAGAGGCAGCGCGCCAGAGTAAACCGCACCTGGGCTTCGCCCGCCCCCGCCAGTTCCGGGGCTTGCAGTATTTCTTGCAGTTCCCGGCCGGCTTCGCCATAATTCTTGATGGCCATGAAAGTGTTGGCAACCGCCATCCGCGCATCATATTGCTCTCGAGGCGAGACGCCCGCGATATCCGCGACTTTGGCGTAGGCGATGATTGCATCGGTATAGGCGCGGTTGGCATCACTCATTTTAACGGCGCTTTCCAGCTCCAAACTGCGCCCGATGCCCATCTGCGCCTGCGCTTGCCGGGCCGGCGCAATCCCTTCAATGGCAAGCGCTTTACCAAATTCGGCGCGCGCCGCGTCATATTTCTTCTCCGCCATATAGGTCAGGCCGATCGCGATTTGCGCCTCCGCCCGTTCCGCGGCATTGGAGGCCAGCGTCAGGGCCTGCTCGTAATCCTGCCGGGCCTCTGCATACTTGGCGGCCTGCATCTTGGCCTGGCCGGCCTGATAGATATCCTTAGATTGGGCCATAGCGACAGGCGCCACCAGTCCGATAACAGCTAAACAGGTTATAAAATCCATTGTATTCATGTGCAGTAAGTGGTTGACAAGTACTACGGGGCGGATTCTTCCGGGACGGCGAACACGCAACGGAATCCGCGTTGGTTAAAGCACTTGTTGCAGGAAATGCAGGCGGCGCGCGTTTGGCCGCCGGCGGCAAATCGGTTCACCAGGTCCGGCTCGCGGATGAACGGCCGGCAGAGCGATACCAGATCGCAAGTGCCGCCGGACACCAGCCGCTCCATCACCGCCAACGAGCGCAACCCGCCGACCAGCATCACCGGGATGCGCCCCTGCGCCCGGATTGCCGCGGCGGCCGCGGCGAAATACGCTTCGTCGGCAGCGGCGTTGATATGTTCGGCCGCCGGCTGCGCATGGGGACCGGGGAAGGTGCAGGACACCTCGATCGAATCCACCCCTGCATCCTGCAATGCCGCCGCCGTGGTCAGCGTCTCCGCCAGCGGCAGACTGTTGTCCCGCCCATCCATGGCCCCAAGCTTACACAGCAGCAGGCGGTCTGGCCCGATGGCCGCGCGCAAGCGCAAGGCAATCTCCAACAGCAGCAGCCGGCGGCCGGCGGCATCCGCTCCGTATTGGTCGGAACGCCGATTAGCCGCCGGCGTCAGGAACCCGCTGAGTAGATACCCGTGCGCGGCATGAAGCTGGACGCCGTCGAACCCGGCGCTGATCGCGCGCACACCGGCCGTGACAAACCGGTCTATCACATCCTTAATCTCGGCGGCCGTCAATTCCGCCGGCGGCCGGGCGGCGTAGTTGATCTGCGCAATTGCGCGCGCGCCGTTGAGTTTGGATGTCCGCGCCAGGCGCGTCAGGCCGGAAAGGTGACGGTCACACCACGCCCCGGTTTGCGCGGGGGAGCATTTCCAATCGGGATGGACATACATGTGCCCGGTGATGATCACGCCCACGCCGCCGGCGGCAAGCTGCTCGTAAATCGGAAAGATGCTGTCCTTAAGAACGCCATCCTTTTCGGCGCGGCCTTCGCCCGTCGCCGACCGGACAAACCGGTTTTTCAAGGTATACTTCCCGATCTGGCAAGGTTGGAACAGTATGGATTGGTCTGAATGCATGCATCACCACCTGAAAGGTTTGCCATCGCAACGCTGCTGCTGTGCATTTGAGAGGGGTTGGCATATCGGCCGGGGTTGCGGCTGACCTCACGCGAAATTCGACCCGCGCCAGTGCAGTTTCTGGCGCAGCACGGCAAAATAGCTGTAGTCCGGCAGCTTGACAAATTGCGCCTTGGCCGGGCTGGCGCTGATCTGCACCAGGTCGCCGGTCTGCAGCCCCTCGCCCACCTGCCCGTCCACGGAGAGCAACAGGTCGCCGGCGCAACGGGTTACGCGCACGGTGATGACATGCCGGTCCGGGATCACCAGCGGCCGGGAACTGAGGGTATGCGGGCAGATGCAACTGATGACCCAGGCGGCGGTTTCCGGATGCAAAATCGGCCCGCCGGTGGAAAGCGAGTGGCCGGTGCTGCCGGTGGGCGTGGAAACAATCAGCCCGTCGCAGATATACGAGGAAACGGCCTCGTCATCCACCAGCAGGTCCAGCGTGACTATCCGGGACGAGGCGCCGCGGTCCATGACCACGTCGTTCAACGCCCGGTATTGGCTGCTTTCACGCCCGTCCCGCCGCACCCGGCACTCCGCCAGCGCGCGCGGACGGATGGTGAACGCGCCGTGCGCCACGCATTCCAATGCATATCCCGCGCGCTCCTCCGACACGCTGGTCAGAAAACCCAGACTGCCGAGATTGACGCCCAGCACCGGAATATCCCGCCCATCCAATAAACGCACCGCCCGCAGCATGGTGCCATCGCCGCCCAGCACCATCAGCAAATCAACCTTGTCCGCCAGTTGCTCCGGGGCCAGGCATGCGGCGTCCGGCACATGTTGCGCGGTGGGCGCACAAGCCACCAGGCACAGGTTTAATTCCCGGGCCTTGGCCGACAAGGCCCGCAACACCATGTCGGCGGAAGGCTTGTTGCAATTGGCGAGCAGGCCGATGGTTTTGATGTTTTTCATGGTTTCTCCCACAGGGCCAGAAATTCCACATTGCCTGCCGGGCCGGTAATGGGCGATTCGCACACTCCCTGCCAGCGCAGTCCCAGTTCCGTTTCCCCGAAAGCGCGGATGCGTTCCACCACCGCCGCGCGCACAGACGCGTCCCGCACCACGCCGCCCCGCTGCACCTGTGCCCGACCGGCTTCAAATTGCGGCTTGATCAGCGTCACCACTTGTCCGCCGGCGCGTAAGACCCCTTTAACCGCCGGCAGGATTTTGGTCAGCGAAATAAACGACACGTCCACCGTGGCCAGGTCCGGCACGGCGGGCAGGTCGGCCGGCGCCAGGTGGCGGGCGTTGATTTTTTCCAGCAAAGTCACGCGCGCATCCTGGCGCAAGCGCCAGTGCAGCAGCCCCTGCCCCACATCCACGGCCAGCACCCGCGCGGCCCCATGCTGCAAAAGGCAATCGGTAAACCCGCCGGTCGAGGCGCCGACATCCAGACAGATTCGTCCGGCCGCTGAGAGGTTAAAAAATTGCAACGCCTTTTGCAACTTCAATCCGCCGCGGCTGACGAACTGCTCGCGCGCGGCCACGGTGATCTGGCGGGCGGGATCGATCTTCTGCCCCGCCTTGTGCACGGGCTGGCCGTCCACCAGCACCGCGCCGGCGAGGATCAACCGCTGGGCCTGCTCGCGGCTCTCCGCCAGTCCGCGTTCCGCGAGCAGTTGGTCAATGCGTTGCAGTTTGATTTTTTGCATGGGAAATCCGGCGCGCCAATTCAGGAAATCGCGGGCAGCCCGGCACGAATCAATTCTGGGCCCCCGCCGGGCGGGGGGTTAAGGCCTGCTGCACCGCCTGCACCACGGCCGCGGCGGTGAAATCGTTGCGCGCGTGCAACACGTCCGGCGCGCCATGCGGCAGAAACCGGTCGGGCCATCCAAACCGCAGCAGACGGCCGGCGTAATTCCGGTCGGCCAGCCACTCGCCCACCGCGCCGCCAAACCCGCCGGCCAGCAGGCTGTTTTCCAGGGTAACGATCACCCGGGCAGACTGGCGGTGCTGTTCCAACAATTGCTCGTCCAGCGGCCGGATGAACCGGGCATTGACCACCCCGGCCTGCACGCCGCCGGCCTGCAGTTGTGCGGCCGCTTCCCGGGCCATGGGGAGCATGTCGCCCAGCGCCCAGAATTGGACCGGGCCGCCGGCGGATAGCACCTCCGCCTGGCCCGGCGTGAGGAAGGGCGGATCGGCCGGCACGGCCGCGCCCGGCCCGCAGCCGCGCGGGTAGCGGATGACGGCCGGCTTGTTCCAGCAGGGCGCGGAACGCAGCAGGGCCGCCAGTTCGGCCTCATCCCGGGGCTGGGCGATAATCAGATTCGGGATGGCGCGCAGCAGCGGAATGTCAAAAATGCCGTGATGGGTCGGGCCGTCGTCACCGACAATCCCGGCGCGGTCGAGGCAGAAAATCACCGGTAGGTTCTGCAGGCAGACATCATGGATGATGTAGTCCACCACCCGCTGGGCGAAGGTGGAATAGAGCGTCAGGAACGGCACATAGCCTTCCGCCGCCAGGCCGGCGGCGAAGATCACGGCATGCTCCTCCGAGATGCCGACGTCAAAAAAGCGTTCGGGAAACCGGCGGGCGAAATTTGTCAGGCCGGTGCCCACGGCCATGGCGGCGGTGATGGCTACCACCCGGGTGTCGCGCGCGGCCAGTTGCTCCATGGCGCAGCCGAATACCTCCGAGTATTTCAGGCGCGCGCTTGCTTGCAGCGGCCGGCCGGTGGCGCATTCGAACGCGCCCGTCCCGTGCCAGATTTCCGGCGCCTGCTCGGCGAAGGGATAGCCCCGGCCCTTCTGCGTGGTGACGTGCAGCAGGATCGGCTCATCGGAACGGCGGGCCAGCTCGAGGGCATGCAGCAGGCCGCGGAAGTTATGGCCGTCAATCGGCCCGATATAACGCAGGCCGAATTCCTCGAAAATCACGCTTTTCAGGAAAAGGCTTTTAACGGCCTCCTCCATCCGCAGGTAGACCGGGCGCAGCCAGCCGAAGCCAAACCAGTTGCGCGCCAGCTTTTCCACCGAGGATTTCCAGCGGTTATAGCGGGGATTGGCCAACAAGGTGCCCAGGTAGCGGGCAATCGAGCCCACGTTGGCGGAAATGGACATCTCGTTGTCATTCAACACCACGATCATCCGGCGCGTGGTGAAGGCCAGGTTGTTCAAGGCCTCGAAGGAGCTGCCGCAGCCCAGCGCGCCGTCGCCCACCACCGCCAGGACGTGTTCCCCGCTCTGGCGGCGGTCGCGCGCGGCGGCCATGCCCAATGCCGCCGAGAGCGCCGTGCCGGCATGGCCGGCGCCGAAGGCGTCATACGGGCTTTCCGCGCGCGACAGAAAACCGGAGATGCCGTCCGTCCGGCGCAGGGTCGGGAACCGGTCGCGGCGGCCGGTGAGGATTTTGTAGGTGTAAGCCTGGTGGCTGACGTCCCAGAGGATCTTGTCCCGCGGTGGATCGAAAACCTTCAGCAGGGCGATGGTCAATTCCACCGTGCCGAGGTTGGCGGCCAGGTGCCCGCCATTGGCGCTGACCGTCTTGATGATCAGGGCGCGGATTTCGCCGGCCAAACGCGGCAAATCCGCGTCGGCGATTTTCCGCAAATCCGCCGGCGCGTTAATTGTCTGCAACAGGCTTCCGTCAGAAGCCGGGGGCGTCGTCTGATTTTGCATGCGACTCATTCTCGCTTTCCGGCGCCGGCTGGAAGGGCGTCAATTGCGCCGCGCCGTCTTGTTTCAGGAGCAGCTCGATTTTCTGCTCGACCTCGTTGAGCTTATGCGAGCAAAACCGGATCAGGCGCATGCCTTCCTCGAAATGCTGCATCATCTTTTCCAGCGGCAGGGAGCCGTCTTCCATTTCCTGGACGATTTTTTCCAGGCGTTCCAGCGATTTTTCAAAGTCCGGCGGCTTGGCCGGGTTTTTCGAGGCTGACATGGTTCATTACCTCCGATTCCACCGCATCCCGCGCGAAACGGGTCATCAGCCGGTCGCCCGCCCGCAGGCCGGCGCCGGATTTCAACACGCGGCCGTCCGGCCGCATGGTAATGCTATAGCCGCGGTCCAGGACCGCCAGCGGATTGATGGCGCGCAATTGCGCCGCCAGCCGC
>CAZYXU010000199.1:0-5864 GCA_964650945.1 uncultured Verrucomicrobiota bacterium | reverse complement strand
GTGGCTTGGTGTCTTTGTGAGAAAATAAAGCGTCTTTCTATGGGATGCTACTGAAATTGGCCCTACTCAGAGATCATTATGAGTGAGCACGAAAATCCGAGTCGGATGCGCGGGCTGGCGGCGCTGGTCGGATGGCTGATCCTGACGTATTCCGCCGCTTTGACGGGGATGCTGGTCCAGGTTGACGGCTGGTACGCGGCCCTGGCCAAACCGGCATGGAATCCGCCCAACTGGGTGTTTGGCCCGGTCTGGACCTTGCTTTACGGCATGATGGCGGTGGCGGCATGGCTGGTCTGGCAACGCGGCGGATGGCGCGCGCAACGCAGGCCACTGGGCCTGTATCTGCTGCAATGGCTGCTGAATGCGGCATGGACCCCATTGTTTTTTGGGCTGCATCGGCCGGATTTGGCTTTCGTAGCGATTGTTGCACTACTGGCGGCAATCATGGCCACCATCGTGGTCTTTCTACGTATTCGGCCGGCCGCCGGACTGCTGCTGGCTCCATACGCGCTTTGGGTCGCCTTTGCCGCACTGCTTAATTTTTCCATCTGGCAAATGAATTGAACTCACGGTAACAGTCACCCATACACACCAAAACTGAACAACAAACGAATCTGACACCGGCGGAATGTTGCGCTCTCGGCGGCAAGCTGTAAATTTACATCCACAACGTACAAAAGGCGCATGGCTTCGAGCGGGAGCTGTTGCTGCCGCGGAAGGCGAGGATGAAAATCCTGGCGGTGGAGGATCGGAATGGCTATCGTTATGTGCGCGCGGAGGTGGTGCGATGAATATTGACAAGAAAACCGGGGTTGACCTGGATGAGCTGCGCAAGCAGTTCAAGGTGTATGCGGAAGTCGGGCCGGCGGGCCGCATGGCAACGGGCGAGGTAGTATCAAAGTTATTTCATGCCTATCCTGAGATTAAGGACTGTACGCCAGAGGTTTTCGCGGTGCTGGAGGAGTTCCGGAAGCTGGCGCATTTTACTTCCTACGATGAAGATTTTACGATCGAGTATCCGGAAGATGCGCCGAAAGAGGATTGACGATGCAGTTGAAGTTACATAAGACGCGGGATGGGATCACGCCCGGCTTAGCCGGACTGGCGGCGCACACAGTTGCCGGCGGGGATTGATTTGCGGCCGGGGATAGTGTATAGGGACAAGGGATATGCCTCTACATCGCTTTCTAAAAACGTGTCGTCCGGGATTAAAGGGAATACGTTTTTCGAGATTCGGGCGCCGAAGGGAACGCGGGGGATGTGGGTGGGGAATTTGGATGAGACGCATGGCTTCGAGCGGGAGGTGTTGATGCCGCGGAAGGCGGGGTTGAAAATTCTGGCGGTGGAGGATCGGGACGGCTATCGTTATGTACGCGCGGAGGTGGTGTGATGAATATTGACAAGAAGACCGGGGTTGACCTGGATGAGCTGCGCAAACAGTTCGAGGTGTATGCGGATGTCGGGCCGAAAGGACGGAGCAAGACAAAGGCGCTGGTGTTTAAGTTGTGGGACGCTTATCCATATTCGCTCCCCAGGCCGCCGGAGATTCAAGCAATTTCCGAGGAGTTCCGGAAGCTGACGCATTTTACTTCCTACGAGGAAGATTTTACGATCGAGTATCCGGAAGATGCGCCGAAAGATGATTGACGATGCAGTTGAAGTTACATAAGACGCGGGATGGGATCACGCCCGATTTGGCGCGCCTGGCGGCGCGGGCGCTCAACACCCGGGCGGCGCTCCGGCAAGGCGGGCAGGCGGCGGTTTCGATTGCCAAGCGGGCGTTTGGGGATGCGTCTTTGCGGCCGGCGTCCTGGCCGGCGCTGAAGGAAAGCATGCTGGCGGCGCGGGCGCGCAAGGGGCAGGGTTCGGCGCCGCTGCGGGCATCCGGGGCGTTGTGGCAGAGTTTGCGGGTGATCAAAAAATTGCGCTTCTCCGAATACCCCGAACCGCAGATGCGCCTGCAATCCTTTCCCCCTTGGCGTCCTTGGCGCCTTGGCGGTTCAGTCTCATTTGCATAAACGGAACTTGCCCCGCCAGACGCTATTTTGTACATTATGGACATTATGCTAAGGATGGAAGACGCGGAAGACATCCGCGCCGCCCGGAAAGTGTTGAAGCCTGGACGCCGCGGGCGCCGCGGCCTACGGCTGGCCGCCCGACCTGCCGGACGAAGCGATCCTCGAACACCTGCTACAACTTAATCGCGAGAGAACCCTGGTGTCTTAATATGTTTTATAATTGACACACCTAAGCTACAGTCATATGTTTACAAAGACATAAGTAGAGCGCATCAAATCCGAAGTTGGGTTAATAATACTGGACAATGCATGAAGGGAATGAACATGCCAGTCGAATATCGTAACGAGTTGATTGACCGTCTTGATTTTGCCGCGCAGATATGTCAGGGAAAGCGCGTTTTAGACATAGGTGGCCAGTTTGCCCTGAACCACGACCCAAAGAACCCGTTTGGCGCATCATATCGTCGAATTGTTCAAAATGCTTCACAATATGAGTGCTTTGATAGGGACAATAAACCGAATGTGAAATATGTTGGAGATCTGAATACAACAGAAGGCCGTGATATACTTGCTCGCGCGTTAGAGGATTATAAACCGGATATTGTGCTGTGCATGGAAATCTTTGAACATTTGAACCATCCACATGCCGTGATGAACATGTTGGCAGTGCACTTGGGTACGGAGAAAATGACACAGGTATTCATCACCATTCCGAATAATGGGAACTGGATTCTGAATGCGCTCAATTGGCACTTCGATCACAATGTGGCATTCTTTAAAAGCATTGCGATGCGATTTATAGGAAGATCGGACCTCGGAGCTTTCTCGGTCATAATGCGTCCATGCATACAGAAGTACAAATGGTTTTGGTGGATTTTCTTCAATCTCGCTTTTCGCCAGCCATTGAACTGGAGTTTTCATATTACAGCAGACAAATAGCTGGCCTGAGAGTTCAGGTTACGGCTCGCAAGCTCGCCGAAACTGACCCTCGACGTTCTGCGATTGCCAATAACATTTTCCTTCGAAGTTTGCATCCTGAGAGATGTCGCCGCCGGCGTGAAAACGCCTCATTTCGCCGGTTAGTCGTTCCCGTGAAAGTTGGCAAGTAGATTGCTTCTAGTGGGCAAGCAAAGGCGCTGGAGCGATTGGAAATCAATCGGTAGAGCGGCCAGGCCCTTGGCCGCTTTTTTCCTGCACAGCGCGCATGGGCCTGCGCGCCCTACCACGGAACGGCGCGCAAGGCGTGGGCCATCGCTGGCTTTGCCGGGCAATCCCCTCCTCCCGTCAGGTATTTAGGGCACGGGCTTAATCCGGTGTTATTTACCGCCGGGGTCATGCCACCACTGCCGCCATTTGGCCGGATCGTTGCCGATGGCGCGGCCGGCCGGGCTGTATTGCGGGATGCGGGCTTCCTGGAACAGGATCGTTTCCGCTTGCTGGCGGGTGGCTTGGCCGGTCTGCGACAAAGTCTTTTTAATGCTTCAATCACAGCCGGCCGCGGTTCCGGGTCCCGCAGACTTTGCCGTCCTGGATTTCCTGTTAATGCCCCCAAGCATTTTGCTTACCGGGAAATGATTTTGGCAGCGCGGGCCTGCATGGTGGACAAAAAATATTGACACCGCACAACATTGTACATACACTATACATATGAATCATGTGAATCAGATTCAATTCGAATGGGATGAGAACAAAAATAAAGAGAATGTAAAAAAGCACAAAATCTCTTTCGAAGAAACGCAAACCGTTTTCCTTGACGAGAACGCCATTCGCTTCTTCGATCCCGACCATTCACAGGACGAAGACCGGTTCATCATGCTCGGCATGAGTTTCAGGCTTCGTATTATCGTTGTTTGCCATTGTTATCGGAAAAACGACACCGTGATTCGCATTATCTCGGCACGAAAAGCGGATCAACATGAAGCAAAGGTTTATCGGAGATGAAACGATGAGAACACATTACGATTTCTCGAAAATGAAGGGCGAAAGCAATCCTTATGCTGCACGATTAAAACAGCCTATCACCATTCGCTTGGACAAAAACACGGTGGCTTATTTTAAGGCTCTGGCAACAGAACTTGGTATGCCTTATCAGAATCTGATCAATCTCTATTTGAGAGATTGCGCCATTCATCGCAAAAAGCTGGCAATTAAATGGGCATCCTAAAGCCGAACCAAACGTCGGAGGCGGCGGCTTGGCCGGCGCCGCAACTTTTCCACTCGGAACCGGAAGATTTCGCCACAAGATGCACAGGCGGCACAAAGGCCGGAACGTTTCCTGAGAGTTGGCCGCGGAAAGCGATCCTTGGCATGTGACGCCGCGCATTTTCCGTTATGCGGTGGATGGCCGACTATAATATTATTAGCGGTCTTGACGTCTTGATTGATCCGGTGTTATTTACCGCCGTGGTCATGCCACCACTTCCGCCATTTGACCGGATCGTTGCCGATGGCGCGTCCGGACGGGCTGTATTGCGGAACGTTGGCTTCCTGGAACAGGATCGTTTCCGCTTGCTGGCGGGTGGCTTAGTCGGCATGCGACAAAGTCTTGATCAATACTTCAATCACCGCCGGCCGCGGTTCCGGGTCCCGCAGACTTTGCCGTCCTGGATTTCCTGTTAATGCCCCAAGCATTTTGCTCACCGGGAAACGATTTGGCTTGCATTTCTTGTTATCTTGAGTAATTTTACTCAACATGAAGAGCAAAAATGCAAAGCCTTATCAGCGTCCGCAGTGTGCTGTGCTCGCAGCACGACTGGCTGAGCCCCGCCGTTTTATGCAGGTAGTGGCGGGACCACGCCAGGTTGGCAAATCAACTTTGGTACAGCAAGTCGCAGCGCGCCTGGATTGCCCCGTCCGCTTTGCCAGCGCGGATGAGCCGATGCTGCGTAGTGTGGATTGGATCGCCCAACAGTGGGAAACCGCCCGTCTGTCCGCGAGTTCGAGGGGCGCGTTATTGGTAATGGATGAGATTCAGAAAATCCCGGGCTGGTCGGAAACGGTCAAACGTCTGTGGGACGAGGATACCCGCGCCAAACGCCCTCTGCAAGTGGTATTGCTCGGTTCGTCGCCGCTCCTGATCGCGAAGGGGCTGACCGAAAGTCTGACCGGACGCTTCGAACTGATTACTCTGCCGCACTGGTCTTTCGCCGAAATGCGGACGGCCTTCGGCTGGTCTTTGGACGAATTCATTTTCTACGGCGGCTATCCAGGCGCGGCGCCGCTGATTGCCGAACCTGCGCGATGGACGCGCTACATCCTCGACAGTTTGATTGAAACCTCGATCTCGCGCGATGTGCTGCTCCTGACACGTGTGGACAAGCCGGCCCTGTTACGCCGGTTTTTTGAACTGGCTTGCCGTTATTCGGGGCAGGTATTGTCCTACACCAAGATGCTGGGGCAGTTACAAGATGCCGGCAACACTACCACATTGGCCCATTACCTTGATCTGCTGGCCGGCGCGGGCATGGTCTGTGGTTTGCCCAAGTACGCTGGAGATGTGGCGCGCAGCCGGGGCTCCAGCCCCAAATTGCAGGTGCTCGATACCGCGCTGATGACGTCTGTTTCCGGTTACACGCTTCGTGATGCCCGTGCCGAACCTGAATTCTGGGGACGGCTGGTGGAATCCGCCGTGGGGGCGCATCTTGCCAACGCCGCCCTTTGTGGCGAGTGCGGCCTGTTTTACTGGCGGGAGGGCAACCATGAGGTGGATTTCATTGTGCGTGCCGGGAGGCGCTTGACCGCCATCGAGGTTAAAAGCGGGCGCGCGCCGCTGGCGCATCCCGGGACAGCGGCATTCGCCCGGACCTTTAATCCCCAACGCAGTCTGCTGGTCGGCGGCGACGGCAT
>CAZYXU010000198.1:0-5913 GCA_964650945.1 uncultured Verrucomicrobiota bacterium | reverse complement strand
GGGGGCTTGCAGGCGGGGGTGGCGTCGGGATGGGGATTGTCTGATTTGCCGGCGGAAATGCGTCGGAGAGAGCCCGGCGGCGCGTTTGAACGCGCGGCTGAAGACGAACTGGTCGGAAAATCCGCATTTTTCGGCCACCTCGGCCACGTTCAATTCCGAGTGCACCAGCAATTCATATGCTCGCTTGATCCGCAGGCTGGTGATGAAAAACCCCACATTCAGCCCGCCGGTATGCGCCTTGAAAATCCGGCGCAGATGCGGAATTGATATGTTTAATGCCTTGGCAATATCCTTAACAGCGATTGATTCGGCTATGTGTTCGCGAATAAATCGCACTACCCGGTCGTATTTCGACTCAATCATATTCACCCGCGGAGCACGCTTTTTTGTCGCCGGTTTTTCCTCCAATTTACGGCATAAAAAGCGCGCCAGCAGATGCGCCGCTTCCGATTTGGATTGAGATGAAGCAGTTCGGACAATCTTGACCATTTCCCTAAGGATTGAATTGTCTTCCGACGTTACATTAAACACCCGGTCGCGCAACGGCTCCAGTGACCGGTCCGCCGGATTTTCCAGGGCAAAAGTTATTGTCAGGTTTAAATATTTTGCGGGCGTCATCGGATAATGGTGTGACTGGAAAGGAAACACCATGATGCCTTGATCCGGTTTTAAATCGAAGGCTGTGGCGTCAACTTGCACGCGGCAATTGCCACGCAAACAGACACCCAACGCATAGCGATGGTGCATATAGAGCGCCGGGGCATGATCGTAATACCAAATCAGAATATTGCGCGGCTGGGCAGTTAAGCGGCTGGTGATACCGTCATAAAGAATGCTGGGCGGCTCGCCAACCTTTAATCCGATGCCTCGCAGCCGCTTGAATAAATTTCCCGATGCCAAAGTGATTTTTTCATGGATTGGATGGTTTTTACTCATTGGTTAAAGCATCGGTTTGACCGTGCCCTGAATTTATGTTTTTCCGGCAGCGGATTTGCCGGCTGGCAACAATCCCGGTGCTTATGCCTGTTTATACCTGAAGTTCACTTGGCGTGCACACACGCACTGCCAAATCGCCATAGCGCTTGTCATAGCCGGGATCGCCGGAAGGCGTCACCAGAAAATTGCGCCCTTTCGGATAATTTTCCCGGAAGATTGAAAGCGCCGTGGCGTTGAATGGATATAAAGCACACGCTCTTTACCAATGCTTCCGGCCAAAGTTGTCTTGCCGGCGCGGCGAACTCCGCATAGCCAAACAATTGGCGCCTCACGCCTTGCCAGTTCGATGCGATTTATCCAGAAAGGTCTTTGACACAAATTCATGCTTTTGAACTATACATTTGGTCTGGCTAAATGTAAAACATGTTAGCGCCTGAATTCTGAAGTTTTTCATTGACATCGTTTTCTTTTTAGAGCAGCATTTTTTTGGAAGGTGGAGCGTTGCTCCAGGCGACGCTTCGCAAATAGTCGCTTTAAAATAAATAGTTTCAAACACGCCGATATGCATCCAGGCATCAAAGGGGGATTATAGTACATATGAATGTTAAATCCTTGCTGTTGCTGTCATGTCTGGCTCTGGGCGCGGCGGTGGCGCCGGCCACGGATTATTACGTCAGCCCGGACGGCAATGACGCCCATGACGGCCTGTCGCTGGCTACGGCAAAAAAGACCATTCAGGCGGCCATCAATGCCGCCGCGGACGGGGATGTCGTCCATGTGAATGACGGAACGTATGTTCTGGCTGCCGCCATCAGCCTTGCCAAGCCCCTGACCCTTGTCGGGATCAACGGCCGGGACGCGGTTTTCATTGACGGCAATAATGACGTGCGCTGCATGAATGTCACTCATCCGGGCGCGGTGGTGGAAGGTTTGACCATCTGCCATGGCCAGGATGCCGCGTTCCTTTCCGGTATCGGCGGTGTGAATAATAAGGGCATAATCCGCAATTGCGCCATCATCAGCAACAATGCGGCCTTGGGCTTGGGCGGAATCGCAAATGCCGGCCGGATGACCGGCTGCCTGGTTTATACCAACACCGGACTGCTGATCGGCGGGGTGGCCAACAATGCCGAAGGCGTCATAGCCGATTGCGTGGTATCCGGAAATTACGCCGGGGTGGCCGCGGGTTTGTCCAACGACGGCTTGGTCAGTAATTGCGTGGTAACGGCCAACCACAGCGTTTCATCCGGCGGCGGGGTGATGAATAATGCCTCGGGTCTGATTTACGACAGCACCATCGCCGGCAATACCGCGGTGACCAGCGCGGGCGGAGTTTACAATATCGGCGGCAGGTTATCCGGATGTAATATCCATGACAATGCGGCGCCGGAAGGCGCCGGTCTGGTAAACACCAACGGGGGGACCATTGAATCCTGCACCATCTCATACAACGCCGCACTGACCAATGGCGGCGGCGCGTTAAACTCCGGAATCATCGCCAAATGCGCCGTGATCGGCAATACGGCCCAGGTATATGGCGGCGGCATTCATAATTTGCCCGAGGGCTGGATTTACGATTGCACGGTAATTTCCAATACCACCACAATGGAAGAAATGGGGTTTACCGGCGGCGGCGGCATAGCCAACGATGCCGGCGAAGTCTGGTATTGCCGGGTGGCTTATAACGAAGCGATTCTGGGCGCGGGCATCTATAATTATGATGGATTGGTGAACTACTGCATCGCGGAATACAATTCCGGCGGCGTAGGAGGCGGGATATTCAGCGAGGGTGTCAACGCCCGTGTCTGGAATTGCGTGCTGCGTTACAACCGGGCGATACAGATAGAAGGGATCGGCGGGGGCGCTTATTGCGATGAAAACACCGACATGCGCAATTGCCTGGTGCTGGGAAATGAAGCCATAGGTGGCGGAGGCCTGGTCAACTGGGGCATTGCGTATAATTGCACCGTCATAGGCAACAAAGCCCTCTCACTGGGAGGGGGCATGGTCAATTTAAGCCTGGCCTGGAATTGCATTGTGCGGGGCAACGCCGCACCGATGGAGGTGGATTATTATGATGATGACGAAGGTTTGATCGCTTATTCCTGCCTGCCGCAGCCGGTTGCCGGCGACGGCAATATCACCGCTGATCCCGGTTTGATCAATCCTGGCAGCGGGTTCGGCCTGAATCATGTTTATGGCGATTATCGCCTGGCTGCCGGATCCCCCTGTATTGACGCGGGCCAGACGGCCGGTTGGATGCTTGAACCCGAGGCAACCGACCTGGACGGCAATCCCCGCATCATCTACGACAAACCGGATATCGGCGCGTTCGAGTATTTTGCGCCGCCGGCGGTCGTAACGGCTTCCGATGGCCTGTATGCCGGTTATGTGCGGATAAGCTGGAATGCGTCCGATCCGGCGCCGGCATATTATGAAGTCTGGCGCGCCGGAACCAATGACCCCAACCAGTCTGCCCGGCTGGCTTCCGCGGCCGGCTTGAGTTATGATGACACATCGGCGCAGCCCGGCGCGTTGTATTATTACTGGGTTCGTCCGGTGATCGTTGGCCCGGGGCCGTTCAGCATTTCAGATTCCGGGTGGCGCATTATCCAGGCGCCGGCCGCCCTGGCCGCTTCCGATGGATTATATACCGATTCCGTGCGGTTAACCTGGGCGGAGGCGCCGGGCTCCGTGGGATACAAGCTTTACCGGGGCACCACCCCGGAATTCATCCAGGCGGTCGAAATCGCAGCGCCCGATCTGACCGTACATGTGGATGTTTCAGCTTCGCCCGGCGTGTCTTACCATTACTGGGTTTGCGCCGTGGGGTCGTTTGCCATGAGCGAACCCAGCGAACCGGACACCGGCTGGCGGCGCAGCATGGCGGCCACGCAGAATGCCTGGGGCGATTTCGACGGCGATGGCTTGATGGATCTGGCGATTTACAATCCCCAGACCGGTTTCTGGCAGATTCTGCTTTCCGGCAGCAATTATGCCGCCACCAGCATGCAGTTGGGCGGGCCGGGGAGCGTTCCGGTAACCGGCGACTTTAACGGCGACGGCCGCACCGATCCGGCTGTTTATCGCGAGGCTGACGGCGAATGGGCGGTGTTCATGTCCAATGGATCATTATGGAATCTCGTGACATGCATATTTGGCGGGCATGGCTGGCAGGCCGCGCCGTCGGATTTTAACGGCGACGGCAAGACGGATCCGGTTATTTACTCACGCAATTCCGGCCAATGGCGCGCCATGCTTTCCGGCGCCGGTTATACAATAGTCGAGACGGTTCTGGGCGGCGCGGGCTGGCAGGCTGCGCCGGCTGATTTTGACGGCGACGGCAAGGCCGACCCGGCAGTTTACCGGAATTCCGATGGCGCCTGGTCGGCCATGCTTTCCGGCGCCGGGTATACGCCGGCTGCCACGACTCTCGGCGGCGCGGGGTGGCGGGCGGTCCCGGCGGATTATGACGGCGATTACAAGGCGGACCCGGGCATTTACAACATTCATTCCGGCGCCTGGCAGGCGCTCCTGTCCGGCGCCGGGTATGCGCCGGCCGGCACGGTGTTTGGCGGCGAAAACTGGCTGCCATTGCCGGCGGATTATGACGGGGATGGCAAGGCGGATCTGGTCGTGTTCTATGCCATCACCGGTCAATGGCGCGCCTTGATGTCAAAATCCGGTTACGCCGAAGCCGAAACCATGTTTGGCGGACCGGGCTGGCAGCCCTTGCGTTGATTCCCGTGCATAATGGTCAAAAGCCGGCCAAGACATTTCATCCTATATCCGGCAGGTTCATCATGGCCGCTTCAAGGGGGGCAGCCCGATATCGCGCACCAAATGTCCGGGAATTTCATTCACAGTCAGCGGCGGACGATTAAGGCGCTGGCGCAGACGCCTGATAAATCCCACCATGCCGAATGCCCGGGCGCGCGCCTGATAAAGGGCCAGCCTGGTCAGGGCGCGTTGGGAAGGGAATCCTTTTTCAGGCAATGCCTGGTGCAGCAGAAGCGCCGTATCAAGCAACTCGCCTAACTCGGTGATGTTCGGCGCGTTGTTACGTTTAATCTGATCCCAAGCCTCATTCAGGCGGGGTGGAAAAAACGCCAACTCGTAACAGGTCTGCAGCTTTTCACGCTCGGTCATACCGGACATCCACTCCAGATTGCAAGGTCATCTTTAAAATTCTTTAAATTTTCCTGTACAACTGTATCCTGGCTAAAAGGCGGGGGCAATAACCGCACCGCCTTGGCCACATCATTATAAGCAACGGCATATTGCGACAGCAGATATTGCACATCGCTCCGGTCAATGGCGTCATAACGGACCAGTTTACTGGCGATCAGCGCGGGAACTGACCCGGTTTTCACCGTAAGACGCTGCCCCCTCCAAAGTATCAGATCCGAATCTGGTTCCGGCTTGGACAGACAAAGGCGCAGGGCGGAAATCCACTCGATATGATCATCCGCGGTGTCAACCTCCGGATTTACCGGCAAATCGGCGCGGGCGGCGGCAGATCGGAAATCGCGCTCATCCAAAATACAATAAGGGGCCGCGACATCAATATCAAGACTGGTTCTTTCGGGTTCATCAAGAAGAATAAAAGCGGCGCTGCCGTATATATGCAACACGGCCGGCTTGGTCAAGGCTGCATCAATCCGCTCCAGATAATTCACCAATTGGCATTTGTTCATACCCAGTCATTATATCAGTCCGGATATCAACGGCAAATCTTTTCGGCCGGCGCAGATCGGGGGGTGTGAGTGTGTATGTGGGTATGTGGGTGCGTGGATGAACTCCGCGTGTAGCGGATGTCGCCGCCGGCGTGAAAATGCCTGATTTCGCCGGTTTGGACGCGTCGTAAACGAACAGCAGAATATTGAACACCGAACTCCGAATGTCGAAAGCATTGCTGTCTATCCTTCGATATTCTGCGGTTCGTCAATCTGCGGTTCTGCGGTTCGCCTGGAACAG
>CAZYXU010000197.1:0-6005 GCA_964650945.1 uncultured Verrucomicrobiota bacterium | reverse complement strand
CCTTCAACGATGCCGCCTCCAACCGACCGGAATAAGCCGTCAGTAAAACCAGCGGTATTATCATGCTATATAACTTTTTCATGTTAATATCGTAATTGTTCCAATCTGCGCTTATTCACGGTCGTCTTTACCCTACCCTCCTGGTGCGCGGAGCGGATATCCACTCCGCGCCCGGCGGGATTTTATCTCACCTGATTTTATTATGGCGTCTTGCTGGCCGTCACGGTAACGACAAAGCTTTGATCGGTTCCAACGGCCATGGTATTGGCAGTCGGCATGCTGTATTGCATCGTGAATGCCTGGGAGCCGGCTACGGCAACGCCCGTTGCTAAACTGACACCAGTTGCATCGATTGGCGTGAACGACTCGTATGGGGCGGATACATCAAAACCCAGGGCGAACTGGTCTGCGCCGGCCGCGGCGCCCAGAACCCACCCGCCGGCGCCATTTGCGGCTTTAATGGCGAAGTCTTCAACCACGTTGCCGTCGTTGAGGGCTGTGACTAATTGCGATAAAGCCGTGTCGCTCAGGGCTTTCGTTCCAATCGGCCACGTTGTCTCATCAACTGCTACCGACACTATTTCCGCCAGCGACACCGTAACCGTGAGGGTGTCGGTAATGGCTGCGTCCGCTTTGGGAATGCCCAAAAAGACCAAACCGGCCGCTGATAACGCTACTATTAACTTTGTTTTCATTTATTTCCTATTGATTACTTTTTCCCGCCCCATTTGAGGCGGAAAGACATGACCACTGTTTTGTTTCTGCGTTTTAAACTAAGACCTTTGAACTTTTGACAACCTGATCATCCACCTCCTGTTCAGCATGGCTTACGGCTGAAAGCAACCAACGCGAACCGTAATATTATGCTCGGTGCCCCCCATGCCCGCCGTGGGCATATCCAATCTTAACCACAAGGAACGCCCCACCCCCGCGGGAACCGCCACCCCCGTCGCGCCTCCTTCCGCATACGCAAATTGTGCGTCCGTGGCATTCTGCTCGGTCATCGTCAACACATCGTCGCTGGCTGCTTGATTAAATTTGTCCGCCGCCGGAGAATCCGCCCCGCCGCAAAACACCCCCGAGAGAACATAAACCTGGTTTCCCGCGCCGCTCCTGGATGGCGAATGCATCCATTCATTTTGATCGTCTTCATCGGCAATGGTTAAGGTAAAGGTTTCGGCCACGTTGCCGCTATTGGAGACAGTTATGTAATTGCCGGGGGAGCTCATCTGGACCGTGCCGGTGCCGACCGCCCCCACGGCCCAGATTGCGGGCGAGACGGAGACGGACAAGATGGTCAAGCCGCCAACCAGCGAGTTGAACGTAACCGCTCCGGTCTTTGCCAACGCCCTGCCATCCATATCGGAACCGGTATTCATCGTGATTGATACCTGGGCCATTATGGTTCCCTTGAAGACGGAGTAATTGCCGAGCGTCGCGGAACTGCCGACTTGCCAGAATATATTTTTGGGCTGCGCGCCGCCGGCCAGAATAATCCGGCTGGCGGGGCTGCCCTCGCCACCGTCGGCCGTGGTCAGCGTAGATCCTATTTGGAAGATCCAAACATCATCCGGGCCGCCCTCGAGGATGAGGTCGCCTGTTATCGCAAGCGTGGACACGGCCCCGTAGAGTCCCGGAGGGAGCGTTTGTCCGCCGATATCCCCTGCCTTGGTGATGCGGTCTGCCGATCGGCCCGCGGCGTCGTTATACGCCTCGCCCAAGTCGAGCTGGGCCTGGGCGCCGATCGGGTTGGCATCGTCGTTGTATATCGTCCCGATGACCTGTGCCGGCGGTGTTCCCAGCACCACCGAGCCAGCCGGAGATAATCCGACATCTCCCTTAATTAAGCCGCCACCGGTGCAGGTAATCGTGGAAGAGGCCAGAATCGCGAAATTGGAGCACGATTTAAGGTCTACCGGCACCGGTCCCGCGGCCATCGCGGGCATCAACATCACGCCCGCCGCCAGGACCAGGCCTGTAAAAATCGGCTTTTTCCCCATCACCGCCCGCGCCCATGGGTCGTTTGTTTTAATGCTGGTTCCTTTCTTTTGGCATTGCGGAATATTTCCCGATTGGTGGAGTGTGCACGATGCGGCGGAACTTGGCTATGGGGTGTATCCCCCCCACGGCGGGAAAAGTATTACCTGAATTTTGCACCGCGCAAGTTTGGCGCGGGGCAAGGCGGCGAGGGTGATGGTGTATTCATATACATGGAACCCTTGACAACGCTGCCCCGCGCCGAAATCGCGCGGCCGGCTGCCGGCTATGTCCGACATAGCCCTGAGCTTTGTCGAATGGGCGAATATTGGCGTTTCCGGATACTATGTTCGCGTAACCATATGAGTGACAATAGATAACCGTGCAATATACAATTTGCACGCTCTGTGATTACTTCAAATCATTTTAACACCAATATTCGTGCAATATTCAGGTATTAGAAAAGATAATCCGGATTTGCCGGATTAAAGTCGGCGTCGGTCAGTCCGGCGTCCAGATTGAGATTCTCATACCCGTAGTGTTCGAAGAGATTATCATCCCAGTCATACGCGCGCATCCTGACCAGGATCTTATTCGCCACGTCCTGGTTGATGATCAGCCGGTAGGCGTCGTAGCCTTTGGTCTTGTCCCTGGGAAACACCGCTTCCAGCGTTAGCGTCTTTATCCCGTAAACCGTTTCTTCGCCGCGTTCATAAAAACCGAGTTCGCCGGCCGCGATCGCCTTAACGATGTTTATTGCAACGGTCTTCATAAGGCGGCTAATCCCGGTATGGGTGAGCGGGCGCAGATTGTTGTACATCAGCCGCGGATTCATTGGGTCAAGATTCAGCGTAATAAACCGTAACAACCCGCCACAGTGAACCCGGGCCCGGTTATTGTTCCAGCCCTCCACGTAGAGTAATTCGCTTCCCTTGTTCGGCGCGTCAACCCCCTTTAAATACAGGCTGAACGGCCTCCTGAACTTAATGTGCATGGTTTCTTCCTGGAGAAGCTTCTCTTCGACCCGTTGCTGTTTGTGGAAGATGGCCGTGTAACTTGTGACTCTGCCGCAGGCAGCCTCAGCCTCTCTGAGCCACTTGGCAGGATTGGCTTGCGCCGGCGCGCTTCCGGCTGGCATCATCAAAGCCAGGACGAAAAGCGCCGGGCCGATGACCCGGGCCAGGTTCTTGGCGTAAGCCTTAACCGCTGCCCAATGACTCTCGCGCCGGCGGATTGGGTGTGAGTGCAAGCAAGTCATAGCAATCGTTAATACCTCGGACGTCAAAAGTCACTCCATCGCCAGGGTTCGCGCCAGCGCGCGGTCTTCCCTCAGCGTTGTTTACAAGGCCGCTGCCATATGGCCCGGATGAGCCGGCCGGCGAGACACAGCGCGGCCATTACGCCTCATCTGCTTTTGGATCATTAAACGCCATGGGACGGGTTTTGGCTATGGGGTGCAACCCGTAGCTAACCAGCCCGCCGGCGCAAGACTGAAGGACGTTGTTCGGTCAACGCATCGGAGTGAGGCACGGCAGCCGAAACGCAGTTTAACTTTTAGGTCTGGCCCTCGGTGACCGGCTTTGGATTGCGCAGGCTCGACTGCGCTTTTTCCGTACAATTATCTCGACAATTGAAAATTTAGGTAGGGCGAGCCCTCCCGCCACCGTCAAGACTACGGCGGACAAGCCGGGCGAGCCGTCCGTTTTGGCAGCGCCGCCCGCGCCTTGACCGCCTTGCACATTTTTTGGTAGGGCGGTCAGGCCCTGACCGCCTTTGCGGCGCCGCGCCGACAACGGAAACCGGCAATCGCTGAACCGCCAATCCCCGAGGAATTGTCCGGCCAGCGCAACAATTAAGCTTTAACTTGAGGTTTGATCCTCAACGATGCTCAACGATCTGAACTCTTGGCTTCCTTTTCCATGCGCTTCAGTCGGTCGGCCAGATCGCGCGGCACGGTAAAGATCATCTTCTTGCCTCTCTTCTTCTGTTCCAATACCCCGCGTGTCCTCAAGTCGAGGAGATCGGTCCGCGCGGTCTGATACACCACGTTATGGCTCTTGCCGTGACTCCCCATCGTGTACTCCTGATAGGGATGCTTCAACGCGTGCCGGACCAGGTCCGCCTGACGATGGTTGAAGAGGTCCAAGGCCCGGACGCGTGCCTCTACCTCCCGCACTTCCGCGGTCTTCTGATCGATATAGGTGTGCAGCCCCTCGATCGCCCGACGGATCACCTTGGTCTGAGCCACGATGAAGTATGTCGCGTCGTTATTGTCGGTTTCGCTGTGCAGGAAAGACACCCCATACCGGATCGGCGCCTTTTTTAGAATGCTCGAGATCGAGATGAACTCGAACAGCCAGTAGCCCGTATGCAACATGCTCCAGTAAAACAGGGCGCGCGCCGTCCGGCCGTTGCCATCGACGAACGGATGGTCGTACGCCAGCCAGAAGTGCAGCAGGATCGCCCGCACGGCCGGATGGACAAATACGGCCGGCGTCTTGCCGTTGGCGAAATCGCACATAGCCTGCAGCCGTTCCGGCAATTCCCCCGCCTCCGGCGGATCGTGAAAGACAGCGCCGAAATCGTCACCGACCACCCGCTTTTCGCTCGGCCGCCGGAACCGGCCCGCGGCCGTCTCATCGTCGAGTGTTTCCTCGGTGACCAGTCGGTGAATGTTGAACACCATCTCCGGCGAGAGAGGCTCTTCCCGAAGCTTCACAATGCGCTGCATCGTCAAGTAATTGTTCAGTATCATCTGCTCGCCGGTGTCCCGCGGACGCCGGCCGGTGCGGATCAGTTCCTTGGCCACCTCACGGGTAGTGGCCGCGCCTTCGAGCTGGCTGGACGTGATCGATTCCTCGATCAGCGAGCGGACCAGGTACTTGTCGCGCGTCTGCGGATTCGTGATTGGCTCCGGAATGCCGATGGACCGCCCCGCGCCGACGTCAATATCGTGCAGCTCCGCCTGCACCAGGTCGGGTACGCCAAACCAGAAAGGTTTGCCGGCCTTGTCGAGCAGAGGCAGCGGCTTCAGGAGGCCTTGGCGCCGCATCTTAATCCCCAACCACCACTCCTCGGCATTCAGCCCTTCAGGCGGCGTCAAATGCCGCAGCTTGTCCCAGTGCAGATAGTCGTCCGCCGGTTCAACGGCAAGTCGCATGACATCATTGAACCTATTCGAAGACAACATCTTACGGAACAACACATCCATCCCTGGCGGTGTTTGAGGCGTCTTCATAATGTCAGTCATGTACTAATATCTACCAGATTAGTAATTGATTTGCAACTACTGATTTAGCTCTCGTTAGTAAATTTCTGACACATGGATCCGGCACTCATGCCGAAGCCCCGACCTTCGCAACATCTGCCTGCCGCGGCTGCTTTGGAGTGCGCAGGCTCGACTGCGCTTTCCCCCGCAATTGTCTCGACAATTGAAAAGTTTCGATAGGGCGGTCAGGCCCTGACCGCCTTTGCGTCGCCACGCTGCCGGCGGAATCAGGCAATCGCTGGCTCGGCAATCTCTAGGGTTGTCCGTCCAGTGCAATAATTAACTTTTAATTCGATTCCGTCGAAAAACCCCCTACATTTATAAGGGGCATGCCCGATATTTTGCCTTCGGTGTAGGGACTTGTTTCCGCACGAGGTGAAGTTCGCCGCGGTTCAGTAATTCCCACTGCACCTCTTCGCCCTGTTCCAGGCCTATGGCCTCGGCCAAGGCGGCGGGCATGTAGACGTAGAACCGTGGGCGCTGTTTCTTCGACTGAATTGCCTGCACTTTCAACGAATATTTTTCTTGCATAACGATAAGCTAGCCTATAAGCTAACTCCATTCAAGGTTAATCACCAATAGGAGTTATTATGAGCTTACCGGAGGCAAAAAGACAAGGAAGTTTATTTGATGTTCCGGTGCTGGCGGCAGGTCTTTTTACGAACCCTGCCGGCCGCTACCGGCTGTTCCGCGAGAAGATAATGCTGTTACGTGCCAGCTAAATCCGTGGTCACGGGAATAGATTTGTGACAGATTATTT
>CAZYXU010000196.1:0-6032 GCA_964650945.1 uncultured Verrucomicrobiota bacterium | reverse complement strand
CTGGCGCGGCGCGCAATTCAGGTTTTACATTGATTTTCCCGGCCGCCGCCGGTAAACTATGCCCTATTTCGGGGTCTCAAGGACAAGACGCGCGGAGGCGCGGGGTCGCATGGCATTCAAAATCTACAATACTTTGGCGCGCCGGCTGGAGGTTTTTACCCCGGCGCAGCCCCCGGCGGTGCGCCTGTATACCTGCGGGCCGACGGTCTATAATTACGCCCATATCGGCAATTTCCGCGCTTACATCTTTGAAGACTTGCTGCGGCGGTATCTGAAATACCTGGGGTTTGTCCCGCGCCAGGCGATGAACCTGACGGATGTGGACGACAAGACCATCAAGGGCGCGCGCATCGCCGGCCAGTCGCTGCGGGATTACACCCGGAAGTTCAAGGACGCCTTTTTCGCCGATTTGAAGACGCTCAACATCGAGCCGGCGGAGTTTTACCCCGCCGCCACCGAGCATGTGCCGGAAATGATTGCGCTGATCGAGACGCTTTTCCAGAAGGATTATGCCTACCGCTCGGAGGATGGTTCGGTTTATTTCAACATCAGCCGGTTTAAAAATTACGGCCGTCTGGCGCACCTGGACCTGGAAGGCTTGAAACCCGGCGCACGGATCGCGCAGGATGAGTACCAGAAGGAAAACGCCGCGGATTTCGCCCTCTGGAAGGCCTGGTGCCCGGAGGATGGCGATGTGGTTTGGGATGCGCCCTGGGGCCGGGGCCGCCCGGGCTGGCACATCGAATGTTCGGCCATGAGCATGAAATATCTCGGGCCGGGGTTCGATCTGCATACCGGCGGCATGGACAATATTTTCCCGCATCATGAGGATGAAATCGCCCAGAGCGAAGCGGCGACCGGCGTGCCGTTTGTGCGTTACTGGATGCATTGCGCGCACCTGGTGGTGGATGGCCGGAAGATGTCCAAGTCGCTGGGCAATTTTTACACTTTGCGCGACCTGCTGCAGCGCGGATTTTCCGGCCGGGAAATCCGCTACGTACTGGCCTCGGCGCATTACCGGCAGTCGCTCAATTTTACGTTCGAGTCGCTGGAGGCGGCCCGGGCGGCGCTGAGCCGCGCGGATGAATTCCGGGAACGCCTGGCCGCCTTGGCCGGACCGGCGCCGGCGGCGCCAGCCGCTACGCCGGACTGGCTGGCGGCGGCGCAAAGCGCCTTCCGCCATGGGTTGGACGACGACTTGAACACGGCAGCCGCGCTGGCGGCGCTGTTTGAAGTCGTGCATGCCGGCAACTGCCTGGCGGATGCCGGCAAATTGACGCCGGCCGATGCCGGCGCCGCGCTGGCGGCGCTGGACGACATGGACCGGGTGTTCGGATTCCTGGCGGCGCCGCCGGCGGCTCCGGATGACGCCGTGTTGAAGCTGGCCGAGGAGCGGCAGGCGGCGCGGCAGCGGCGCGATTGGGCGGAGTCCGACCGGTTGCGCGGCTTGATTGCGGAACGCGGCTGGGCGGTGCAGGATGTGCCGGGCGGGTATAAGCTGAAACGCCGGGGTGGTCCGGATCAATTGGCGAGCGGGAGTCAGCATCTCCACAAAGAAACACAAGAGGCGCAAAAAAGAAAACCATGACGGTTAAACGCGGCAAATTGATCACCTTTGAAGGGCCGGAAGGGGGCGGCAAATCCACGCATGCCGCGGCGCTGGCGCAAAGGCTGCGGACTTCGGGCATGGCGGTTAAACTGACCCGCGAGCCGGGCGGCACCTGGCTGGGCGAGGGGGTGCGGCGTCTGTTGAAGGATCATCAACAGCCACCGCCGACGCCCCCGGCGGAATTATTGCTCTTTCTGGCTGCCCGCGCCCAGTTGGTCGGCGAGGTGATCCGGCCGGCGCTGGCGGCCGGCCTGCATGTGATTTGCGACCGGTTTGCCGATTCCACCGCCGTTTACCAGGGTTATGGCCGCAATTTTGACTTGGAACAGGTGCGGGAATTGAACGCCATGGCCACCGGCGGTTTGATGCCGGATATCACTTTTTTACTGGACTTGGACGTCACGGCCGGTTTGCTGCGCGCGCAAAGCCGGCAAAGCGCCAATGGCGGGGGCACCGATCGGATCGAGCGCGAAGCGCGGGAGTTTCACGAACGCGTGCGCCAGGGATACCTGGCAATCGCCCGCCAGGACCCCGGCCGGTTTCGTTTGCTGGATGCCACGCGGCCGCCGGCGGAATTACAGCAAGCAGTGTGGGAAACGGCACAACATGTCATCCAATCCTGAAATCAAGCAGTTGTTGAACTCCCTGCGCCATGCCCTGCTGGGGGGGCGCCTGGCGCATGCCTACCTGCTCTGCGGCCGTTCCCGGGAAGTGCTGCGCGAGGCGGCGGGCGAAATCCTGGCCTTGCTGTATTGCAAGGCGCCGCCGGCGGAAAGCCCTTGCGGCAAGTGCCCGGGCTGTCGCCAGGCGCTGGCCCGCCAGCATCCGGATTCGCTCTGGATCGAGCCGGAAAGCAAGTCCCGGCGGGTG
The DNA here is from genome assembly GCA_964650945.1 of uncultured Verrucomicrobiota bacterium. GTDB lineage: Bacteria > Verrucomicrobiota > Kiritimatiellia > JAAZAB01 > JAAZAB01 > JAXGPF01. The sequence goes on along the minus strand of CAZYXU010000196.1, from coordinate 3,553 downwards.
GTGGTGGATCAGATTGACCGGTTGCTCCAGCATATCGGTCAAACTACATTTGACGGCGGCTGGAAAACCGTCGTGCTGGCGGATGCCGACCGCCTGAATGAGCAAGCCTCCAATAAAATCCTGAAAACCCTCGAAGAGCCGCCGCCCCGCTCGCTTTTTCTGCTGCTGACCGACAGCCCCGACGAACTCCTGTCCACCATCATTTCCCGCTGCCAGCGGCTGACGCTCAACAGCGCCGATCCGGAGGCCAGCCGCGAAGGCCGCGACCTCATCCTGGCGGCCATGACGGAAACCGGCGGCGGGGGGCTGGTGGCCGCCATGGAGCGGGCGCGGTTCATCCTCGACCGGCTGAAGGCCATCAAGGCGGAAATCGGCGAAATCGAGGCCGGGGCTCTGGCGGAAATGAACTTGGACGACATGGACAAGATCGCGCGCGAAAAAATGGAGGCGGTCATGGAAGCCCGCGTCGAGGCCCGCTACCGCGGCCGGCGTGAAACCGTGCTGGAGTGGCTGATGCTCTGGCAGCGCGATTTGCTCATGTGCATCGCCGGCGCGGATGACGCGTTGCTGGCATTCCAGGATGCGGCCGCCACGCTGCGCCAGGCGGCGCAGGGGCTGAACTGCCGCCAGGCGCTGGCCCGGCTCCGGGTGGTGGAGGAGATGCAAACCCAGTTCGAGCGGAATATCCATGAAGCCATGGTATTCGAGCATGGCTTTGTCCGGCTGGCGGCGCCGGGGGCGGCCTGAAAGCAGTATTCAGTATCCAGTGGTCAGTGATCAGTCATCAGTGATCAGTCATCAGTGATCAGTCATCAGTCATCAGTGGTCGGAATTGCTTATGTTTCGCATACTTTATATCGATTGCAACGAGCCGCATCCGGTCAAGGCCTTTTGCCCGCTGGAACTGGCGATTGCCCCCGGCGATACCTGCGTGTTGAAGGCCGACGAACTGCTGGAATGCGGGCGGGTGGTGATGCTGGCGGACGAGCCCGTTGCCGCGCCGGGCGATCTGCCGCAGGTGCTGCGGCGGGCCACGCTGCAGGATCAGTCGCAGGCCAGTGAAAACGCTTTGTTTGCGCGCACGGCCTGGAAGCGGTGTCAGGAAAAAATCCGGGAATTGAACCTGGAGATGCGCTTGTTGAAGGTGCGGTATTCGCTCGACCGCTCTTTGATCAAGGTGCTATATGCGGCGGAAGAGCGCGTGGACTTCCGGCAACTGGTGCAGAGCCTGGCGGCGGAATTACGCGCCCGGATCGAAATGCGCCAGATTGGCGCGCGCAGCGTGGCGGCAATGATGGGCGGCTATGCGCCTTGCGGGCGGCGCCTGTGCTGCTCCACCTGGTTGAGCGAGTTTGACAATGTCACCATGCGCATGGCCAAGCAGCAGGGGCTGGCTTTGAATCCCGCCAACCTGAACGGCATGTGCGGCCGGCTGAAGTGCTGCCTGCGCTTCGAGCATGCCTGCTACGTGGAGCAATGCGAGGACCTGCCGCGGTTGAACGACCAGGTATCCTGCCCCGAGGGTGCAGGGCGGGTGGTGGACGTCAAACCCCTGACCCGGAAGGTGCGGGTGTGCTTGTCGGACCAGCGGGTGGTGGAAGTTGACGCCGCGTCCGTCAGCCCCGTTGCCGAAGATCGCCCGGGTCATCATTAAAATGCTTGGCAGCGGCTCATGGAAACTGGTAAACTCCCTGCAATCGAATGCAAAAGCCAAGCCGTCAGTTTAAAATACTGGTGTTGAACGGGCCGAATCTGGGCCTGCTCGGCGTGCGCGAGCCGGCCATTTACGGTACGGCCACGCTGGATGAAATCATGCGGCAACTCGCCGCCTACGGACGGACGCGCGGCGCGCGCGTGGAGGCGGCGCAGAGCGATGTGGAAGGCGTGTTGGTGGAGCGCATCCTGGCGGCGCGCGGCGTTTGCCACGGGCTGATCGTCAACCCGGCGGGCTTTACGCATACCAGCGTGGCCTTGCGCGACGCCTTGCAGGCGGCGGAACTGCCGTGCGTGGAAGTGCACCTGTCCAACACCGCGGCGCGCGATGATTTCCGCCACCGCAGCCTGACAGCCGGCGCCTGCCTGGGCCAGATCATGGGCTTCGGCCCGGCGGGTTATCGGCTGGCTTTGGACGGGTTGTTGGAACATCTGGCCGGCAGTCCGGCGGCAAACAAGAAGGGGCATGTATGAAATTGGACGAAATCAAGGATGTCGTGGAATTGATGCTGGCCAACGACCTGGTGGAATTCGAGATGGAGGAAGAGGGGCGGCGCATTGCCATCAAGCGCGGCGCTCCGCCTCCGGCCGTCCCGCTGCCGGCGCCGGCGGCGCCCGCCGCGCCGGCCGCCGCCGCGCCGGCCGCCCCGGCCGAGGACCCGAATTGTGAAATCGTCAAAGCCCCGTTCGTCGGCACTTTTTACGCGGCGGCATCGCCGGATTCGCCGCCCTACGTGAAAATCGGCCAGGAAGTCACCCAGGACAGCGTCTTGTGCATCGTGGAAGCCATGAAGGTTATGAATGAAATCAAGGCGGAAGTACGCGGCGTCATCCGCGAAATCCTGGTGGAAAACGCCCGCCCGGTCCAGTATGGGCAACCGTTGTTTAAAATCGAAAAGATTTAAACCATGTTCAATCGAGTGCTGATCGCAAACCGCGGTGAAATCGCCGTGCGCATCATCCGCGCCTGCCGTGAACTGGGGATTAAAACCGTCGCGGTTTACTCGGATGTGGATGCCAATTCCCTGCACGTCCAGATGGCCGACGAAGCCATCTGCATCGGGCCGGCGGCGGCCAAGGACAGTTATCTGAAAATCGCCAACATCATCAGCGCCGCGGAAGTGGCGGATGTGGATGCCATCCACCCGGGCTACGGATTCCTGGCCGAAAACGCGCACTTCGTCCAGATTTGCGAGAGCTGCAACATTACTTTCATCGGGCCTTCCGCCGATAACATCAAGAAAATGGGCGATAAGGCGGTAGCCCGCGCCACCATGCAAAAAATCGGCGTGCCGACCATCCCGGGCAGCAAGGCGGTGGTGAAAACCCAGGAGGAAGCCCTGGAAATCGCCCGCCGCTACGGGTATCCGGTGCTGATCAAGGCCGCGGCGGGCGGCGGCGGCAAGGGCATGCGGATTGCGCATAACGACATCAGCCTGGCGCAGGGATTCATCATGGCCAGCAACGAAGCCGAGCAGGCTTTCGGCACCCCCGACGTTTACATCGAAAAATATATCGACAATGCCCGGCATGTGGAAGTGCAAATCCTGGCGGACCACCATGGCCATACGTTGGCCCTGGGCGAGCGCGATTGCAGCATCCAGCGCCGGCACCAGAAGCTGCTCGAGGAAACCCCCTGTCCCGTGCTGGACGCCGGCCAGCGCCGGAAAATGATCAAGGCCGCCGTGCGCGCCGCGGAGTCCATCGGCTACCGCAATGCCGGGACGATCGAATTCCTGCTCGACGGCACGGGCAATTTTTACTTCATGGAAATGAACACCCGGGTGCAGGTGGAGCATCCGGTGACGGAAATCGCCAGCGGCATTGACATCATCAAGGA
>CAZYXU010000195.1:0-6066 GCA_964650945.1 uncultured Verrucomicrobiota bacterium | reverse complement strand
TAATATCACCCATATGGTTACGCGGGCATAGTTTCAGAAAACGCCAATATTCTCCCGTTCGACCATGCTCATGGCTGTCGGAACAGCCGGCAGCCGGCCGCGCGATCCGCCGTCGTCCGACTATGGCGGACAAGTTTTTGGCGCGGGGCAGCGTTGGCAAGGGTTCCATGTATATGAATACACCATCACCCTTGCCGCCTTGCCCCGCGCCAAACTTGCGCGGTGCAAAATTCAGGGTTTAACAAATGCTTTTGAACAAGGGCTTGACCTATCCGTCTTGATCTGGCAGACTTTGAGCGTGAAAGTTAGTCTGGCGACATGATAGGTTTTGGGATTTTTGCACCATGCAAACAGGCAGAACCGGCATCGGGTTGGACGCGGGAAATGCGCGACAGCCCGTGCGTAATTTCCTCAACACCCTGGGTCAGTTGATCAATTCGATCGGCTTGTATGGGGCCGACCACAAAATCACCCAGCAAGTCTTGACACAGGCATATGAAATTCTGTCAGGGGCGCTGGAATCCAGAAGAGCCATCCGTTTCGCCTTTCAAGACGATCAGTTTTTTGTGGACGACACACTGATCGAAAACGAGAATTCCTTCATCAACCTGGTTCGCCGTAAACTCCAACAAATGGAAATCAGCGGATTCAGTTTCATCCGCGGCATGTCGAAAGATGAACTGGGCAAGGTCGCGAAAGCGCTGGCGGGCGGGCCGGGCTCGAACAAAGCGATCCTCGACGGCAAGTTCGGGCATATCCAACAAGAATCCAGCCGCTATGCGCGGGTCAAGGATAGCGATGTCGTCATCAACAAAAAATCCATGGCTCCTAGCGCCAGTCGGCGGGCGGCGGATGGCGCATTCGAACTCGCCATGGACGACGGCGGGGGCGCGGAAAAAACCGCTCCCGGCGTCCAGCAGATCATGGCCTTTCTCAAGGGCGATGTCGGAACGCTTTCCGATGCAACGGCCCAGGCGCTGCAAAACACCGCGACGGATATCGATAAACTGGGCAAAATGATCATGGAAGCGGCGGCCGTCCGGCAGCGCGACCCGCTGGCGGCTCAGGGCGAGTCCCTGGCGGACATTGTCGTCGGCTGCCTGCGCCGGACATTTGACGGCTTGAACAAACGCCCGCGCCATTTGAAAGACCCCGCCGCGATCAAGAAAACCATGATGGTGCTGGAGCAGGACATTCTGCAGCGGCTCCAGCAAGCTGCCAAATATGATCCCGGCGCCCGGGAAACCGTTTCCGACGCGATAGCATCCATGATGGAAGATTTGACGGTCGATGCCATCACCCAGACTTACGCGGCGCAGCGGAACGTGGTGGACGCGAATGCCGCGCGGCTCGCAAAGTACATGCGCAATCATACGCCCGAAGAAATTAACGAGCTGAAATCCCGCCTGGCCGCAAACGGCATGACCCCCGAAGGCTGGCAGGAACTGGTTGTGCGCAGCGGCGTTAATTCGATGCCGGGCCGGGGCGGCGACGGCGCGCTGAACACCAATGCCGGTCTGGCGGCCCTGGGCACGCTGCTGGCCAAGTTGGACCAACTGATGTCCTCTTCCGGGAAACTGCAATCGCCCGACGCGCAGCGGGCAATTGAAGATGTGAACCAGGGCGTGCGGTGCTCCGCCGAGAATGCCGCCGGCAAAATCCATAACCTCGAAGGCGCCATTATCGAGACCTCCGCCGGCATGCGCGCTCCGGGCGCAAGCCCGTCCCGCCAGGCGGCCATGAGCAACGCCCGCATCATGGAGATCATCGCCGAGATCGTTCAGGAACTGGCGCAGTCTTTGTCGGCGGTGAATTGCGCGGTCACCATGACGTTACAGGAGCGCATCGGCCCCCTGGCCGAAGCGCAGAAAAGCATCCTGAAATTGGCGGCCGACAGCGGCGAACATCTCGATGAACTGTTTCAACGCCTGCTGAAAGTTGCCGGCTTGCCCAAAACGCTCCAGCCGGACAAGGACAGCGTTTACAACATCAAGATCGGTTAGCGCTATGCTCCCAGCCGAGCGCGGCTGGTTAAAAAACCTCCGGCCGGCCGGCGCGGTTTTCCCCCGCCTGGCAGGGGGTGTCCGCCGCCAGACGATCAACCTGGACCCGCCCTTCCTTGACCACCATGGCGATTGCCGCCCGGGATGCGAGCACGGCGATGTCGGCCAGCGGATCGCCGTCGATGACGATGAAATCGGCCAGTTTGCCGGGTTCGAGGGTGCCGACCCGCGCGCCGATGCCGAGCGCGTTGGCAGTGTTGCGGGTGGCGGCTACAATCGCTTCCGGAGGGGTGAATCCGCAGCCGGCCAGTTCCTGGAGTTCGAGCATCAGCGCGCCCGGCCTGGGTCCGCCATCGGTTCCGGCGGCAATCGCGATGCCCAGTTCGCGCGCCCGCGCCACGCCTGCCCGGTGCGGTTTCCGCGCCGCCCGGGCCCGGGATGCGATATGCTCCGGCAAGCTTCTAATGCCGCAGAAATGTTCGCTGGTGATATAGAGCGTGGGCATGTAGGTCAGGCGTTTGGCGGCGATGCCGGCCAGGGCGTTTTCGTCAATCTTGGCCCCGTGCAGGATAACGTCGCATCCGGCGGCGACGGCATTTTGGAGGCCGGGCTGGGCATGGGCATGGACATGCACCAGCCGGTGGCGCATGTGCGCTTCGTCAACGAGCGCCTGCAGTTCCTCCGGCGAGTAATCCGGGGCGCCCAATTCCTCGTGCGCCCATTGGAAACCGCCGGTGGCGCAGGTCTTGAAAAAATCCACCCCCGCCGCCGCCAGCCGCCGCGCCAGCTTGCGGATTTCCCACGGCCCGTCGGCGCCTTCGCCCCGCACATGCCCGCCGGTGGCGGTGACGACCCCGCTGACCACCAGGCGCGCGCGCCCCGGCAGCGCCCCCTTGTTGATCATGTCGCGCAGGACCAGGTTTTCCACGCACCCGCCCGCATGCCCGACGGTGGTGGTGCCCCAGAGCAGGCATTCGCGGAGAATCTCGGCGGCCTGCAATTGGGCCTGGATCTGGGTGGTTGCGTTTAAAAGGCCGGGCATGCCGGTCACATGCATGTGTCCGTCAATCAAGCCCGGCAGCACCGTCCGGCCTTGCACGTCAATGACCCGGCATTCCGCGCGGGGCGGCAGGTCCGCCGCCGGACCGACCGCCGCGATCGCCGGACCATTGACGATGAGCGTGGCGCGCTCCAGCGGCGGCCGGCCGGTGCCGTCAAAAATACGGGCGTTAATCAGCGCAATCCCGGTTGCCATATCTTCCTTTCGGGTGTCCTTATGATGGGATAACGTCGCAAATCAGCGGCGCGGTTTACCGCGTACGCTGGATTTGCTGGTTGGTTTCTCTGCTGTCTTGAGAACTTTAAGTCTGCAGTGTTCCGCTATCGGATCGAAATCTCGATCATGATGCAGAAGCGGAATGTCATGTTCGATTGCCACGGCTGCGATCAGGCAGTCAACGGCGTTACGAATTGTAATGCCTCTACGTCGCAATGTGCGATACAACTGAGCTGCGTTAACAAAGGTTCGGTGATGCATGGGAAGGAATAAAAATGCTTCAAAACGTGATGCGACCATTTTGTAATCTGCATCTTCGCGTATCCCCTGCAAGACTTCGGTCAGGATAACGCCGCAGATGCAGATGTCTTCGCCCGCATTCAGCATGTGTTGGAGCATCTCGGTTTGAGGTGTGTCTTTGTTCTGGAAGAAGTCGATCCAGACCGTCGTATCAACAATGGTCATGTCGCAAGTCGTCCTTTCCGCCATGCGTTCAAATCGCCTTGCCAGGCAATTTTGCCTTTCAATTCCAGAACAGTCTTTTGGCGCTCATGCCGGAGAAGCTCCTGCAAAGCATGGTCAATCAGCGATCGTCTTGTGGAGATTCCTGTGATTGCCTGACACTGCGCCACCAGTTTGTCGTCTAAAACTACATTTGTTCTTGCCATGTTGTGTACTCCTAATTATTTTTATACACACGATATCACTATATGATGTGTATAGCAAGAGTTTCTTTTTAGAAGTTAACGGGCACCTTGGCGGTTTCGGCGACCCGTCCGCGGGTTGACGAATACCGTCCGAGGTGTGGTTGGAGGTGTTATTTATCGTGAATCTTGTGCCAAACGCCTTGATAACGTTTCACTCCATCGGGACGAACAAATGATTGATGATATACGAGTGTCATCCCCTGGTCCGCCATTTCGTGAACATGTTTGCTGAATGATTCCTGATCCTGATTGAACCACCAGTACCACCAGTATCCATTATTAGGAGGAACAGCACTGTGGCGTAATCTGTATTGAGGTATTCCGTTTTTCCATCGGCCTTCGGCTGTATCTATCCAATGCCCCTGATCCCAATAATTCTTCCCCTTTTCTTTTATATCAAATTTAGCCAGATACGCATTCAGTTCAGACAAGGACATCCAACCGGTTTCCACCCTTGACTGATTGTTATAGGGCAAATGTGCGCAACCGGTGATGAGTTGAAACAAAGCGAGCCCAATGATTATTGACAATAACATTTTCATATATCTTACTCCTCCGACGTCACGCCTCACCGGACGCGACGCCCGCCGCGGGCGGAGCGTATGGTGGAGGCGGTGGTTGGGCGTTCATTGTCTTCACAATCCTGCTCACGATTTCCAGGATACCGTCCGGGTCTTTAGAGCAATACGAATTCATGGGGACCCACTGGTCTCCCGCAACTCCGAATGGGTCTTTCATTTCCCAATGTTCAGGGAAGATCGGGCAGGGATACCGGCCTTGCCACGTTGCCGCTCGGGTGAGCCTTTCGAGGAGGTCATGGTACGGCTTCAGTTCTTGTTCAAGGCCTGCTTCCGAAGCGAGCGCGTTCAGCTTGTGGGTCTTGAGGGAATCCGGGAGCCCGGAGGTTCGGTCGATCTCGTCTTCAAGGGCTTTGCGCTTCACCAGGATGATTGTTGCTTTCAGGAGGTCTTCAATCGCGAATCCGCATAGCATCATGAATGTGGCCATGTGCCGCTGAGTGTCTTGCCTGGTCTTCTGGTTGCTCCAGTATTCCTTCAGTCTTGGGTGCAGGTGTTTCGCGCTCTCCAGCAGATCCATGGCCACCTTGTGCCATGTCACCGGGTTGAGGAGTTCGCGTCTTTGATGGCCAGCGTATCTGTGCTCCGTCGTCATTATCTTTGCGCCCAACGTTCGCAAATCTACCTGAGCCGCGCTAGCGGCGATAGGCAGGATTTGCTTGTTGAGTGATCATCTGTTCTTTACAAACAACAACCACGTAACCCAGATCATGGCGACCAGAATCAGCCCGATCATGACCAGCGCTTTGGTCTTTTGCCTTGTTTCTATGCTTGTTGCCTTGGTGATTCGCTTTTCGATCTCCGAGAAAATCTCGCCGATTGTCGCTCCGATCACGACGCCGCAGATGAGAAGAGAGACACTTTGCGAGCGTGCTAAACCCGATTGAACGGAAATCGTGAGAAAGACGACGACGGCTGTTGAAATAAGCAAGATGACGCTGCAAATCGCTTTTCTCGTCATATCTCTTTATCTCCTAGTCACCCCGAACGTTTGCCGCACGGTGCACTGGAAACCGCGTTCCCGCGCCTTTCAGTGCTACCGTGCGGGCTGTTGTTGTGCAGTTTCTTTTTGATCCAATACGGCAAGCATCCAATCAGACTGCCTGCAAAAATGCCTGGACTGGCAAAGCCAGTCCACATGAGGACCGCGAGTGGCCACAGGTTTGAGTCGTCGCGAAGGATGACGAACATGTTGAACATCACCCCACCGATAACTCCAGCAATGGCAACAGGCGCAACGGCTAGCGGTCTAGATGGCATGAGTGCTGCACAGATGAGCGAAACACCACCCATCACGTAGGATAGGACCCAGAACCGTGAAGTCGGCGCATGCTGAGTATCCGTCAGCGCGAAGAAGCAAGCGGAGACAACGGCGCCAATCAGGAATGTCACAACGCAGAGAACTGCAAACCGGGTGGTCTCGTTCTTGTTCATTATTCTCCTGCACAACGTCAGCGCGCACCCTCCGAAGGCCCCGTCTGCGGGGCCGAAGGTAGCAGTGC
>CAZYXU010000194.1:0-6146 GCA_964650945.1 uncultured Verrucomicrobiota bacterium | reverse complement strand
CCTATAGTCTACAGCCTTCAGCCTACAGCCTGAGCATCCTGTGGGATGCTAATGATTATATATCAATACATTACGTTGTCGTGAAATTCTGACTACCGAACACTGAACACCGAACACTTTTTAAAGAAACTCTCCCATACCCACATACCCACATCCGCACACACAAATCCTTCCCGCGCGGCCTCAATCCGCGCCGGACCGCGTCTCCGGCCGGCTGGCCGCCACCAGGAAGGAATTGGCAAACAACTTGAAATAGCCGGCGCGGATGATGTTTTCCCAGGCCCGCGTTTCGCTCAGCATGCGCAGACGTTCATGATCGTAATTCGGGGCATCCGTCAGTACCTGGTGGGACTGCGGCAGCCAGGTGTCGGAAAAGATTTCCCGCGGCAGCTTGTAATCCGGGTGCGGGTAATAAAAATCCCGGCGGCCGAATCCCGCCTGCGCCAGCAGTTCGTCAAGTTCGCCGCGGGCAAAAGTTCGGGCCGGGCCGCCATGCGGATAGCCTTCAATGCCGTCAAAAAGCCGGCCGGTATGGTCTTCCGGGGCGCCGGCGAAATATTTCAACCCGAATTTGTTTTCGATGGCCAACAACAACACGCCGCCCGGCTGCAGTTGGTCCGCCAGCCGCCGCAGCAGCGCCAGGTGCGGCCGGGAGTCCGGGATGAAGGCGGCGGCGTATTCCAGCACGCCGATCAGCGTAATGTAATCGAATCGGCCGGCCGGCCGCAGGTCCAGCAGGTTGCCCACGCAAATCCGCAGGTTGGCGCGATCGGCGTAACGTTTTTCCAGGATGCGGCTGCGCTTGAGCGATAATTCCACCGCCTGCACCTCCGCCAGTTTGTCGCAGAATAATCCGGTCAGCGCGCCGCAGCCGGCGCCCACTTCCATGAGCCGGCCGGCGGGATTGAACGGGAACCACTCCAGCAGGTTGCGGCGTTCCGGGGCGAAATGGCAGAGGAGCGGCCAGCGGTTGTCGCGCGCCAGGATTTCCGGGGTCACCGGGCCGGCGCTGACCATGGCCAGCATTTCGTCTTCAATCGGGCCGTCGCTGTAGCCGTCGGCGCCCTTATAGCAGCTTGTATCCAGAATGGGCATACGGGCCTTGTCGCGGATGCATGTCTTATGCGAGTTTCAAAATGTGAATTTTGCAATGGGCTTATGTAATTTCAATCTGCGTGCCCGGGTCGAACAATCCCACCAGCGGCCGGTGGTTGGCGACTTCGAACAGCAACACGTCGTACAGGCGCTGGTGCACCAGCAGGGTATCGCCGCTCAGGCCGGTGCAGCCCAGCGAAAGTCCGTAGCGGCCGGATTGCAGGTTGAGGCGCTGGCGGAATTCCACCTGCGCCTGCTGCCCGGGCTGGTAGGCGCCGGTGGCGATTTCCTGGAATAACGTATTGGCGCCGGTAAGCTCCAGCCCTTTCAAATCCTTGATGGTATAAGCGAAGATCGGATTAGTCAAGGCCGCGCGAAAGGTGACTTCCATGCGGATGGAAAAATAATCGCCGCCGGTCAGCAGTTGGGTAGGGCGGCCGGACTCGTCGAAAATGCCGAAATCCGTGATGGCGGCCGCGCCGTTGCCGTAGGTCAGGGTGTCCGGGTTGACCTTGAAATGTTCGCGGTAAGCCGGATGCGCCGGTTGGCCGATGGGATTGCCGCCGCCGCCGGCGCGGCCGGCGCCCAGCCGGCGGTTGTCGCGCTCCGCCATCAATTGCTTGTAGGCGTCCACCGCCGTCTTCGGGTCGGCTTCCACCACTTTGCGGCCCTGGTCCAGGACGATGGTCTTGTCGCAGTAACGCAGGATGGTGTCGAGCGAATGCGTGACGAAGACGACGGTGCGGCCGCTTTGCCGGAATTCGTTCAGTTTGCGGAAGCAGCGCGCCTGGAAATTGATGTCGCCCACCGCCAGCGCCTCGTCGACGATCAGGATGTCAGGGTCAACGTTGATGGCGACGGCGAACGCCAGGCGGACAAACATGCCGCTGGAATAGGTTTTCACCGGCTGGTCGAGATACGGGCCGATGTCGGCAAACGCCGTGATTTCCGGCAGCCGCGCCAGCATGTCGCGGCGGCTGTAGCCCATGATGGTGCCGTTGAAATAAATATTCTCCAGCCCGCTCAGTTCGGGGTTGAAGCCGGCGCCCAACTCCAGCAGCGCCGCCACCCGGCCGGCGGCGCGGGCCCGGCCATGCGAGGGGGTGATAATGCCGGCGATGATCTTCAGGAGCGTGGATTTGCCCGAGCCGTTGCGCCCGATGACACCCAGGGTCGTGCCGGGGTTGACGGTGCAGGAGACGTCATCCAAGGCCTTGAATAATTGATGGTATTTGCGGCGGAATGGATGCAAGGCTTCCCGGATGCGGTCGCCGGTAGAATGGTAAAGCCGGTAGGATTTGCCGGCATGCTCAACTGTGATTTGTCCTTGCATTCAAGGTAATATAGACGATTGGGATGGCGATTAAAGCAAAAAGTTGCATTCCCATTGGCCTGCAGGGCGCGCCTCAGATTTCGTTTGTGCTGGGCGGCGTCTGCCTGTATTATGTCCGGCAAACGAATGGCCTGGCGCGCTGGTTTTCAACGGCCGGCGCGCCCGGCCTGCAAACCAGGATATCATCATGCGTAAAATCATGTTATTAGCCGCCCTGGCCATGGCCGCGCAACTCGCGCGGGCCTTGCCCAATCCCGCCGCCGCCTATTGCGAGCGCCTGGGTTACGAGTATCGAACCGTCAGGACCGCCGCCGGCGTCAAGGGCGTGGCGGTGGTGGCGCCCGGTGTGCAGTTTGACGCCTGGGATTTTTTCAAGGGCAAGGTTGGGCGGGAATATTCCTTTGCCGTATTGCACGGCTATGACATCGAATGCGTGCGCACCAATATCGGCAGCTATGTCCGGGAAGAGGCCTTGTGCTACCCGCGGGGCGGTGCCCGGCGGTCCGGCGGAGGCGTGCCCCTGGTGGAATTAATGCGCCAGAAAGGCCTGCCGCTGTTTGAGCCGCAGACGGCGGCCGGTAAAAAGCCGTCCAACGGCCGCTTTGTCCAAGCCAATCAGGACGCGGACATGCTTGAAATTTACCGGCTCATGGACGATCAATTGACGCTGGCGCCGGCCTTTGACTGGCGGAATCGCGACGGCAAGGCGTATATCGGTCCGGTGCGCGACCAGGGCGGTTGCGGGAGCTGTTATGCGTTTGCGGCGGCGGCGGCGGCGGAAGGAACCTATAATTGGGCCGTCAAGCTATCCGGCGCTGACTGCATTGATTTTTCCGAATCGTTCATCATGTGGTGCCTGGCGCGCCTGCCGCAGTATGGCGCGCATTTTTACGGATGCGGCGGCGCGGATTACGATTACGCGGAATTGACCGCGCTGACGGCGGAAGGCGTCTGCCTGGAATCCGCTTTCCCTTATACCATCAGCGATCCGGGAAGCTGCACCCATTGGTCCGACCCGACCGCGGTGTTCACTTCCTGGCATCGCATCCCCTGCGGCGATATTGACGCCATCAAGACCGCCATCGCGACCTACGGCGTGGTGGATGCGGCGGTGGATGTCAGCGATGCCTTCGACGCTTACACGTCGGGGGTTTATGACGATTCCGCCACGGATTGTTATGAAAATCCCTGTTATTATACCCCGGTAAACCATGCCATTGCGCTGGTCGGCTGGGATGACAATCCCCCGGAAGGCGGCGGCGGGTGCTGGATTCTGCGCAACAGTTGGGGGAGCGCCTGGGGCGAAAACGGCTACATGCGCATCCGTTATAACGCCGCCCGGGTGGCGTGCGAAGCCTGCTACCTGGTTTACCCGCCCCCGGTCTCGTGGACCCTGGCGGTGGCCTCCGTTTATGGCGGCGCCAGCCCGGCGGTCGGCAGCGCGACTTACACCAGCGGGACGGTGCTGACCTGCGGCATTACCAACTCGCCATTGATTGCCGGCTCCAACCGCTATGTCTGCACAGGGTGGACGGGCTCCGGCAGCGTGCCCCCCGCGGGATTCGGCACCAATACGGGACCGTTTGCGCTGACGGAAAATTCCACCATTGTCTGGCACTGGGAGACCAACGTTTTGGCGGCCCCGGCCGGAGTTTCGGCCGGCGCCGGGACGTCGGCGGACCTGGTCAATGTTGCCTGGCAGGCCGTGCCGGAAGCCACCGGCTACATCCTCTGGCGCGGCGTTTCCAGCAGTCCCGGCGCGGCAACGGTGCTGGTTCCCCGCATCGCCGTCCCGGGGTACGCGGATACCAACGTTTTGGTCGGGAAGCTGTATTATTATTGGGTGCAGGCCACCAATGCCGATGCTGTCAGCGCCTTCAGCGCCTATGCGGCCGGCTGGCGCGCCGGGATATCGTCCGGGCTGAGCGCCGATTATGACGGCGACGGTTTGGCCGATCCGGCGGTGTATCGTGAGGCGTCCGGCGCCTGGCGCATCAAGCCTTCCACTTTCAATTATGCCACGCAAATTTACACCTTTAACGGCCTGGGCGGGCGCGGTTGGGCTTCGGTCACGGCGGATTTGGACGGCGACGGCCTGGCCGACCCGGCGGTCTATAAAGAGTTGACCGGCTCCTGGCGCGCCTTGCTTTCCGGCAGGGGATACGGCCTGGTCAACCTGCCGTTCTCCTTGGGCGGGAATGGCTACACCGGCATGGCGGCGGATTATGACGGCGACGGGCTGGCCGATCCGGCCGTTTACCGGCGCGCGACGGGGGATTGGCGGGTATGCTTGTCGGCGCAAAATTATGCGCTGGTAGAGCAGTCGGAATTTATCGGCGGCGCCGGCGAGTGGCCGGCGGCGGCGGATTATGACGGCGATGGTCTGGCCGACCCGGGAGTTTATGACACCGCTACCGGTGTTTGGATATTCCGGCTCTCGGGCATCAATTACGGGCTATATGTTATGCCGTGGGAACTGGGCGGCCCGGGCTATCTTCCGGCGGCGGCGGATTATGACGGCGATGGCCTGGCCGACCCCGCGGTGCGGCCGATATCGGGCAACATCTGGCTCGCCCGGTTGTCAGGCCAGGGATATGCGCTGTCAGCCATCCCGTTGGATTTTTAGTGTTTTTTCCAAAAGTGTTCAGTGTTCGGTGTTCAGTGTTCGGCGCCTGAGATTTTACGGCAACGTAACGCCTTATTTATGTGCCGTTCGCAATCATTCTGAATTCTGACTTCCGAATCCTGAATTCATTCGAAACGTTAGTTTTGACATTGGCTCGCATGTCTGACCTTGAACCATCCGCATCGCCGGGCGGCAATGAATATTTCGATCGCGCGGCGCTGAAATTGTTCGGCGCTCCGCAATGCTGGAGTTTTATTTCCCCTTTTCAGCCGCTCGCGGAGCATACCGCGGCGGGAAAATCCGGGCGCGGTAAATTCAAGCAATGGATGGGCAAGCACCGGCATGCCCATCCGTTTTACGAGGCCCTGCTGGCGGTCAGCGGCGCCGCCTGGTACGGCGTGAATGGCAAGATCTTCCGCTGCCGGCCCGGGACCATGGCGCTGATTGCGCCCAACCAGCCGCATCCCAACCGCTACCTCCCGGACGATGACCGGTTGCTGCACATCTGGGTGAGTTTTATCACGCCGGAACAAGCCTTTTTGCAGTTTGTGATGGTGCGGCGCGGCCGGGTCAAACGGGTGCATGGCGAGCGCAGCCTGATCAACACCGGCGGACTCGGCCGCCTGCTGCAATGCCTGCCGGACCTGGCAAAGGGCGGCAGCCCGACCGCGCCGCTGCAGGTCAAGTTATTGTTGACGGCGTTCTTCGCGGAATTGATTCACCTGATCATCGAATCCGGCCATCAACCCGCCGGCGTGATCGACCGGGAGGCGCTGGTGCGCAAAAAAATCGCCATGATTTGCGAACATATCCGGAGGACTGGCGGCGCGCAGGCCACCCTGGCGGATTTGGCATTGCTGACGGGTTACACCCCCGGCCACTTCGCCCGCAAGTTCAAGCAATTCACCGGGCAGACGGTCCACCAGCACATTGACGCCTGCCGGCTGGAACGCGCCAAGGCCATGCTGGCCCGCCACCTGCCGCTCAAAAAAATGGCGGCCGAACTTGGATTTGCCGACAAAACCACCCTGTCGCGCTGGCTGAACAAGTACCGGCGCGCGGTGAATCTGTGACATTCGGCTGGCCAGCCAT
>CAZYXU010000193.1:0-6305 GCA_964650945.1 uncultured Verrucomicrobiota bacterium | reverse complement strand
GTCATCAACGCCAACCCTGAAATCAAACGCGCTTTTCACATGGTCGAACTGGATTGTTTTTTCCAAGTCAAATGAGCCAATTTCAAAACTAACGTTTTGAAAGAATTCAGAATTTAACAGTCAGAATTCAGAATCGTTGCAAATTGCAAAAGATCAATGTTTTGCGTTGCTGTTAAATTCAGGCGCCGAACACTGAACACCGAACACTGAACACTGAACACTTTTGAAAGAAACTCTAATAGGAGGATCTGCCGATGCGCTGTACATCGTTGAAGTCCGGATTGCTGGCGTTGGGATTAGCCGCGGCGGCCGCGGCCGGATTGGCCGAACCGGTCAAGGTGGCGGTGTTTAAAACCGGGTTCGGCGCCCGGGCGGTGCTGGACGCCCTGAAAAAAGACGCCCGGACACAACCCATCCTGCTCAAGGCCATCACCATTGAAGATTTGATGCAAGCCGACGTCCTGTATGTCGGCAGCACCAGCCTGGAGCAGCCGGATCAGATCAAAAGCATCAAAATCTTTGTGGCCTGCGGCGGCGGCGCGATCTTTAACCATGCCGCCTGCGGCCGCTACCGGCCGGAAACCATGTTTCCCAATGTCGCTACCAAAGTCCTCGACCGCCGCGATGACAGCATCCTGCGGGTGAAGGATCCGGCCCATCCGCTGGCCGCCGGGCTGCCGGCGGAATTCGAGCACGCCTTCAGCGACCACCTTTACCTGGAACCGGGACCGGACGGGATAACGGCGTTGATTGACCGCGAAGGCGCGGCGACGGCCGTGGCGGGCGCCGCCGGCGCGGGCCGGGTGGTGTTCTACGGGGCGCTGCCGGGTTACTGGTACGACCCGACCGACTACAAGCAGGCCGAAAAGGAGCCAGCGGGCGCGGAATTGCAATGGGTGTTGAACGCCATTGACTGGGCGGCCGGCGACCCGCGCCTGACCAGCCTGCCGGCCGGCGAACTGGCCGCGCGGCGCAAAAAGGCGGAAGCCGACATCAAACTGGACGAACTCAGCCGCAACCTGCCGAGCACCAACTGGTTTGGCAATGAAATGCTGCGCGGCAGCTACCTCACCCTGCCGCCGGTGACCGAGATCGGCGGACGGTTCTTCATCACCTACGACAACATGTCCTGGCGGCGCGGACATGCCATCCGCGACGAGGCCACCCGCGAGTTTTTCATCAACCGGCTGAAACTCGACATCCTCCAACTGAAATGGCTGGGCATCACAGACATCATCTATTGGACCGACATGTACGGCGAAAAGGTCTTTCATACAACCACGGTGCCCGATTCCCAGGAACAATACATCGGCATTGACCCGCTGGCGGAACTCATCCGGCTGGCGACGCCGGAAGGCATGCATATCTGGGCAGCCTGGCATTCCTGTTCGCGCTCCAAGGAATTCGCGGAAAAGTACGGCGCGCGGGATGCCAACGGCGAATTTTACCTGTACGGCGGCAGTCATTACATGGAAGACCTGCTGAACCCCGCCTGCCTCGACCGGTGCCGGATGATGCTGGACGAATACGCGGATAAATTCAAGCCGCTGGGCAATTTCGAGGGGCTGCTGACCCTGGACGAACTGTGGTTCAACTACGCCGATTTTCACGGCGACGACCTGCCGGCCATTGAAAAATTCTGCCGGGAGAATTTCGGCGAATCGCTCCCGGCCGACTTCGCGCAACGGCTGGAGCTGCGCACCCGCTGGAATGACCCGACCGATCCCTGGCGCCGGCGCTACATCCTTTTCAAGCAGAAAGTCATGACCGATTACTTCCGGGGCCTGGTGGAGCATGCGCACAAGCGCGGATTGCAGATGGGCGTCACCACGGTCTACATCCCCGGCAAATGGTCATTCGGCATGGACAACGCCGCGCTGGCGCGCCTGGGGGCGGATTTCGTCATCGGCGCCGGCCGGGGGTATCCCAACAACATGCAGTGGACCCATATTTACGATACCTGGGGCCACTACACCACCTTGAACATGCTCGGCGGACCGGGCGGGCTGATGTTCACCTTCAACCATCTCTGGCGGCCGATCATGTTCGGCAACGATCCGCAATACGCCCAGCAATTCGCCCGCCACATTTACAGCATCCGGATGTTCGCCGACGCCCAGCCGCTGGCGCGCGTCGCTTTCCTGGAGAATCACCAGGCCCTGGAAATGCTGGCGCCGGACCCGGTGCTGCCGTGGAACCGTTTGGGCGCCCTGTTCAATGCCGTCCAGCGCAACCAGGATGTCCGGCGGATTTACAGCCAGGCTACGGAGCTGTTCAACAACTTCCGCGTGCTGGTGGCCACGCCGTTCGCCGTTCGCGGCCTGCCGGCGGAAGCGCTGGACGGTTTGCGCCAATTCGTGAAAAAAGGCGGCACAGTGGTCGCTATTGACGCCGACTGGAGCGCCGCCCGTGCGGACATGGCCGATGAACGCGACCACACCGCGGAAATGGCCGGCGTGGCTTACGGCACCTCCGCGCCGCCCGTCGCTGCCGCGTTCACCTGGAACGACCAGACCATTGCCATCGCGAAGGAAACGTCCCGGCGGCTGACAACCGTCGCGGACGGCGCGACCGTCCTGGCCGCCTTCGCCGACGGCGCGCCGGCGGTCACCGAAAAAATCATCGGCCAGGGCCGGGTGATTGCCCTGCATTTTGACGCCGGCGCCGAGTTGTCGCAAACCGGCAACCCCGCGCTGGCGGCGGCGCTGAACACCTGCCTGCGCCAGCATGCCAGCCCGCCGGTGACCGTTGACGGCGACGGAACCGCTGCTGTGCTGGCCACCCTGAAAAAGGGCAACTGGGTCGCGGTGGCCCTGTTTCCCGACCGGCCGCCGGCCGCCGTCAATCTCAAGGTTGATGTCGAGGCCATGGGAATTCAGAAAAAGGCTTTCCGGCTGCTGATGCTGGGCAAGCAGATGGAAATTTCGCGCCCGGGCGATTTGTGGGGCAATTCCGGGTTCTGGACGCCCGCTGATTTGAAAAACGGGTTTCGGGTCAGCCTGCCGGAGGACCAGCGGCGTTACCTGCCGCTGCCGGAGGAATTTGACCTGTCCGACTTCGCTGACAAGCGCGGTCAGGCGGATGCCGAGTATCTGGACAAGATCACCCGCGACTGGTGGGACAGCGAGAAGCGCGGCAAGCGCAAACGCGATTACGCCCATGAAGTCGTGGTGATCGCCCCGGCCGATGAGCCCGCCATGCCGCGGCCGTGAAGGCGCTGGCCGACCGGCGGGATTAACGTATCTGGAACATCAGCCCGGCCGGCGTGTGTTCGTAACAGCCAATGTCCGGCGCCCCGGAAAACCGGTCAATCCGCCGCCGGCGATCCAGGTCCTGCGCGCCCACCAGCCAGTCCGGCTGGTTGACGCCGGCATTGACGCATGGCGCATCCGGCCGCAGACGGTAATCGCCGGCGGCGGCGTCAACAAACCCGATATAAGCGGGATTATTGGTGGTGACCAGCGTGTTGTTCCACACGCCGAGGGCCGGGATGGACGGCAGGCAGTTATTGTAGCCGGTAATTACCGCGCCGGCTGAAATTGCCATGCTCTGCATGATGTTATTCCGCACATCGCCGCTGGTGACCGTGTTGCGCGCATAAACGCCGGCGGAGTTGCTGATCACCGTGCAATTGAACATCCGCAAGTCATAGTAACCAAAAACGCTGTAGCTGCCGGAGTTATAGGCAACCAGCGAATTGCGCAATTCGCCGCCGCCACCGTGACTATATACCCCGCTACCGCTTGCAATGCAGGTATTGCTGACAATGATACAGCGGTCTACCGTGGTTAATGGACTGGAAAAATACATCCCGCCGGAGCCGCCGGCCGAATTGTTTTCCGCGATCACGCAGTCCACCACCAAGCCGTTGGCACGCATCCATGTCCCCGCACCGGGCGCGCTGCTGCCCAGCGAGCCCGGGATGGTGCGGTTGCCGCGCACCAGACAGTTGGAAATCACCGGGATGAAACTGGTATTATAAATATAAAGCCCAGCGCCGCCTTCATAATTTGCGGTAGATTCCAGTTGGAGCACATTCCCGGCTATTGTGCAATTCTGTACAATGCCGGTGCCGGTGGTCTGCCCGCTCATGTATATCCCGGCGCCGCTGTGAAATGCCAAACCGTTGGTCAGCGTCAGCCCGTCAATGATCGCCGGCCCGTAAAGGCAAGCGGCGGTCGGCAGATACATGTAAACGCAGCGGTTGGACCCGCCGCCGTTGATGATCGCCGCGCCCGGACCGTTGAGGCTGCGCAATGTCAGGGCCTTGGTGAGATACACAACGTTGGTGCTGTTGGCGTTCGTGTAGGCGTTGGTCGGGGCGTAATAGACGCCATCGCCGACCCAGACCGTATCGCCGTTGGAGGCGACATTCAAGGCATCCTGGATATTGCTGGCGGCCGAGGACCAATTGGTGTATGGCCATTCCGGCGCCTGGCCGTCCTGCGCCACGAAAAGCTCAAGCGCGCCGGCAATCCCCGCCTGCCAAAGGCAAAACATTATCATCCATGACCAACGCATATTTGCCCTCCTTTTATGGTGTTCAGTGTTCAGTGTTCAGTGTTCGGGGTTCGGTGTTCGGGGTTCGGGGGTCATGTCGAAGTTCAGTGTTCGGTGTCCCTTTGCCCCTTTGCCCCTTTGCCCCTCTGATCGCAGTGTTCGGTGTTCGGGGTTCGGGGGTCATGTCGAAGTTCAGTGTTCGGTGTCCCTTTGCCCCTTTGCCCCTTTGTCCCTTTGCCCCTCTGATCGCAGTGTTCGGTGTTCAGTGTTCGGGGTTCATGTCGAAGTTCAGTGTTCGGTGTCCCTTTGCCCCTTTGCCCCTCTGATCGCAGTGTTCGGTGTTCAGTGTTCGGTCTTCGGTCTTCGGTCTTCGGTGTTCGGTGTTCAGTCTTCAGCATTACAACCGAACATTGATTTGATTATGCCTTTTATCGCGCGGCAATCAAGCAAAATAACACCCGACGCTGCAGTAAGACATTTTTTTGATAAGCGTTAGGTTTTGACACCCAAAGACTGCCCGTGCGGCTCGCACTCGCCGCCGCCTATCCGTGTCCGCCAAAGCCTTGGCGGCGGCGGAAAACGGAATTCACCACGCACGTTACCAAAGATCGTTACATCAAAGAATTTGTCTTACATCCTTATGCGACAGGCGGAATTCAGGCCTGGATCTCCGTCACCGTAAAGCCGGCGGCGGCAAGCATGGCCAGGTCGGCGGCATACCCCTGGCCGGGCGTGGTCAGGTAGCCGTTGGTGAAGATCGAATTGGCGGCAAAAAGCCCCAGCGGCTGGAGCGGGCCCAGGACGGCTTCGCGCCCGCCGGCAATCCGGATTTCCCGGTCCGGCAGGACGAACCGGAACATGGCCAGAATCCGCAGCCCTTCCATGGGCGACAGGCGCGGCCGGCCGGCCAACCGGGTGCCGGCGCGCGGATCGAGCAAATTGACGGGCACCGAATCGGCGTCAATCTCCCGCAACGCGCAGGCCAACTCGACGCGGTCCTCCGGGGTCTCCCCCATGCCCAGCAGGCCGCCGCTGCATAATTCCAGGCCGGCGCGCTTGGCGGCGCGGGCGGAGTCCACGCGGTCGTCGTAGCTGTGCGTGCCGCAGATGCTGGGATAGAACCGGCGGGAAGTTTCAAGATTGTGATTGTAGCGGTTCACGCCGGCCGCCTTGAGCCGCCGGGCCTGGGCGTCATTCAGCAGCCCCAGCGACACGCAGACTTGCAGGCGGGGATGTTCGCGCTTGATGCGCCGGGCGGCATCGCAAATGGTCTGCATGGCCGGCTCATCCGGCGCCCGGCCGCTCATGACGATGCAATACCGCGCGGCCTGCACCCGGGTGGCCGCCGCCGCGCCGGCGGCGATTTCATCCGCCGACTGCAACGGGTATTGCGGCGTATGGCCGGCGGCGGCCGCGGCGCTCTGGCTGCAATAGGCGCAATCCTCCGAACACAATCCGCTCTTGGCGTTGTGCAGCAGATGCAGGCGGACGCCCCGGCCGAAATATTTTTTGCGGATGGCGAAGGCGGCGGACAGCAAATCCAGCAGCTCGTCGTCCGGCGCGCGCAAGATGGACAAGGCGGCGGCGCGGTCCAGCGCTTCCCCGGCCAGCACGCGCGCGCTCAAAGCGCGCCAATCGTTTGATGAATTACACAAAATAAATCCTCGCATTGCAAGGTTAAAACATGGCGGTTTGGATAACCGGTTTTGCCGGCGATGTCAAGGGGAAACGGGTGCAGGACAATTTTGCTGGTTGTGCGGGAGGGCGAGACTCCCGGCGAGTCGGACGATCGCGGCGTGTAACGC
>CAZYXU010000192.1:0-6393 GCA_964650945.1 uncultured Verrucomicrobiota bacterium | reverse complement strand
ATTCTGACTTCTGAATCCTGAATTCATTCAAAACGTGAGTTTTGAAATTTACTCAACAGTGAGCAATTGTGTTTACAAAGGAAGCTTATGAAAAATCAGGCAGTATACACACTGGGATGCGGCGATCGTTTCGGGCGCGAGGGCGAGGCACAGTTGACGGCTTACATCGAAGCCCGGCGGCGCGGGATCTATGTTTGCCCCGTCTGGAATAAATCCAACCGCGAACACAAAACGGTGCACACCGACCCGGCCGCCGTCCGCCGGGAGGCGGATAGCGCCGTGGCGGCGCTGGGCTGGCAGGGCGCTTATTTCGTGGATGCCGACCACATTTCCCTGGCCAACGTGGACGGCTTTATCGCGGCTTCCGACTTCTTCACGCTCGATGTCGCCGAAAACATCGGCGCGGATGCCGATCCATCCGCAATCAACGCCTTTGTCGCCGCCATGACCCCGCAGTTCGGGGAAATCACCCTGCCCGGACTGGACGATAAACTGCATGCCGACGAAAATACCGTCCGGAAAATCGCCCGGCAATACCTGGCCGCCGTTCAGGAAGCCGGGAGGATTTACCGCCACATCGCGGCCAAGAAAAAAGGCGCCTTCGCCGTGGAAGTCTCGATGGATGAAACCAATCACCCGCAAACCCCGATTGAGATGCTCTTCATCCTGGCCATGATCGCCCGGGAAAACATTCCGGCGGACACAATTGCGCCGAAATTCAGCGGCCGGTTCAACAAGGGCGTTGATTACGCCGGCGATGTCCGCCAGTTCGAAAAGGAATTCGCGCAGGATGTCGCCGTGTTGCGCTTTGCCGCGGCCAAGTTCGGGCTCAAGGACAGCCTGCGCCTGAGCGTGCATTCCGGCAGCGACAAATTCGCCATCTACCCGGCCATGAACCGCATTATCAAGCAATCTGGCGCGGGCTTGCATGTCAAGACCGCCGGCACAACCTGGCTGGAAGAAATGATCGGCCTGGCCGAAGCCGGCGGCAGCGGATTGGACATCGCCAAAAAAGTCTATGCCGCGGCGCATGACCGCTATGACGAGCTGGCCGCCCCCTACGCGGCCGTGATTGACATTCATCCGGAACAACTACCGCCGACGTCCGCCGTCAACGGCTGGAGCAGCGCGCAGTTTGTCAAGGCGCTGCGCCACGATCAATCCTGCCCGGAGTACAATCCCGGATTCCGCCAGCTCATTCACGTCGCCTACAAAGTCGCCTACGAACTGGGCGATGCATACACCCGCGCCTTGACCGAGCATCGGGCAACGGTGGCCCGCAACGTCACGCACAACCTGTTGCAGCGCCACATTGTGCCGATCTTCGGATAATCCGCCGATTTGCTATTTGCCCGAGTTGTTTTTAAAGGCAGCTTTTGCAGTATCCAGATCTTTGGACTGCGGCGGTTCCACGCGATGCCGCACTCAAAAATACGCGAAAGTCCGGAATGGTCTATCGAATATTGAACATCGCCCCGTTGAAAACATGCTCGTAACAACCCATGTCCGCCAGGCGGCTGAAATGGTCCAGCCGCGGCCAGCCGTCCAAATCCACGGCGCCAGGCTCCAACATCCAGGGCTGGTTCGTCCCGGCATTGATCCCGGGCGACCCGGATAACTGATGCCAGGCGTTATCCGTGAATATGGCGGCGCCGTTGATGTTGCCCTGCGCCGGCGGCAAATCACGCGGCACAAGGCAGTAATGGCACGCATTGCTCGCGGCCGCCGCATCGCCGCCAAAGCCGACATCAATATCCCAATCATCCGGCGGCGGGGTGACCCAGCGGTTGGAACAAATAATGCTGTTGTAAATATTATTTGAGCCGGCGATATACAACCCCGCCCCGCGCCGGCCGGCCGTAGCGCTCCGGACTTCATTGTCCACAATCGTGCATGCGCTGATCATCCCGTTGAAATTACTGAGCGCATAAATCCCGGCGGCGCAGAAGTATTGCGCGGTATTGCCGGCTACCAGGCAGTTTTGCAGGACAGCGCCATTCGCGTCGGGATGGAAATATACGCCGCCGCCATAACGGCTTGCCGACACGGTTGTATTGCCCAGGATGCGGCAATTTCTCACGATGCTGTTGGTGCGGATATACATCCCGCCACCATAGCCGGTGGCCACGGCATTGCCCTCGATCAGGCAGTTATCCATGTAGCCATTATACATCCTGTATAAAAACACGCCGCCACCGCCAAACGAGCTGGAACTTTTGGCATAATTGCAGCGCACCGTGCTGTTAAGAACCCAGGCATCCGCGCTAGCGATCACATACAACCCCCCGCCGCCGGCATTGGCGCCATTGCATACGTTGGTCACAATCTCGCAGGCATCCAGCACTCCGCCCAGCAAATAAACGCCGCCGGCGTCATAAGCCGAGGTGTTGTTGGAAACAATGGTATTGCGGACGTAATTGTCCGCGGAAGCCAGCATATAGATGCCGCCGGCGTTGGCGGCTGAACCGGTTGCCGCATTGGCGGCAACCAGCACCCCGTCCATCCTGCCGCCCTGGACCGCCACGCCGCCGCCATGCGACCCGGACCTGTTATTGACCACCTGGCCGCCGGACAAGGTGTTGCTGGCATTAATGTATGCCCCGCCGCCATAGGCCGTGCAGGTATTGTTGCTGATCACACAATCCACCGGAATGATGGCGTCCGATGACCCATATGTGTATAGACCGCCGCCGCTGCCTTGCGCGGTGTTGGCCGCAATGACGCAGCCGGTCACCAGCCCGCCCTGGCTGATGTACACCCCGCCGCCGCCCACTGTTCGGCTGAAATTGTTGCTGATGCCGCAATGCATCACCACCCCGCCCATCCGCAAGGCCACGCCGCCCCCGCCACGGGAGATACCGGACATGTAATTTCCGTCAATCTCGCATTGCGCCACCAGCCCGGAATTCAAAATTAAAATCCCGCCGCCGCATTGGCGGTAATCTGTTCCGGCATTGGTGACCGTGTTCCCGGCGATCCGGCAGTTCCAGAGCGCGCCCCCCAGCATACATACTCCGCCGCCGCCGTCATCTTCCGCGCGTGCCATCAGAAAATTGCCGGTGAGCAGGCAGTTGGTCAGCATTCCGCCGCCGGCTTCAATATACACGCCGGCGCCGCGCCCATAACCGGCAGCCGAATTGGAAACATATCCGCCCGTGATGGTCAGGCCATCCACCACGGCCTCGGCATGGTCAAGCAGCAGGCAGCGCCTGGCCCCGCCGGCGTCAATCATCGTCCCCGCGCGATCCACCGCGCCGGCATTGTAACTGCGGATGACGACCGCCTTGTTGTTGGTGACGGTTGCCATCAAGTTATACGTGCCGTTGGAGACCAGGATTTCCGTCACATCCGCCTGAGCCATCGCATTGCTGATCGTGGCCATGGGCGCCGACCAATCCAGCCCGGAATGGGCGTCATCGCCGCCGGCCGCCACCGGCGCCACGCGGTAGGTGACGGCCAAAAGCGCGCTGGAGATTGAACAACAACCAATCAGAACCGCCATTAATTTGGGTTGCATGCCTGCCTGCTCCTTTGTGCTTGATGATCGCCAGCTTAGAATTCAAAGACCACAGCCGGCCCCAATGGATCCATCGAACTTATCACATGGCCATCCGCAAGGAACGGCGCCGGTCTTTTGGCGTCAGGAGAAAGGAAATCAGAATCCTTGAGCCAATTTCAAAACTAACGTTTTGAAAGAATGCAGAATGCAGGAGTCAGAATTGTTGCAAGTGGCGTTATATCTGCGTGTTACGTTGTCATGTAATTCTGGCTGCCGAACACTGAACACCGAACACTGAACACTTTTGAAAGAGACTCCCTTGTCTTATTATAGCGGCCTAGGCACAGCGGATCAAAGGGGGAAAGCATTGCGCGCGCCGATTTCTTCCATGATCGCATTAACTCACCGCAGCTCCATTTTAGCGGAGATATCGCGATAAGCGATGTCCACCTGGTAGATTTCCTTGTAATAGCGGTTGACGGCCTCGGCCATCTGTCCCTGCTGTTCGAGGATCCCGCCCAACTGGTAGTAGATGTCCTTTTTCAGATCGTTCATCTCCGTCAATTCCGCCGCGGCTTTTTCGAACTGCTCGCGGGCCAGGTCCAACTGGCCCTTTTGCTTGAAGCACAGCGCCATATTATACATGGCGCGCAGCCGGAATTGCGGGTTGCGCTGGGCGAGTTGCAACTGCTGGATGGCCTCGTTCAACTGGCCGCGTTCGAGCAGCAGCACGCCGAATTCAAAACGCAGCGGCAGATCGTTGGGATAGCGTTCCACCCGTGTCTGCGCGTCCTTGAAGACAAACTCCGCACGCGCGGCCTGGCGGGCCGCCACGCCATCCTTGTCGCCGTTTTCGCGGGCTTGCGCGATTTCATAATCAAACTGTTTCAGGCGCACCTGCGACAGCGCCTGGTCAAGTTGGGGATCGCCCATGCTGGTCCGGCGCGCCTCCTCCAGTGCCCGGGTGGCGTCATCGAACCGGCCGGCCTGCACGTAGAGGTTGGCCAACTGGCGCCGGAAATTGATATTGTCGGGATTGTGCTTGACCTTTTCCAGCATATCCTGCAAAAGCAATTCCACGCTTTGGGCATCCTGAACGGCGCGCCCGCCCTGTTCCAAAACCACGGCTTCGCGCGTGTCTTTGATGACGTTGCGATAGGACCCGCCTTCGCGCGCCGCGTCCGTCCAGCCGCCCTTGGCCATGGTTTCACGCGCCATGATATCCTTCAGGGCGTTGATGATGCGGGCATCGTGCGGCAACATGCTGGCCGCCTTTTCCAGGCATTCTTTGGCTTCGGCAAGCTGCTCGTTCTGCGCGAGCAGGCGCCCCAGGCGCACAATCACGTCCACATTTTCCGGCTCATGTTCGCGGGCCGCCATCAGCGCCTGCACCGCCACTTCCGGCATCCCCGCGGCTTTCGAAGCCTGCTCCAGCATGCGCAAGAACACCGGGTGCAGGGGATCCAGGCGCATCAGGCTTTCGGCCGCCGTCAGGGCCAATGCCCCCTGCTTCAGTTGCAAGCGTACGAAGACTTCGATCAGATTGGGCAAACCGGATAGGAAGGCCATGGTATGCCTGGCCGCCCCACTGCCGCGGTCGTTAAATTGCTTGATTTCCGCCGCGCGCAGGTGGTTGCGCGCGTTTAAAAACCGCGGTTCCAATTTCACCGCGGCGGAAAACATTTCAATGGCATAGACCATGTTATTGCGCTCCATGGCCGTCAGCCCCTTGGCAAACAACTCGCGCGCTCGCTTGGAAATATTGACTTCGCTAATTTCAGCCATGATAAAAACTCCTTTTTTTCCTAACCATATAGTGTATATTATACAGGCATTAGTGTCAATCCGCCGCTGCGGATTGGCAAACTTTATATAAAAGCCGGCGCATGGCGCAAGTCTATAAATTCAAACATGTTACACTTTTACAACACTAAACTCATGGCGGCCGCCGTCCTGGCAGGCATTTTTCTTGTTGGACATCCCGCCGCCGCCGCGCCGCCGGCTGCCGCCATTTCCCTGCGCCAGTTCGCGCGCACCCACGGATTCCACGATTTAAAGATAAAAGGCAAATATGTTGCCCTGGCCTGCCGTTTTCATGCCTTTGCGTTGGAAGGCGACAGCCGGCGCGCAACTTATAACGGCACCACCATCTGGCTCAATCATCCGGTGTTTAAAATCCGCGGCGAGTGGGCCATTTCCCGGATTGACGCGGAAAAGACGCTGCTGCCGCTGGTGTTCCCGCACCGCGGACTAACGGCCGTGGGCCGCCAGGTGGTGGTTTTGGACGCCGGCCATGGCGGGCATGACCAGGGCGCCAACTCGCCGCGCCAGGTTGAGGAAAAGCGCGTCACGCTGTACCTGGCGCGCATGGTGCGCGATATTCTGCGCCGCCAAGGCGTACGGGTGCGCCTGACGCGCGAACGCGACCGCTACTTGTCGCTGGACGAACGCTGCGCGCTGGCAGAGCGCTGGGATGCCGACTTGTTCATCAGCATCCACATGAATGCCGCAACCAGCCGGGAAGCCGCCGGTATTGAAACCCATATTCTCCCGCCCACCGGCTGCCCGGTCACCGCCAACAGCAAGGTGGAAGCGCGCGACCGGATATCCTATGCGGGCAACCGGTTTGACATCGCCAACATGCGCCTGGGCTACGCCTTGCAGCGCCGGATGTTGAAATCCGCCGGCGCCGGCGACCGCGGCGTAAGGCGCTCGCGGTTTTATGTCATCCGCAATGTTCCCTGTCCGGCGGCCCTGGTCGAGGGCGGATTTCTCTCCAACCCCGCCGAAGAGCAAAAAATCATCCAAAAGGCCTATCGCGACAAACTGGCGCAAGGCATCGCCGAAGGCATCCTGAATTACCTGGAAGACGTGCAGCGCGCGCACCGCATGAT
>CAZYXU010000191.1:1556-6437 GCA_964650945.1 uncultured Verrucomicrobiota bacterium | reverse complement strand
GTGTCGGGTGTCGCGTGTCGGGTGTCGCGTGTCGGGTGTCGCGTGTCGGGTGTCGGGTGTCGGGTGTCGGATTATTGAATCAGCAACGCCTCAATCTCGTTATCAGTAATTGCATCAGGGCCCATTACCGCCAGTGTATCATAAGTCGTCATGGATTCGCGAACGCCGGGAGCGGATTGATCGTCAAGGCTAACAGGTTGCGAATCGGGGACCGCGGAGCGGGAGTGTTCTTTGCCGACACTTGGCACATTATTGGCCCGTAGAGTATTAATCGCCTTGGTCAGGCGGGCAATAATCCTGTCAGCCAAGTCAACTCTCGCCGCAATCACCCCCGTCGCAAGCCATGGCTTGAAGCGCTTGTAACGTCCCAGTGTTTCACGTGCAGATCCACGAGATATGTCAAGGAACCGAATGAATTCAGTCCGGCTCAGCCGTCCAAAGCCCTCTTCCATATTCGCACAAATTGAATCAGCACTACCCATCTGCTGCCCAATCAGCCGATAACAACGCGGATCTTTTTGCAGAAGCTCCATATCCTCCACAACATTATCAAACAGTCGCAGGGCATCCTGATAAGGCCCAAAATCCTCTATACGATTCCGACTCATATATTTCCCCCGACACCCGACACGCGACACCCGACACGCGACACCCGGCACGCGACACCCGACACGCTTTCAGTTTAAATCCTCCGGCGGAGAATGCCAGCAGCTTTGGCCGGTTTTGGCCAGCTTCGGAATCCGGGGGACTGGTATCTCCTTTTCCGGGCGGAATTGGCGCGCCATCTCCAGCAGTTTTTCCGTGACTTTCCGGGCGGCATCCACTTCCAGCGCAGTGCCTTGTTTCAACTGCGGCTCGTACCCGCCGCCCTGCGGCCCGAAGGCGTCGGCGGTGGCCATATACCCCATCCAGTCATTGGCCAGCTCCACCGGCATGGTAAATGGAAATGGCGAGGCCTTTTTGATGTCCATGCCGGTTTGAGTAAAGGTTTCGGTGGGGTTGGTGGCAATCATCAGGTTGCCGATCTGCACCACATTCAGATTGCAGACCGCCTGCGGATACAATCTGGCTTTCCAATAATGCAAAACCACTCCCATGGGGAACCAGCAGCCGGGCTGGCCGCGTTCCTCCCGGTTGACCAAGTCCAGGGCCTGGCGGTATTTTGCATCGCTGATTTCCCGCCAGTTGAGCGGCAAATCAACCGCAGCGAATTTTAATATTTCAAATGCATGCGCCGGCTCGCGCGTCAGGATGTCAACCACGGGATAAGCCACCCGCTGCCCGAGGATTCTGCACCACTGTTCGCCGAACCGGTGGGGATCGAGGCTGATATTGTCCACCTGGGTCACATCCCCGCAGCAGCCGTTCAGGAACACGGTGACGGTGGACGGACTGATCATTTTCCGGACCGCCTCGCGCAGGTAATACGGCCAGTCGCCGGAAATGCCATCCTTCGACCCGGCGACCGTGGCATGGCAGCCGTAATTTACCAGCACGCCAACGACCTGATCTTTCGCGTTCACGGCGCCCAACACCACCACTTCATCGTCAATCGGCCCGGCATTGCCGATAATGTCCGGATTGCCTTTGCCGGCATGGCTGAAAGTGTAGCCCTGCTTCATTTTCTGCCGGCGGTTTTGGCCGACATCGCGCACAATGTCCCGGCCATTGATCAGCCGGACTTCCTCCAGGCGTTTTTCCGCGCACACGGCGGCGTCCACGATGCGGTATGGCAGCAGGTCCAGATAGAGCTGGTTGATTTCCGCCGGCACGGCTTCCCGCTGGTCGCCGGGACGGCGCAAACTGTAGATCCGGCGTCTGAGATCCGGCTTGATGTCCTCGATTTTTTCCACTTCTTCGATCGGCAGCACCCAGTCCCGTAAGCCCGGCCCGGCGGAATGGGCATGCGACGCGGCGCAGATCAAGGCGTCAAAGCCGAACTTCTCCACCAGGATCTTGCGCGCCTTTTCCCAGGTCGGCCGCTGGATGGCGCAGATATCCATGCCCACGATGGCGATTTTCAGATCGGCGGACTGCCAGACGCTGGCGGTCAATTTCGGCGGCGAAGCGATATTGCTCAGCCTCCCCTCGTCGAAACTCGTGCAGGACATCATTACCGATGGCGAAATATCCACTTCATAAAAACCGGCTTTGATCATGTTAATTTTCTTCGATTGATGCGATTGGTTTCCCTGAAATATTTACAACCATCGGCTCGCGTTGACGCTCACCCTCCATCTGAAATCTCAGATTTGAAATTTCAAATCTCAGGTGGAGGGCGTCGTTTCGTGAGCCGTCTGTCACGTCTGAACAATTTAACGGCTTTGATTTTCCCGGAAGCGGCTTAAAATAGCTGGCCTACCGCAAATTAAATAAAACGCCGCTGGGAATATATTCATAACACCCCATGTCCGTCCGCCGCACAAACCGGTCCAGACGCGGGCGTCCGGCCAAGTCCGGCGCGCCGGCCATCCACAATTGATTCGTCCCGGCATGGATGCCCGGTGAGTCCGCCGCCAGCCGGTAATCCGCGGAAGAATAATCCATGAAGGCCGGGATGTTGGTGATATTGCCGTTTTCGGAGTTGGTCAGCGCCGGATTGCAGGAGTAACGAAACGGCGCGATAGATTGTTCGTCACCCTGCAAATCGGGATATAATCGGCCCGCCCGGTTGGACACGACGATTGTATTCCAGATTGACAATCCCGCCAGATTGGTGACATAAATGCCGCCCCAGTCGCGCATCACCGCGTTATCAACGATTGTGCAGGATTGCAAGGTTACGGCCAGCGGGCCGGGACAGGCGATTGTGCTGTGGGCGTTGCCGAAAAATATGCCACCCCCGGATCCGGAATCGGCCTCGATCCGGTTGCCGGCGATCAGGCAGTTTTGCATAACAACCGTGGCGCAATTGGTGCTGATATAAATGCCGGCGCCTTGATGGCTGTTCGGGCTGGTGGCAACCGTGGTGTTGCCTGTGACCTCGCAGCGGTCGAAGACGGCTGTCCCGAACGTGTAAATCCATGCGCCGCCGCCGAACCGGATATTGGTGGTGCCGCCATTATTGATGATCCGGGTCTGCACGACGCTGAGCGTGCCGGAAGACGCCCGGTTGACATAGCCGTCTGCCAGGCCCGCCCCGCAGCCGTTCGGCTCATACACGCGGTTTTCCGCAATCACGCAATTGCTCACGATGGCGCCCCCGGTGGCGGAAGTGTTGTACGATTGCAAACCGCCGCCCCGGGAACGCGCCCAGTTGGCAACCATCGTGCAGTCCCGCACCTCGGCAAAGCCGTTTACTTCAACGCATATTCCACCGCCCACCAGGGTGGAAGTGTTGTTGCTGATAACGCAATTTGCGACTAGAACGTTGGTGCCGGCTATAAGCAGCCCGCCGCCACCAGCGCCGCCGGTGTTGGTGACCACATTGCCCGCCACCAGGCAATTCGAAATGACGGCGGATGACAATATGTGCACACCGCCCCCGGAAGCGAAACTACGGTTGCTTATAATTTGGGACCGCATGACCGTTCCGCCGCCGTCCCGGATATAAATCCCGCCGCCGCGTCCCCAACTGGTGAAGTTGGTGGTGGTGTTGTCACGCACCAGGCAATCCGTCACCAGGGCATTGGCGTTGAGATGCATGTAAATGCCGCCGCCCCAATTCGCCGCGATATTTCCTGCGACAATGCAATTCGAGAGTGTCCCGCCGACCATGATCACTCCGCCGCCCAAATAATTCTGGAATCCGCGGAGCGCATTGCCTTCCGTGATCGTAAAACCGGCAAACAACGCTTCGGGATGGTCAAGATACAGCGGCGAACACGCAAAATTGCCGTCAACTATCGTTTGCTCCCGATCCGCGCCGCCACCGGCGGCGGCATTCCAACTGAATACGTTCAATTGCTTGTTAATCCTGATCGCCGCGGCGACTTCATAGCGGCCCGTGGCCACCAGGAGGGTGTCGCCCGCCGCCGCCTGAAATACGCCGTTGCTGATGGTTAACCAGGGATTGCCAGCCGAGCCGTCGCCATCCGTGTCGCTGCCGGTGGTTGCCACGTAACGCGTCGTCTGCCCCATTGCGCAAGTTAAAGTTAAAAACAACACCAGCCAGACGGCTTGATATAGTTTCACAATGCATCTCCTTGTTTGCAGCTTGCACATTGGAACATATTTGAAAAATAGTGTCAAATATCCTCTTAACGGAATCGTTCCGGAACTCCGTCGGCTGTGCCCCTCGTCAACTTGCAGGCCGCTGATCCAGATCACCGCAAATTGAAGAGCGCTCCGCGTAAAACGCATTCATAGCAGCCCATGTCAACCTGCCGCATAAAACGGTCCATGCGGGAGCGTCCATCCAAATCCGGGGCGTCCGCCATCCACAGCATGTTTGTGCCGGCGCCGACGCATGGCGAGGAATGCGCCAGGCGATAATCGCCGCCGTCCAGGCTCAAGCCGTAACCCGCGCCGGGATCAACAAACACCGGCGCATTGGTAATATTTCCCTGGGCCTGGTTGGTCAACACCGGACTACAACTGAAATAAAAGGCGTTCGTGCAGTCATTGCCGACAAGGAACAGGTCCGGGTCGCCGGCGGCGGCATCGTTGGAGCAAATGATGGAATTAAAAACGAGATTGCTGCCCGCCGCCGCCAGGGCCAGGCCGCCGCCGGCGCCCATGGTCTGATTGCCGGCAATCGTGCAGGACTCCAGCGTGTTGGTCCCGTCACCGTTAATACAAATGCCGCCGCCTTGATACAACGTGGTTGCCGATGTAGTCGCATTGCCCATGAACAGGCAATTCCGGATGAGCACTTGTGATTGCGGGGCGATGTACGCTCCCCCCCCGGACCGCATGGCGCTGTTGGAAACCACTTCGCAA
>CAZYXU010000191.1:0-1456 GCA_964650945.1 uncultured Verrucomicrobiota bacterium | reverse complement strand
GCGCCGGCGGCGTCAATTGCGCCCTGAATGCTGTTGGTGGCATCCGCCCAACTGGAGCCGGCCCCAGCGCCATTGGTGGTTACAAACCAGGTGGATTGGGCCGGAGCGAATACCGCTTGCAACAGCCAGCCGAGGATGACGCCCACCGGAAGCCAACCGTGCATATGTATTTTGTTCATGCAGCACCTCCTCGTAGATTGACAAAACATATTGAATCATACATGTGTTTGATATATAGTAAATATCATATTTGATCAAACGCATGACGGATTTGTCCATGCACGGGTATTTTAACGACATTCACTTCATCAACGTCGCCCGCAGGCGCCACTGCGCGACCTGCCATCATCCGTTCCGCTTCGCCAACCGGGCATCGCTGGAGTTTCTGCGCGCCGGCAGCATGCGCTACATCGTCAACGGCCGCGCATACACCCTGGTGGCGCCGGTACTCTTCTGGAACGTGCCGGACAAGACTTACGCCTACAGGATTTTCCCGGGCACAACCCGCGATCATTCCTGGGCGGACTTTGCCGGCGCGCGCGCCCGGCGTATCGCCCGGGCGCTGGATCGGCTGGAGCCGAAGAATTTCATTCCCATTGCCGATCCGGATGAATGCGGCATGATTTTTGACGAGATGATCCGGGTGTATCTCTCGGACGATCCGACCGCCGCCTTCAAAATCGCCGTGCAACTTGAAACGCTGGTAGGGCTGATATACGAAACCTGCCGGAACCAGTCCCTGGCGGAAAAGGACCGACCGGCCTGGCATCGGATGTCGCTGGAAATCGCCGCCCACCCGTTCCGTTCGTGGGATTTCCACCACCACGCCCGCAACGCCGGGATTTCCTACACCCATTTCCGCCGCCGATTCCGGACGGCGGTCGGCATGGCGCCGCATGATTATCTCCTGTTTTGCCGCGCGCGGATGGCGGCGCGCGAGCTGCAGACCCGGGATATTTCCATCAAGGAACTCTCGTACGAACATGGATTTTCCGATCCGGCCGTATTTTCGCGGTTGATTAAAAACAAACTGGGCATCGTCCCGTCAGCGCTGGTCAATCCGCGCCGCCGCCGCCAGCGCTGCCAGTGAAGCAGCCTGCCCTCTCCCATACAATTTGCTTGTGCTTCTTTTTGGCAATCAACCAGTTTTGAAACTGGTTCTACCGGAAACTAAACATCACGCCGCGGGGAATATATTCATAACACCCCATATCCGCCCGGCGGGTGAACCGGTCAATCCGCAGGCGCCCATCCAAATCCATGGCATCGGCCATCCAAGCCTGATTGGTTCCGGCATTAATGCAGGGCGAGCCGCCCGCCAGATGGGAATCGCCGGCAGCGTAATCCATAAACCCGGGCGCGTTGGTGATATTTCCGTTTTCGGAGTTGGTCAGCGCCGGGCTGCAGGAAAAATAGACCGGCGCAATATAAGCCGTGTCGCCGCGCATATCCGGAT
>CAZYXU010000190.1:0-6514 GCA_964650945.1 uncultured Verrucomicrobiota bacterium | reverse complement strand
GCGGTGCATGACCAGATGGACGCGACGGTGGCGTCGCTGGCGCAAAAAGCGCAGAGCCGTTTACCGGAAGGTGAAAGTCCGGCGCAATGCGTACAATGCAACGGTGAAATCCCCGTAGCGCGGCGGCAAGCCCTGCCGGGCGTGCGTTATTGCGTCCAGTGCCAGGCCGAGCTGGAACGGCAGTTGTAGCTCGGGCAGGTCCAACTCCGGTTTCTTCAAGCCAATCTGATAATTCGCGGGTCCCGGATGCGTTCCAGCAAAGCCTCCAGCCGGCGCAGGGGCGGTTTGGCGGACTTTTCGGCTGTTATGTTAAAAGATTTGGCCATTTGGTTATTCCAATAAAGATGCCGATCGGGCATAATGCATAGCGCATAGTAATTATCCATTGTCATAAGAGCGGGATGGGATCAATGCATAACATGTTATCACCGAATGAAGGGGAGCGCAGCATGGAACGCAATCGTGGTTGGTTAATCACCGCGTTGGCTGGTTTGGGCGCGGGGTTGGCGCTGGCGGCGGCGCAGGGACAGATTCCGACGCTCGAGGAACGGATTCTGCATTCCAGCCTGAATCCTTCCAACAATACGTGGCAGGCCCGGAATCTGCGCATCTGGCCGATGCCGGCGGCAACGAACGGAGTCATAGCCTGCTATCGTTACGACTTCGATCTCCCGGCCAAGCCGCGACAGGCGACCCTTACGTTCAAAACGGGCAATTCCCGGCAACTGAACTGCATCACCGTCAATGGCGCGGTAGTGGCGGCACCCATGCTGCCGAAGCTTCGGGGGGGCATCCGGACACTGGACCTGACGCCGCATCTGCGTTCCGGGCACAATGTGTTTGCGTTGGAGAGCGAAGACGTGCAACCCGGCCATGGCCTGCACCTGCTGGCCGAAGGGATGCTATTCGGCGAAGACGGCAGTGTGTTGCGCCTGATGACGGACAAAACCTGGCGGGGCGGCTGGAATTTGCCGGCGGGCTGGGAGAAACCGGAAACCGATCCAAAGAGCCTGCCGTTGGCGGAAGCGATGCCGCAGCGTCCTGTCCGGATCGATAATCTTCCCTTCTATATCGGGCGGATCCAGGTTGAACCCGCGGGAATGAGCCAGCCGCTGTTCGACGCGGAGATGCCAGTGGAACTCGCGTTGACCTTAGTCAACGCTCAGAAGGAACGTTCAGTGTTCGGTGTTCAGGCTTCAGGGAAGCAGGAGGAAGGATCAGAAGGTCACCGCTCATTGGATACCGAACACCGAACACCGAACACCGAGATCATACTCGCTTATGAGATTATGAATGAGGAGAGCCGACAGAAGGTGACCAGCGGCAAGGTGGAACTCAAGCCGAAAGGCGCACTCGACCTGGCCGGCACGCTGCGGCACGGGCCGTTGCCGGCGGGAGCGTATCGGGTCCGCCTGACAATGACGGCGGGAACCAACGAAGTGGACCGGCGCGATTACGAGGTTGTAAGTGTCGGCGTGATTCCCCAACGGCTGGTGGAAGGGACTTCTTATGAAGACGGCATGGATCTAAACCCGGTCTGGACGGTCGATTGCACCCAGGAGCCGGAGCCGGGGATGTACATTACCGGCGGCTATGGCGCCGGGGATGTCCCGACCAAAGTGGTCGAGGGGCCGGCGGGTAAATATCGCGAGCTGGCGACCGCCCAGGATTTCAAGTGGTTCGCCTACCGGTTCAAGGTTAAGACGCTCTATGCGCCGCACCTCCTTGTCATCGAGTGGCCGGATGATGCGCCGCGCAGCATGCTGGCCCAGGTCTACGAGCCCACCACCATGTTTTCCGAGGGTGACGGCGTTAAAAACGCCGGCTGGCAGCGCGGAGAGACCTCTTTTGTGAGCATTGACGAACAGCCGCGGTTGAGCGGCAAGATGCAGAAGCTCCACATCATCTACTGGCCGAACGAGGAAGACGCCTCCATTCACCTGTGGAATGCCTGCCTGGGAACGCCGGCCAAGGGCTTGCAGCCTGCGGCGGCTTCCCGGATTTCGGTGTACGAGATTGCCAACGATCTCCCGGCGCTGCGGATCGCGGAGCCGGCTACGCCAGGGGCGACGAAGGCCGAGTGCGGTGAGCGCATGATCGGGTACCACAGCGAGCGGGCCAACATCCTCCCGACGACCTGCTATGCCGGGCCGCTGGGCGCCAAGTTCCACTACGGGATGTCAGGCGTAAATCACGCCGAGTTCTACCGCAACTGGTACACGACCACCGAGAACCTGATCAAGCGGATGCGTTTCTCCGGCCAGAACATGTACCTGCTCGGCCATTTCATGTATGACGGCGCGCTGTATCCCTCGAAGAAGTTCATGTTCGAGCAGAACGCCTACAGCGGCGGCGATGCCACGCGCGACTATGCCGGGATCATCCTGCGGATGTTCGATCGCAACGGGATGAGCATGATCTCGGGCATCGAATATGTCCACACCGCAGAAATCCTGGCGGCATCGAGCAACACGCTGGAACAGGTGGTCCGCGACGGCGCGCCGACGCTCTTCAGCATCAGCCGGCATGCAAAACTTTCCACGCTGCACAGCATTGCCGGCTGGGCGGGACTCAACTACTTCCACCCGCAAGTGCAGGGGCTGTTCCTGACCATGGCGGAGGAACTGACCGATCTCTACAAGGAATACCCGGCGTGGAAGGGAATTTCCCTGATTCTCTCGCGCAATTTCGGCCCGATGATGGCATTCGGTTACGGCGCGACCGACGAGGCGCTCGATTGGGGCTACGAGGATTACACCATTGCGCTCTTCCAGCAAGAAACCGGGATAAAGATTCCGCCCTTCGACTCCGCTCAGGGTGGCCCCGCAACGGGGCCAGATCCGGACCGCTTTGCCAAGCGTTATGATTGGCTGATGGCCAACGCGAAGCAGAAGTGGATTGACTGGCGCTGCGAGCAGTTGACCAAGCTCTTTCGCAAAATGCGCGATATCCTGGTCAAAGGCCGGCCCGACCTGAAGCTGTACCTGCTCACCGCCGAACCAATGAACTTTACCAAGCAGGCTACCGATCTCTTCGGGCACTACGACGACCCGGCCTACATGAGCCAGATCGTAAAAACGTTTGGATTCGACACCGAGACTTTGCGCAAGGAACCGGGAATGGTTATCAGCTATTTCTATTCATCACCCGGGACGGGCGCGGCATTGGGGCAACACCATCGGGGCTGGTGGGAACTCCTGCATAGCACCACCTGGCAGGACCTGTGGGCCAACGACGGCAAGGGCGGGGCCTACGTGTGGTCCGGCATTCCGCACTACGGCGTAGATTTTCCCAAAGGCAAATGGATCTTCGAGGGCACGGGCAGCCGGCAGGGCTATCTGTGGCCCCGGTACATGAGCGATGCGTTTGTGAATGTCCTGCTCCGGTCCAACCCGACCTGGATACCGCACACTTGGATGGACGTGGTTGATTCCTGCGGCCGGTTGCAGGATTTGCGCCTGTTCGCGCGTGTCTACCGCAGTCTGCCTAACGGGAAGTACGAACGACTCGCGGGGAACGGGTTGGATTTTAATATCTGGGTTGAATCCACGAAGAAAGCCAGCGTGGAGTATGCCTATGCCGCCAACCCGCACTGGTGGGACCTGGACGAGGTGACGCTGCAGTTCGCGCCGGGCGTTAAGGTGCATGACCTGATCAAGGATGTGCCCGTGGCCCTGAAGGATGGCAAGTGGACGTTCAATCTGGGCCCCTATGAAGCACAGTCGTTCCGGGTGGAGGGCGGCAAGTCCGGCCAGGCCAGCGCCGTTATCGGCGCCACGGTGAAGATCGCGAAAGGACCCGGGATGGCAGTGATTCAGTCCGTAAATGAAGCGACGGAAGTCGTGGCCCGGGCCCGGGCAAAAGAAGCGGAGTTGCGCGACTTCCCGGGATGGGCGTCCGTCGCTCCTTTGGAGAAGCTGATCATGCAGACATGGGGGTACAGCGTTTCCGGCGACGTAGCCCGCGCGGAGGAGTTGGCCACATCCTGGACGGTGATGTGGCGAAAATCCCAGATCGTGAACCAGGCCCTGGAGGCCATGCCGTTCCTGGCGCTGGGACCTTTCGGCGATCCGAAGGATGTGGTCCTGAACGAGAAAGCGGGGATATGGTTTGACGTAGTTCCGGGCTATCGGGGCATGGAAACGCCTTATATCGGCGAATTTGCCGGGACAAACTGGGACGCGCTGACAGAGGGGTTCGCGCCGGATCCGGAAAAATCGTTCACGGTATATCCCGGCAAGCCGGTGCAATGGCAGCCGATCGTAAAGGCGGAGTATATATCCTTTCTCAACATCTGCCATTCGGATGTGCCGTTTTGGATGGTGGCCTATGCCTACACCGAAATCTTCAGTCCTCAGGAACGCGATGCCTTGCTTTTGGGCGGGAGCGATCATGCGATGTGGGTCTGGTTGAACGGCAAGCGGACTTTGAAATACGGCGGTGCCGACACACTCCGCGGTGGCCAGCACGGATCCGCCCCGGATCAATACCAAACGCCAATCCGCCTGGCCAAAGGATGGAACCAGGTGCTGGTCAAAGTCGTTCAGCGCGGCGAGACGCGGATTTTTTTCCGGCTGACGGACACCGACGGCAAGCCCATGGATGATTTGAAATTCCGCGTGCCCAAGGTTGCGTAGGGAGGTTTGAAGAAATGTCACGAAGGATGGCAGGAATCGGCTGGGTAATGCTGATGTTGTGGATGGGCATCGCCTGGGGACAGAGCTCGACGAACACGATGGAGTGGCCGCCGGATCTGGCCAGAGTCCTTGCCGAGGCGGATAATCTGGCGGCCCTGGCGCAATCCAAGGAAACCGATTTGAGCGGTCTGCCTGCCTGGTCCAAGGTCCAGGCGCTCGTCAACAAGATTCAACGGATTCGCGCGCTGCAGGCAACGGGCGATATCTCCCGCGCCTATGAGCTTGCCATGTCCCACCGCTTCGCCTGGGAACAGTCCGAAATTGCGGCGGAAATACTGGACGCCATGCCGTTCCTGGTGCTCGGCCCCTTCGGCGATCCCCAGGATACGGACATCACGGCGCCGGACAAGCCGCTCGTGCCCCAATTCAAGGGCCATGACGAGCCGTATATCGGCGAAAACACGACCAACGGATACACCCGTCAACTGCCGAAAGACTTCCGCGTGGATTTGACGCGCAAGTACAAGGTTTATCCGGGGAAGGAAATCGGGTGGCGGAAGACCGGCAAGGGGCGTTATCTCTCGTTTGACGAAGCGGGCTGCGGTTCCCCTTACCCCTACTGGATGGTGGCCTACGCCTATACCGAAATCTACAGCCCCATTACGCGCGACGGTGCATTCTACTGGGGGAGCGATCATGCCTGCATCCGGGCCTACCTGAACGGGTCCTGCTTTGCCGGCGGTCCCGGGCCCGCCGGCGTGGAACGCGCAGCGAGTCCCGACCAGGGCTTCATGACCATCCGGCTTAACCAAGGGTGGAACAAGGTCCTGTTCAAGTTTGTCCAACGGCAGGGCTCGCGGATCTACCTGCGCCTGGTGACGTTCGGCGATGCGGGCACCAAGCGCGATGTCTTTCCTCTGAGGGACGTTCGATACCGGTTGCCGGAGGAGCAATGACAAACAGCCGACGGATTGGTTTCGCAACGTGGCTGGGGGGTGTTTGCGCGGGATTGGTTTGCCAGGCGGGCACCTGGTATGTGAGCCCCTTGGGCGGCGATGCCGGCCATGGGGCCGGCTGGCCATCCGCCCAGCGCACGATTCAGGCGGCCGTTGATTTGGCCGTTGCGGGCGATACGGTGTTGGTGACAAATGGAGTCTATGATCTCTCGCACCAGGTCACGATTGAGAAACCGGTTGAGGTCCGCAGCGTCAACGGACCCTCAACAACCATTGTGCAAGGCCGGCCCGGCGTGCGGTGTTTCGCGCTCACGCACGCTGCGGCGAATCTGGCCGGATTTACGATCACAAACGGGCAGGCGGCGGCGTATCAGAACGGCGGCGGCGTGTGGAGTCGCGGCATCATCCGGGATTGCGTGATCGCGGGCAACCAGGCGCCCACGGGGTCCGGCGGGGGGTTGTATAATCTGGGCGAGGCGCGGAACTGCGTTATCACAGCCAACACTGCCGGCGACTGCGGCGGCGGAGTGTATAACCAGGGCCTGTTGCGAAACTGTTTAATAGCGGGTAATACCGGCGGCAATGGCGGCGGCGTATTTAATTTTTCGGGCAGCCTGATCGAGAGCTGTACGATTGTCCGGAATACATCCGACCATGGCGGCGTGAACAATTATGGCGTGGTTCGAAATTCGATTCTGTATTCCAACGTCTACGGCAATATTTTGTCGCTTCACGGCAATGGCAGCGATCAGGCCCGCTATTGCTGCGTCACGCCCGCCCCGCCCGGCGAGGGCAATGTGGCCGAGAACCCGCGTTTGACCGCGGATGACCGCCTGGCGGAAGGATCGCCCTGTATCAATGCCGGGGCGAATCAGCCTTGGATGCGAGCTGCCTGTGATCTTGGCGGCGCCCCGCGTGTTT
>CAZYXU010000189.1:0-6534 GCA_964650945.1 uncultured Verrucomicrobiota bacterium | reverse complement strand
AGGCTGGACTTGCGAAAATTGGCGGTTAACAAAAAATTCGGAGGTGTGCGATGCGGCATTTTTTGATAATGGGGTTGTGCCTGTGGTCGGCGGCATATGCGGCGGCGCAGACGACGCTTTACGTGGCAACGACAGGGAATGACACCACCGGCGACGGCTCGGCCGGGAATCCGTATCTTACCATCAGCAACGGCGTGTTTCAGGCGGCGGCCGGCGACACGGTGCTGGTGTCTGGCGGTATCTATACGCAAACCGTCAACATCTACATAACCAAAGATATCATTGTCCGCGGCATGGATGCGCCGACAGGCGTGGTGATCACCACCATGTCGCCGGACGTGAGTTACTCCGCGCGCTGTGTGCGGGTGAGCAGCGCCGGCGCGGTGTTCGATGGATTTACCCTGGAAAAAGGCTATCCGCCGCAAAGCAGTGCTCATCAATATGCGTTTGGCGGCGGCATCCTGGTGGAAGCCGGGCTGGTGACGAATTGTGTTGTCCGCGCTTGCCAGGCGCGCTATGGCGGCGGGGCGGCCTTGTTTGGTCCCAACGCCCTGATGCGTAACTGCTGGATTTCGAATAATCTTTGCGCCTATGGCGTCAACCGGGGCGGCGGCGGGGTGGTGTTTGGCGATCTTTGGGGCAATTACGGCGGCGGCAATCTGCTGGATTGTTTTGTGCTTAATAATACCAACCTGCTGGCGGCTTCATTTGGCGGTGGCATTTATTCCAGATCCACAAATGGAATTGTTTCCAATTGCCTGATTGCGTGTAATACCCTGGTTGGCAATGCCTATGGCGGCGGAATCTGCCTGGACGGGCCGGGATTATTGGTGATTGACTCCGTCGTCAGCAATAATTACGGCGGGATAGTTGGCGGCGGAATATGTGTGCGGGACAAGGGGTATCTGGTTGTGCGCGATACCACGGTGACGCGTAATCTTTCGTGGTACGGCGGCGGAGTGCATAGCATGCGCACCGCCGCGAACGGGGGAGGCATTCTAATCAGCAATTGCGTGATCAGTTATAATGCCGCCACGAATTATCATGGCGGCGGAATCATGGATGGATATCTGACCGGCGCCACGTCCTCCGGTTTGCTGGAAGTGGTGAATACCCGGATCATCGGCAATGGCACCAATACTTCAAGATATGGCGGCGGCGTGTTTATCTATACCCATGGCACGGCGATTCTTGACAGGTGCGAGATTGCCGGCAACACGTTGTTCGCGAATTACAGCGAAGGCGCGGGGATCTATATCGGCACCGGCAGCGCCTGCGTGGTGGTGCGGAATTGCTTGATTGCCAGCAATCGCATGACAGGCATCAGCTCCACTGGCGGCGGTGTCGAGATTAGCGGCTATCAGGCGGGCGGCAGCGGCCCGAATCCTTTTGAAGCGCGGGTGGAATCCTGCACAATTGTGGGCAATACCGCAACGCTTAATTATGGCGGGATAAACCTGACCAATGGCGCGACGGCGTGGAATACGGTTGTCGTTTCGAATCAGGCTGACAATGCCTACCCCGATTTGCTCGGGGATGCGGTTAATATCGAGCGCTTCCGCCATTGCTGCGGCCCCGGATTGACCAATGCCGAAAACGGCAACATCACCGGTCCCCCGGTGTTGGCGGATTACGCGGCCGGCGATTACCGGCTGGCAGCCGACTCGCCGGGCGTGCATGCCGGGACGAATCAGTTTTGGATGGACGGCGCCGTGGATTTGGACGGCCGGCCGCGTCGGGACCGTTTTATCCGGCAAACGGATATGGGTTGCTACGAATATGTTTTCTCCGGCACGCTGTTTCAGTTGCAATGATCACGCGAACGCTGGTTTCAAGCAAGGCGATTTCAAGTTGTGAACGTGTGCGGCGGGCGGTGTTGTTTGAGGGCCCGGACCGCGTGCCCTGCGACTTGCCGCCCGCCCATGGTTCCGACTTTATGCGCATGGGGGTTGGCCCAGCCCCATCTTTTGCTTTGGCCGCCAAAAATGCGCCACGCTGGGAAGATGAGTGGGGATGCGTTTGGGAGAAGGCCGAGCATGACCAGACCATGGGGAGAATCACGCGCCATCCGCTGGAGGATTATGGTCTTCTGCCGGATTATAAATTTCCCGCTTTGTTGCAAGCCAGCCGTTACAAACCGGCGCTGAATCCGGAAAACAAATTTGCCCTGGCCACTTTGCCCGTCTACCTTTTACAGACAGTGGAGGATTTGCGCGGGCCGGAAAACGCTTGGACCGATCCTGTCCTCTATCCGGAAGAATTGGAGCGGCTGCTGGATCAATTGGCGGATATGTTGGCGGGCATGGTGGATCGGTTTGCCGACTTGGGCGCGCATGGGATTTTCATATTCGACGATTGGGGTTTGC
Organism: uncultured Verrucomicrobiota bacterium; assembly: GCA_964650945.1. Lineage (GTDB taxonomy): Bacteria > Verrucomicrobiota > Kiritimatiellia > JAAZAB01 > JAAZAB01 > JAXGPF01. Next base: position 4,168 of record CAZYXU010000189.1, on the reverse strand, counting down.
AAGACCGCCTGATGCTGGCGCCGGATGTTTTCCGCCGGTTCTGGAAGCCGCGCTATGCCCGAGTGTTTGCCCGGGCCCACGCACGCAATTTGCTGACGTTCATGCATAGTTGCGGATATATCGTTGATATCCTGGATGACCTGATTGAGGTCGGGCTGAATGTGATTCAGATGGATCAGCAGGCCAACATGGGATTGAAAAATCTCGGCCGCCGGTTTGGCGGCCGGCTGTGTTTCTGGTGTCCGGTGGACATTCAGGCGGTGATGCCGGTGGCGTCGCTCCTGGAAATCCGCGCTTATGCCCGGGAATTAATTGACACCCTGGGTGGTTTTAATGGCGGTTTTATTGCCAAGTGGTATCCGGCGCCGGCGGCGGTGGGGCATACGCCGGAACAAATTCAGGCCATGTGCGAAGAATTTATTAATTATGGCGGGGTGATGCGCTAGTTGGGGCATTGCGCACCGCGGGAAAACATATGCATAATTCACGAATTATTCAAGACCGATTGCGCGCCGCCAACGGCGATCCCCGGCGGCGGGAACGTCTTGATCCGCATCGCGGGATCGTGTGTGATGAAATGGCGCGGGCCGGCTCGGGGGAAATGGCGCTGGCCGGCGCATGGCGTGCGGCGTGCCGCAATCTGGATGCAGCCGTGGCGGAGGCGCTGGTTGGGGATTTTACGGATTTTTTGCGCCGCCTGGGGGTAAGGGTTGCGTCGGGTCCCGGACCGGCGGCGGTGTTTCAAATTGACTCCAGCCTGCGCCCGCGCGATTGCTGGTATGAGTGCCGGCCCGATCGCATTACGATTGCGGGCGGCGGCGTGGCGGGGTTGTGGGCCGGCTTGGCCTGGGTGGAATGGGAAATGCGCGTCCGGCATGGCGCCATTCTGCCTTTGGGCCGGTTTGAACGGCGGGCGTTGTGGAACGAGCAGATCAGCCAGGGGCCGTGGGGCGCCAATTACTCGGTGCCGGATTTTTCCCCGGATTGCCTGGCCGATGACGGTTTCCGCTTGTATGCCCATCATGGCGTCAATACCATGATGATTTACGGCGATTTGTTGTTTTACGCGCAAAGCCAGGTTCTGCCGGAATTGAATTGCCCGGACTATGAGCACAATCTGGCCATGCTCCGGGATGCGGCGCGCCGCGCCGGTAATTACGGAGTGGGATTTTCCTACCTGGTTGTTGCTCCGAAATTGCGCGGCAATCATCCGGTCTTTATCAACCATCCCGAAACAAAAGGCACAAGTCTGCATCACAAGGATGTCTATTGCCTGTGTTCTTCCAATCGGCTGGCGCTTGATTTTTATGCGGAAACGCTGGCAAACCTTGCGCGCGAAGTGCCCGGAATGCGGGGATTTATCCTGATTGTCGGCGGCGAAAGCTTTTACCACTGCCGCATGTGGGTCAATGTCAAACACCCCTGTCCGGTTTGTTACGCCCGGGCGCCGGAGGAAATGGTGGCCGGAATGGTCGGCTCCATTCAAACGGCGGTGTCCGCGGCCCGGCCCGGCGCCTACGTCGCCGTCTGGCAATATAATCCGACCCCCTGCATGCAGGACAAAGGGCTGCAATTGATTCCGCATTTGCCGGCCGGCGCCGTGGTCATGAACCAGATTGACAAGGGTGCGGTCATGCAGAAGGCCGGCTACCGTAAAAACATCTGGGATTACAGCATTGATTTCAACGGCATTGCGGAATTAACACAAAAATATGCCGATGCGGCCCGTTATGCGGGCCACCCGTTCTTCGTGAAAACCGAAACCGGCATCGGCTTGGAAACCATTCAATTCCCTTACGTGCCCGCCATGCAGCGTCTGGCGGATAAGTGGCGGAATGTGCGCGCGCTGGCGCCGGCGGGGGTGCATCAGTCCTGGCTGTTTTTCGGCATGTGCGGGACGCGCGCGGAATTACTTGGATTCTGGGCCGCCTACCGGCCGGAACAGACTCGCGATGAATTTCTGGCGGAGTTGGCGCGGCGGGATTTCGGCGCGGCGGCGGTTGAACTGGTCCTGCAGGCCTGGGCGGCAATGAGCCGGGCCATGGGGCATCTGCCGGGCATCCCGGCCTATTATATGGGACCAGGATTCCTGGGCCCGGCGCATCCGTTGGTTCCCCAAACTGACGCGAAAATCCCAGGCGCGTTTTATGCCAACCTGTATTATTTGATGGAGGGCGAGGAATCGCTGTCCGCCAATCAACTGGGTCCCCAGTCGCGCGTCTGCCTGGTCATGGACCGGCTCGATCGCCGTTTCTATCCCGGGCTGGCCACGGACGATCCGGCGGCGGATGTCTGGGCAATCATTGAGGAAGAATATGCGGCAGCCGTGGCTGAAAGCCGCCGGGCTTGGGACTGTTTGCAGGCGGCGGCCGACCGGACGCCGCACCCCGCGGCGCGGCAGAATCTTTTGGAGGAAACGCGGCTGGCGGAGTTGGTCCATCGCACCCTGCGGGCTTGCCGGAACACGATCGCCTTCTTGCGGCGCCGCGCCGCCTGGGAGCAGGCCGGCGATCAGGATGCGCGGTCGGAGATGCGGCGCATCGCGGCGGATGAGAAGCAAAACGCCCTGGCCGCCATCCCGATTTACCGGGCGGAGCCATGGCTGGACCTGGCGCTGCGCCTGGACGGTTTGTTTTCTCCTTGCGAGACCATGATTCTTGAAAAAGCGCGCTGGCTGGATGAATGGCTGGCCGAAACCTAGTTGCGCCCCTTGTATGCCAGCAGGAGTCCGGCGGCCACCACCAGGGCGCCGCCGGCCAGCTTGGCCGGAGTGAACGCTTCGCCCAACAGGACGCCGGCCAAGCCGACCGTGATGACCGGTTCAGCCATGGAAAGCATGGAGGTCTGCACCGGGCCGATGCGCTTGAGTCCGGCGAAGAATGTGACGATGGCCAGCACGGTGGAAATCACGGCGATGCAGACGACTGCGCCCCAGCCGACCGGTGTTTGCGGCGGGTGCAAGCCTCTCGCCAGGATGACGGCGCCATAAATCACGGCGGCCGCGGCAATGATCACAGCGGAAGCGGCAAAGGAATCCGCCTGCCGGGCCGCCCGGGTCCCGACAATGATATAGACCGAATAAATCACCGCCGCCAGCAGCCCGAACGCCATGCCCAGCCCCTGGCCGCCGGGCTGGAACCCGATGACCATGACAATTCCCGCAAAGGATAACCCCAGCGCCGCCACCTCGCGCGCCGCCGGCGGATGTTTCAGGATGATCACGGACAGGATGGTGACCAGCGCGGGAAAGATGTACAGCAACAGCGCCACCGTTCCGGCCGGCGCCATGGTCAGGGCAATGAAATAGCTGAAAGATTGCCCGGCATAACCCAGCGCCCCCATGCCCGCCAGCGTCAACAGCGTTTTACCGCGCGGCAGCCGGGTTCCGCGCACGGCGATCCAGGCGAACATCAGCGCCGCCGCCAGGCTGAATCGCAGGAACAATACCGAGACCGGATCGGCGCCCGCGCGATATGCGGCATGCGCGAAGATCGGCAGGGCGCCGAAGGCGGCGGCGGAGATGATGACCAGGAGAATACCGATCAAACGGTTGGCGGCGGTTTTCGACGGTGTCGGCATGTTTTTTCCAGGTGCGGCGGCGGTTCCAGAGTCGGTTGAAAAGTAGATTGTTTGCATCAATCAGTCAAATGATTTTTGTCATGCCATGTCCGTATAACGCTTTACAATGAAACTGATATAAAATATATTTCACCGGCAAATCGAAGGGAAATGGTCAATATGATTTACGGGTTGGTGTTTTTGCTGCTGGCGACGCTGTTTTGGTGGGCGCTGCGGGTTATTCGCGGGTTGACCCGGCTGCGCAAACAGGCTTGGGGCGCCTGGGAACAGTTGGCGGCGCAATTGCAGGCGCGGCGCACGGTGGTGTCCGCATTGCTTACCGCGCCGGCGGACAGCGTTCCTTGCCCGGAACTCGCGCAGCAATTGGCGGGCGTGCGCCAGGTTTTGGAAGACGGGTCTGCGCCGGCGGATGTCCGCTCGCGCTGCCAGGTGGAAGGCGATTTAAGCGCGGCGCTCAAAATTATGACGCAGGCGGCTGCCATCGCTGCCGCGCCGCCGATGCAGGCCGTCCTGCGGGAAATTACCAGGCAGAACAACCGCATCCGGATTGCCGCGGAATTTTACAACACACAGGCCTTGGTTTACAACA
>CAZYXU010000188.1:0-6627 GCA_964650945.1 uncultured Verrucomicrobiota bacterium | reverse complement strand
TCGCCGAAGGCATCCTGAATTACCTGGAAGACGTGCAGCGCGCGCACCGCATGATACAATGAATGCCTCTTTCACCCATCTGCCCGACATCATTTCCATGGGCGAGAAGATTTTCGAGCCGCACTGGGCGACCAACTACCACCAATCCGGCTGTTGCGAATTGCTGCTGGTCATGGAAGGCCGGATTCGCACCCTGTTTTACCGCCGGCGCAGTTTTACCACCGCGCCGGGGGGATTCATCCTGATCCCCGCCGGCACGCGACACCGCGATGAATTTGATTTGGCACAGGGCATGAAAGTCTTCATGGTCGTCTTCCGCTGGCAGCACGACCGCGAATTTTTTAACATGCTGCCGCCGGATGCCGGCCGCGCCGTGCCCGCGGAAACCCGGCGCGCCGTGGCAAACCAATGCGACCACCTGCGCGACCGCCTGGCCTCCGGCAAGGATGCCGACCGGCTGCTGTCCCGCGCCCACCTGCTGACCATTTTACTGACGATTCTGCATGCCCATTTGACGTCCGGGCCGGGCCGGCGCGGGCCGGACCGGGACGGCGCCCCGCATTGCCGGGAGCTGATGCTGCAGGCGCGCGCCTACCTGGACGCGCACTACGCCGGCGAAATTTCCCTCGAGCAAATCGCCCGGCATCTGCGCATCAGCCCATTTTACCTGTCGCACCTTTTCAGCCGGGAAAGCGATTTTTCGCTGGTGGAGTACCTGACCAACCGGCGCATGCAGCAGGCCAAGCTGCTGTTGCAAAGCGGCCGGCAGACCATCAAGGAAGCCGCGTACGCCGTGGGTTACAAGGACAGCAACTATTTTTCCAAGGTCTTCCACCGCCATTTCGGATTCGCCCCGCGCGATCTGCGGTGAACGCACGACAGCCGCGGGCGAACGGAACCGCCGCCGCTGCCGATCACCTCACTCCGCCACCACCATGGCATGCACGTCAAATGACGGCACGGTGACCAGCGCATCATTGCCCGACCGGCGCAGGCGCAACGGACGGCGGCCCGGCGCCAGGTAAACCTTGCGGACGGGTTTGCCCCGCGCCGCGCGCAAGCGCAAGACTACATCCCCGGACGGCGGCATGCGCGCGGTTTCGTCGAAACGCAGATGCCGGCTGCGGTCATCGGCAAGGCTGACGGAACTAACGGTTCCCGAAGTGCGCGAGCAACCCGGAATCCAGTTCACAAGGTTGACCACCAGGCGGTTCTTCCCGGGTTGCCGGTGCGCATACAATGCCACACTCCCGGGCGCATCCAATTCCACCGGCGCGGCTTTGCCCAGCATCAGTCCAACCGCAGCAACCATAGCCCGGCGCAGCGTATCCACGCCAAACGTCCGGTATTGCATTCCAGGCAATCCGGCAAAATACAACGATTGGCCGCGGCCGGGCCGGTGGCGGATCAGCCCCGGCGCGCCGGTGGCCGTCAAGGTGGGCACCATCGGCACGGCGCAGGATGACATAATCTCGCCCAACACGCGCGCGCCGGGCGCGGAACGCACATGCGCCTGCCCCATGGTAAAGGTCAACACGGGCGTAACCCACGGCTCCGCAGGGCGCGTCAGCCGGTCGGTCAGATTGAGCCGGTCGTATCCTGCCTGCCATGGACCGCGGCGGTTCACGCCCAGGATGGGCGCCAGGGCAAAATCAGGCAACGCGCTGCCGCTTTCATCGCACAATGATGTTTCGCCGCTGGCAATCACCCGGCCCCCGCCGCGCACATAGTCCTGAAGGGCGCGGCATTGGCTCGCGCTCAGGCAGGCCGCATGCGGCAGGATGATGACCTTGAAGCGCCGGAGATAATCCGCCGTAACCAGGTGGTCATGCACCACATCCCATAAATAATGCCCCTGGATCAATGCCTGGCACCAACCCTGAAACTCCAACTCGTGCCGGCTGCCGCTCTGCGACTCGCCAATGGCGCCAGTGGCCCGCGCGCTATCTCCATCATCGTGGAATTCCAGGGTCTGGCCGCTGCGCAGAATTCCAACATTGTATTCCGGCTCCATATCCGCCAGCCATGTTTCGTATTGCGATTGTTCGTCAAAAACCTTTTTCACCAGGGCCAGGACATTGCGGTCGGCCGTTCCGGTGATGGACGGCATGAACGAAGCCACGCAAGCAACATTCTGCGCGCGCGCGGTCCAAAGCTCAGCCCGGTAGGAATCCAGGGCCTTGGGCGTGTGAAATTCGCCGCCCACCGCCACCAGGCTGTCCAGCAGGGCCTCCGCCGGCCGCGTTTGGCTGGCCGCGACATAACCGCGCAATTTCCAGTCAACCTGCAATTGCCCGGCGCGCAGCACAAACAGGTCGCCCGTGGTAAACGTCGTCAGTTCGTGCGCCATCTTCCATGTCTGCAAACCGGTCTGAGCATAACCGCCGTGGAAGTTATGGACAAACGGCAAGTCCGGCCGGATATCGTTGATGGCCTGCCGCATTTTTTTAATGTACTCCGCATTTTGCGCATAGTGCCAATGGATGTAATCTATTTTCTGGCGCCGGGTCATCTTATCAACGCCTTCGAAATCAAAACCCAAGTCCGCCTTGAACCGCGGCGCGCAATACGGGCAGACCCACTTGCCAAAAGTAAACAAGCCCAGGAAATCTACATAATACCCTTGAATCGGATAATTTCTCACCGTCTCGCGCGCCTGCTCGATGGCATAGTCTCCGTAAGGCCCGTTGAGGCAGGCGCCGGTGACCAGCATGCCCTGCTGTCCGTCCGTGTAATCAACCCGGCTTTTTGTCTTGGGATCGTTAAGGTGGCGTTGCAATTCTTCGGGTGAAAGCCGTATTTTATGGCACCAATCCGGATGATCGTTGGGCACGCGCAAATCCGAAAATTCATACACCGCCAGGGGGACGATATCCTCCGCCAGGCAGGCATCGCACAACTGTCCGAAGATATCGCCTTTTTCCTTTACCAGATTGTGGACATGCGCGCCCGGCGCCCGGGAAGGATAATAGGCGTTGCCGCGATGGCATTTGTTGTAAAAGTAAAAGGCCTGCACCCCGTCTTTTTTCAATTCCCGCACCCAGGCCCGGGCGTTAAATTCTGCAAATATTTCAGGCGCCTTGCCCGCCTTCACCAGCGCGGCATACTCCGGCGCCTGATCGTTGTCCGGCACATGCAATCCAACCATGATCCGCCGCGCACGCTCGCGCACCCAACTGTAATCCGCAACCAACTTGACATTGCTTTTCATAATTGCATCCATGTTGATGCCTGGCGCCACCCAGGCGGTCATTGTTATCGCGCAAGCAGCATCGCATATTAAGGGAAATTTGCAAATAGTAAATTGACCGGAGTTTGCACAATTCCACAGGGATTTCCTTTCCCCCGGCTTGGCTTGCATTTTATTTCTGCCGGCATTATCATGCATGCCAATTGGAGTGGAAAAGGCAACAGGTACAAAGTTAAAGCGGATCATTCCGGCTTGGTTATTTTGCGCCTTTGATCCTTTGCGCCTGAATTACGGGCGCAGGTGCGCGTCAAATGGAAGCATTATTCATGAATAAATCAATTGCCACCGATTTCAAGCACCCCGTCAGCGCGTTCCGCGCCAAGCCCTTTTGGGCGTGGAACGGCAAACTTGATGAAACGGAATTGCGCCGGCAAATCCGCGTCATGCAGCGCATGGGACTGGGCGGTTTCTTCATGCATTCGCGGGTCGGACTCGATACATCATACCTTTCCGACGAGTGGTTCCGCCTAGTCGGCGCCTGCGTGGATGAAGCCCGGAAAAACGGGATGGAAGCCTGGCTCTATGACGAGGATCGCTGGCCATCCGGCGCCGGCGGCGGTCTGGTAACGAAAAATCAAATTTTCCGCGCACGCACGCTGGTGATGGAAGAACTGACCAAGCCGGTTGAACTCCGGCGCCGGGACGACTGGCTGGCGGTATTTGCCGTCCGCCGCCGGGATGAATCAGCATTGCAATCCGCGCGCCAAATTGCCCGCCCCGCTGCCGTCCGGTTCGCGCCCGGAGAGTTCATTTTGGCGTTTCGATCCGCAATCATGCCCAACGACTCATGGTTCAATGGTTTTACATATCTGGACACCCTTAATCCCGAGGCTGTGCGCGAATTCATCCGCGTAACCCACGAGCAATATGCCCGGCGTTTCCATAAACAATTCGGGAATGTGATCCCGGGCATCTTTACCGACGAACCGCATCACGGCCCGATGTTCAACCGCGCGCTGGGCATACCCGGGATTCCCTGGACCGGCGCGCTGCCGCGGATTTTCCATAAACGCTACGGATACGACCTGCTGCCGCATCTGCCTGAGTTGTTTTTTGACCTTGACGGGCAACCCGTATCACAAGCGCGCTATCATTACCATGAATGCCTGTCATGGATGTTTACCGAGTATTTCATTCGCCAGATCGGCGAGTGGTGCGCGCGCCACGATCTGCCTCTCACCGGCCATTTGTTGGGCGAGGATTCATTGACAGGGCAAACTAATACCTGCGGCGATTGCATGCGAGCTTACGAACACATGCAGATTCCGGGCATGGATTTGCTTACCGAGCGCAGCCATATTTACCATACCGCCAAACAGGTTACATCGGTGGCGCATCAATTCGGACGCAAATGGCGTTTGACCGAGACTTACGGCTGCACCGGATGGGATTTTTCGTTTGAAGGCCACAAGGCGCTGGGCGACTGGCAGACGGCATTGGGCATCAACCTGCGCTGCCAGCACTTGAGCTGGTTCACCATGGCCGGCCCCGCCAAGCGCGATTACCCGGCGTCCATTTTCCAGCAATCGCCCTGGTGGGATTCTTACGCCAAGGTTGAGGATTATTTTGCCCGGATCAATGCCGTCATGACCCGCGGCGAAGAAGTACGCGATCTGCTCGTGATCCATCCGGTGGAAAGCGCCTGGCTGTTGTATCAGATGCAATTCGCCAGGACGCATACCCAGGCCGACATCAATAAAATATTCATCAAGCTGACCGAATACCTCCTGCAGAACCAGTTGGATTTCGACTTCGGCGCCGAGACCATCCTGCAAAAACACGGCCGGGTACAAGCCGGCCGCACCGGCGTTCGGCTGAAAGTAAATCAGGCGGTCTATACCACCGTGCTGGTGCCGGAAATGCTAACCATGCGCGCCTCCACCTTGCGCTTGCTGAAGGCATTTGCCGCGGCCGGCGGACGTGTGGTGTTTCTGGGCACGCCGCCGGCGCTGCTGGATGCCCGTCCGTCCAACCTCCCCGCCGCATTAGCCGCCCGCTGCCCGCGCCTTGCCGGCATGGACCGCAATCTTATCCGGGCGTTGGAACCGACCTGCCGCCGGATCAAGATCACGGATGCCGATGGCCATCCGATCCCAGCGGCGCTTTACCTTTTGCGCCAGGATGCGGCGGCGTATTATCTTTTCGTCAACAACACCAGCCACTCCCGCGCTCAACTCAAACGGTTTATGGATGTCCGGGTATGCGAACGCCGGACGGCCTGGCGCGAAATCGTGATCCGCGGCTTCGCCGATTGCGCCAGCGCGCCGCAGGTATGGAATCCGGAATCCGGGCAAATCGTTTCGGCCGATGCCCGGAAAGCGCCGGACGGCGCCTGGGAAATCCGCGCGCCCTTCCACCGGCTGGCCAGCCATGTGTTCGTCATTCCCAAACGCCCCGGCCGGACGCATTTGCCGCCGGTCAAGCCGCCGCGCAAGACAAAAACCATAAAATTGCCGGCCGGACAACGCCCATTTGCCATGAGTGAGCAAAATGTCCTGGCGCTGGATCGGCCCGAGTTTCGCATCAATCACGGCCCATGGCAGCCGGCCGCTGAAATCCTGCGGATAGACCGGCAGGTTCGTGAAAAGCTGGGACTGCCCCTGCGTGCCGGCCGCATGATTCAACCCTGGGCCAGGCCGCCTGAATCAAACCCCATTGCCGGCCGGGTTGAATTGCGGTACGCCATCAACGTCAAACATCCGCCGTCCGGCATGCTGCACCTTGCAATCGAACAGCCCGGCGACTTTGATATTCGCCTGAACGGCGTGCCATTGCCGGCGGATACCGATGCCGGCTGGTGGTGCGACCAGTCGCTGCGCCTGCTGCCGGTTGATCCGGCGCTCCTGCACGCCGGCTCGAATGAACTCACTCTGTCCAATGCGCGATACACGGCTCAGTCCGGGCTGGAAATCGTTTACCTGCTGGGCAACTTCGGCATCGCTTTGCGCGGCACAGAGGCCTCGCTGACCCGGCCGCCCGCCGCATTAAAACCCGGGGACTGGACCCGGCAAGGGCTGCCGTTTTATTCCGGGAATCTGACGTACTTATGGAAAAACATCAAAATACCGCGCCAACCCGGCGCTACCTATGCCTTGCGCATTCCGGCATTCCGGGGAGTGGCGGTCCGGGTATTGGTTAACGGACGGCCCGCCGGAGTCGCGGCCTGGCCGCCCTACGAAGTGGACATCACCGGCCATTGCACGGGCAAACCGCTGACCATCGGCGTGGAAATCCTGGGACACCGGCGCAATTCGCACGGGCCGCTGCATCATGCGGAAAAGTGGCCGCGCTGGACCGGCCCGGCTGAATTTGAAACCCGGGATGCATTATGGCGTGAAGATTACCAGTTGGTCCCCTGCGGCCTGATGGCGCCGCCG
>CAZYXU010000187.1:0-6651 GCA_964650945.1 uncultured Verrucomicrobiota bacterium | reverse complement strand
CGCTATACCAACCGCGGCCTGGTCTGCATTGATTGCGAATTGACGCCATCCCTGGCCGGTGATAGCATAACCAACTTTGTGGACCAGAAAACCGGCGCCTGGCGCCGGCCGCGGGTGACCGTGCGCCGGCATGTGGTGGCGGAAGTCCGGGACGGCCAGGCCCGGCCGTTAGCGGACGTCCTGGTGGAGGCGGCCGGCGAGCAGGGCGCGGGCCCGGCGATAGATTTCGGGCGGCAGCGGACGGAGAAGGACGGGCGGACGCCGGCCGCGGGAGAACCCGGCGCCATCCTGCTGACCGAACGCGCGCTTTACGCCAACGATGCCAACCAGCCGGAACAGCAAAATTTTACTTACACGATTCGCGCCACGGCGGCGGACGGGCGCACGGCGGTCAGGCAGAACTTTGCGCCAACCGCAAGCTGGGCGGTTGTAACGCTGATCGTTGAAAAAGAATAACGCGGGCGATGCACATAACACAACAAGGAGAAGTGCAGATGAAAAAACTATGTTTCCTGGCCGTTTATCTGCTGGCGATCGGCTGTTTACACGCGGCGACATGGTATGTCGCCACCAATGGCAATGACGCCGTCAACAACGGCACCGACGGTTGGGACCAGGCCTATGCAACCATCAGCAATGCCGTGGTCAAATCGGCCAATGGCGATGCCATCTGGGTCTCCAACGGCCTGTACGTGCTGGCAGCGCAACTAACCGTCGGCGACCGCCAAGTACGCTCATGGAGCGGCAATCCGGCCGACACGATCATTGACGGCGATCATGCGGTGCGCTGCGCATATCTGTATCATACCAATGCGTTGCTCACGGGATTCACCGTGCGCAACGGCTTCCAGGATAACGGCGGCGGCGTAAGATTGAGCGCCGGCGCCACGCTCAGCAACTGCTGGGTCACCGGCAACCTGGCCACCAATGACAATGCGTCCAATCCCGGCCTGGGCGGCGGCGGCATCTGGTTTGGCAATGGCGGCCGCGTTTTTAACTGTTTGATCGCCGATAATGTCACCTCCAATTTCGGCGGCGGCCTGCTGGTCGGCGGCGCCAGTTATTGGGGATTGGTCCGTGACTGCCTGGTGACCAACAACCAGGCTTTTCGCGGCGGCGGCGGGGTGTGCAATTACGGCGGCACTTTCACCATGGAGGACTGCGAGATTGCCGGTAATTCCGCGGGGACGGTCGGCGGCGGCGCAGCCGTGTATTACAAAGGCGTGATGGATCGCTGCCGGGTCCATTATAACTCCTGCACCTACAGCGGCGCCGGCGTGTACCTCTTCCGCGCACCGGTAGGCTGGGTTCGCAATTGCCTCATCACGGAAAACACCACTATCGACATTTCCAATGGCGGCGGTGGCATTAATATAAGAGACTGCGGCAATGTCGCCAACTGCACCATCACCGGCAACACCGGCGGCAAGTATGGCGGCGGGTTATATTTTTATAACGATACGGCAACCTACATCGGCAACTTTTACAATAATATCATCTATGACAATAACGTGATTTCCGGGACCGCATCCAACTGGCATAATGGGGGCAGTCAACTCACAAATGGCGGCTATTACCACTGTTGCACCGCGCCTTTGGGGTCAACCACCTGGAATGCCGCGTCCACCAACAATACGACAACGCCCCCCGCGTTCCTGGGGGCGGGCGACTATCATGTTCAGCCCGATTCCCCTTGCGTCAACTCCGGCACCAACCTGGATTGGATGTCCGAAACCGGCGCCGCGGACCTGGACGGCCGGACACGGATTGACCGATTCAGCGGCGTAGCGGACATGGGCTGTTACGAGTACATTTCCCGCGGGACGTTGTTCGGATTCCGGTGAAAGCCATTCGCCCGCCGGCGCAATTGCATGATCAAAACCATATTACCATTGCGCAATGCCGCATCGCCGCCGCCGCTTTTCTGTGCGCCGATGGTCGGCATCACCCATTGCGCGTTCCGGCGGCTGCTCTCGGAGTTCGGCGGCTATGACGTATTGTTCACCGAGATGCTCTCCGCGCCGGCCCTGCTCCACGAAAGCCCGACCTACTCCACCTTCATCCGCCAGCGGCCGGCGGAAGGCCGGGTGATTTACCAGTTGCTGCTGAACGGCAGCGAGGATCTGCCCGCCGTCATTGCCAGGGTGCTGGCCTGCGGGCCGGCCGGGATTGACGTCAATTGCGGCTGCGGCGCGCCGGACGCCCGGCATATCGGCGGCGGCACGGCGCTCTTCGACGATCCGCCGCGCCTGCGCAAAATCCTGGAGAACCTCCGCCGGAATTACGACGGCTTGCTGACGGTAAAAATCCGGCTGGGCCGTACGCGGCCGGATTGGCGCGTTTATTTCAGCGAAGCTTTGAAGATATTCGAAGACACCGGCGTGGATGCGGTGATTCTGCATCCGCGTTTCGCCGATGAAAAATTAAAGCGGTCCGCCCGGCATGACCTGTTCCCCTGGGCGGCCGCGCAGACCCGTTTGCCGCTGATTGCCAACGGCGACATCACCGGCCCGGACACAGTCGCCAGAAACCCGCAATATTTTACCGCCGTCGCCGGCATCATGGTCGGGCGCATGGCGGCGGCCCGGCCATGGATATTTCACGCCTGGACCAATCCGGGTTATACGCCCGACTATCTGGCAGTCTGGACGCGGATGTATGACTATATCATGGAGGATTTTCCGCCAGGCCGGGCCTTGTCGCGCATCAAGATTTTCACCGCCTATTACGCCCGGAACTTTTTGTTCGGTCATACCCTCTTCGCCGCCGCGCAGGGCGCGCGGTCGGAGGAATCCTTGCGGGAACGCGCCATGCTGTTTCTGGCCAACCACCCCACGATCGTCAACGATCCCACGGTGTCCGGCATTTGAACGATTCAGGCCGGCGGACTTGCCCGGCCGGTCCTCCGCTTAAGCCGGGAGCAGATAGACTGGCGAGGAAAACGCGCGCCGGCCGTCGGCCGCCGTGGTTTCAAAGCGGAGATAACCCGTCCGCCGCCCGGGGCGCAAGCTCAAGTCGCCGGCCAGCAGCGGCTGGTTTTTGCCGTTCAACTCCCGGAGGACGCGCCCGGCGCCAACCAGGCGCACCGATTTGATGCCCGCCGCATCCGCGGCCCGGAACCGCAGGCGCAAGGCAGCGCCGGATTTGCGGCGCACTTCCGCGCCCATGGGCCGGTGATTGCACTCGAATTCCAGCAGGCTGGATTCGCTGGCAAAACATTCCCCCGCATTCAGGGCGCGCAGGATGGCGGGCGCCGCGCAGCGCGCGGCATACACGCCCGTCCAGGCCATGCCGACATCCTCGGCGATATGGGCATCGCTGGCGCCCAGGGCGGTGACGCGTTTGCCGTCGCATAAAAGCCGGTCCCAGACCGCCACGGCCTTGGCGTCAAAGGCGTCAAATGCCTGGAACACCTTGTTGGCGCCGTTGATGACTTCCATGGCGAAGGCATCGCCCAGCGTCCACAATTGGGCAATCCGGTCGTCAGCGTACCATTGGGACGGATACCAGCCGACCGGGTGCGGCACCCAGACAAACGGCGCCAGTTGGCGGGCGGCCTGGAAAACCTTGGCAAAGTCCTGCTTCCGCGGCCGGAACAGGCGCCGGCCGTGCAGCAAGCCGATATGGTGGCCGCCGGCGCCGGGTTCCTGGCCCCAACTCGCCTGGGGCAGCGTCTTGACATTGCGCTTCTGCTTCAAACTTGCGTGATCGGTGGCAAACATGAAATCCAAACCCGCCTGCATGGCCGCCGCGTAATTGGCAGCCACCGGGTCCGTGCCATCGCTGTGCGTGGAATGGGTGTGGATGGCGGTGGCGCAGACCCGCCGGCCGAAGATCCGGCGGGTGGCCGCCAGACGTTCCGCCGCCTCCCGCCGCATCCAGCCGATTTCCTTCACCAACCGGGCCAGTCGCCGTTCCTGCATTTCCGTTGTCTGCGCATCGTGTCGCATGGGTAAGAGACTCCTGGGTTAATTTTCCAAGTTATTATTCGGATATGAATTTTGAATTTCCACCATGAAGTTCATGAAGAACATGAAGTTTCGGAATTAAAGAACAAAACTTTTCAAGCCCTGTTTTAACAGATTAACGTTGAAATTGATGAGAAAACCTTGCTTTATGCCAGCCAATTTCATGTAGGTTAACAGTTGCGCTTCATGTATGCTTTTGAGAGCCTCTACGCTTTTCAATTCAACAACGATCTCGTTCTCAACCAGCAGGTCAACCCGGTATCCACAATCAAGTTGAATCCCTTTATAATTAACCGGCAACGGATGTTCCAGCTTGATATTGACGTTATGCAAATTCAATTCATGGGCCATGCATTTTGATTGGTTGACTCCAGTAATCCCGGGCCAAGCGTTTTGTGTACTTCAATCGCGCTTCCGATAACAACACTGGATAATTCAGAAAATTTATACTTCATGCCCTTCATGTCCTTCATGGTGATCGGTTAATTTTCCAAAAAATACAGCGCCAGCAAGCGGGCCGGCCGGCGGCCCGGGTTGGCCGGCGCGTGGGGAATGCGGCCGTCAAAGAACAAGGCATCCCCCGTATCCAGTCGAACCGTCTCCGCACCCAGTTTGAAATCCACCGCTCCCGCCAATATGAAGACAAGCTGCTCGCCATGGGTGGTGAGCAAGCGGCGATGCGCCCCGGGCGCCAGGTTCAGGACAAACACTTCCAAATGCGAGCCCGTCAGCAGCCGGCTGAAGAGCGCGGCATAGCTCAATCCCACCGCCGCTTCGCGTTCCACCACCCGCCCCTGCCCCGCGCGGACCAGCACATATTCCCGCGCCGCCGGCAGTCCGATCCCGCGCAGCAATTCACCCATGTCCACGCCCAGCCCTTGAGCCAGGGCCGCCAGCACGGGCAACGACGGCACGGCGCGAAAATTTTCGATGCGCGACAGCAGTCCCTTGGACAATCCGGCGCGCCGGGCCACATCATCCAAGGTCAATCGCTGCCGCTTGCGCGCTTCCCGGATGCGCAATCCCACTTCCAGCAGCCCCTGGCGGACGGCCGGTCGGCGTCCGCCGGCCGCGGCCCGAACAGCGAGCCGGTTTTTACCGCGCTGCGGCACGGCGCTGTTTTGCGATTTTTTCATGGGGAAATTGAGCCAATTTCAACTCACGTTTTGAAAGAATTCTAAAGTCAGGATTCAGCCTGAAAACGGCAGTTCATTCACCATGAAGAACACGAAGATATGAAGGGGCGGAGCAATACAAGGGAAACCGAGTAACTCGCCTGGCTTTTCGATCCGGCAGCCCGCACCCATTGGGTGAAGACGTATGCAAAGCGCGGCGAATATCTATCTGCTTCCCTATAAGAAACTTGCTTCGTGTCCTTCATGTCCTTCGTGGTTTTATCTGCTCTTTATATGTTCAGAATACTCTGAATGGGTAAAGACCCTTTTACGTTCTCAGCGCCAGCAATACCACGCACAGGCAGGCCAACCCGATGCCAGCCAGCTTGCGCCGCGTCAGCGCCTCGTGCAAAATCGCCGCGCCGAGCAGGCTGGTGACAACGAAGCTAAGCTGGGCCACCGGCAGCACAATACTAGCCTCGCCCCGCTGCAAAGCCCAGATCAAAAACAACACGATCCCGCAGACCAGCGCTCCGGAAGGCGCGCCGAACACGTAGGTTGCCATCCCCGCCGGGCGGCGCCGGCCGGCATACCGGTGATACAACCAGCCGCCGGCCAGCCAGGCCAGGCCGTTTAAGGTCATCATCCCGTAGGCATCGGCGCCCTGCAAGAGTCCGGCCTTGTACGACACCCCCATGCCGGCGCGCAGCAGGCAGGCCAGGATCACCAACGCCGTCCCGGCCGAAATCCAAGGCAACCTCCGGCCCGGCCGCGCCGCTCCGCCATCATCCAGCGTCCGGACCACCCCGTCGGACGATAGCCCCACGCCGGGGGCCGGGCGGGCAGCCGGTCCGGGGCGGCAGACCAGGATCACGGCAGCCACCGCGCAAAGCAGCGCCGCCGCCTTCGCGGGCGTAGCCGACTCGTGTAACAGGAGCACGGCCAGCACCGCGGCGGGGGCCAGGTTTAAGCGGTAAATTGTAGAGGAGACTCCAACATCCATCCGCGCCATGGCCGCCAGCAAGAGGATGTTGGCCAGGATGCTGAATCCCCCGGAAAGCAGCCCCCAGCGCAGGGTGGCCGGCGCCATTAGCCGGGCGCCGTCAAACCCGGCCAGGGCCGCGAAAACCACGGTCCAGATCAGCCCGATCAGCGCCAGGTAAGCGCCGATGGAATCGCCCTTGCGGGCATAGAGCTTGAAAAGAAAATCGTTGACCGCCGCACAGAGCATGCTGGCCAGCGCCAGGAGAATCGCATTCATGACGCAATGTTCTAAACATTAGTTGCATATTTGTCAACAATTTATGTCGCGGCAGGCAGAGCGATGGTGTAAGATAAATTTGTTGGTGTAGTGCCGTGCCGGGGATGCGTAGCGAATTCCGTTCGAAAAGCACGGCGGCGATTTTGGGGTGTCTGGCGCGCGGCGCGCCCGCATCCACCCCAAACTTGCCTTGTCTTTTCGAACCCCTCGAAATCTCGGGGAGCGGAATTCGCCACGCGATGCCCAATTTCAGCCAGGGTGGTGTAACCACCCGGCCGAAATTACCGGATTTATACAGTTGAGTTGA
>CAZYXU010000186.1:0-6709 GCA_964650945.1 uncultured Verrucomicrobiota bacterium | reverse complement strand
AGGGTGATGGTGTATTCATATACATGGAACCCTTGCCAACGCTGCCCCGCGCCAAAATCGCGCGGCCGGCTGCCGGCTGTTCCGACAGCCCTGAGCATGTCGAATGGGAGAATATTGGCGTTTCCGGATACTATACTCGCGTAACCATATGGGTGACAATAGATAAACGTGAAATATTTACTTTGCCCCCCTATGATTGCTTCAAATCATTTTAACGCTAATATTCGTGCAAAATGCATGAAATAACAAAGGAAAACAAAAAATGGCCGAACGCAATGCGATTGAACCAACCCGCACGCAGAACTATCCGGAATGGTACCAGCAGGTGATCCGGGCCGCCGACCTGGCGGAATTGTCGCCGGTGCGCGGCTGCATGGTGATCAAACCATGGGGCTACGGCATCTGGGAAAACATGCAGCGGGTGCTGGACGAGATGTTCAAGGCCACCGGCCACCGCAACGCCTATTTCCCGCTATTCATCCCCCTGAGTTTCATCCAGAAGGAAGCCGAACATGTCGAGGGGTTCGCCAAGGAATGCGCGGTGGTTACCCATCACCGCCTGCAACAAGGCCCTGACGGCAAATTGGTGCCGGCAGGCGAGTTGGAGGAGCCGCTGGTGGTGCGTCCGACCTCGGAGACCATCATCGGCGCGATGTACGCCAAATGGGTCCAATCCTACCGCGACCTGCCGCTGCTGTTGAACCAGTGGGCCAACATCGTGCGCTGGGAAATGCGGACGCGGATTTTCCTGCGCACCACCGAATTCCTCTGGCAGGAGGGCCATACCGCCCATGCGGCCGAGGCGGAAGCCCGCGCGGAAACCGACCGGATGCTGCGGGTCTATGCCGACTTCGCCGAGCGTTACATGGCCATGCCGGTGATCATGGGGCGCAAGACCGACGCGGAACGTTTCCCCGGCGCCGTTGAAACGTATTCGATTGAGGCCATGATGCAGGATGGCAAGGCCCTGCAGGCCGGCACCTCGCATTTCCTCGGCCAGAATTTCGCGCGGGCATCCGGGATAAAGTTCCTGGACCAGGATGGCTCGGAAAAACACGCCTGGACCACCTCGTGGGGCGTGTCCACCCGGCTGGTGGGCGGGCTGATCATGACCCATGGCGATGACAACGGGCTGATGCTCCCGCCGCGCCTGGCCCCCACGCATGTCGTGATCCTGCCGGTCATCCACAAGGATGACACTCGGGCCCAGGTGCTGGAGTATTGCGGCGCGCTGGCCGCGGAATTGCGCCGGACCCCTTATGACGGCCGGCCGCTCTCGGTTGAGATTGATGACCGCGACATGCGCGGCGGGGAGAAAACCTGGAGTTGGATCAAGAAAGGCGTGCCGGTGCGGCTGGAAGTCGGTCCGCGCGACATTGCCGCCGGCGTGGTTTCCATGACGCGCCGCGATTTGGACGCCCGGGAGCGCCGCGCCGTGCCGCGCGCGGAAATCGTCGCCGGCATCGCCGGCATCCTGGATGAAATCCAGGCCAACCTGCTGCAGCGTGCGCGGGACTTCCGTGCCGCGCATACCCGGGATATCAATACGCGGGATGAATTTTACGACTTTTTCAAGGGCAGCCAGGACAAGCTGGCGGGGTTTGTGATGGCGCATTGGTCCGGCGATCCGGCCGTCGAGCAGAAATTGCGCGAGGAACTGGCCGTGACCGTGCGCTGCATTCCGCTGGATGGTCCGGCCGAGCCGGGGACCTGCCCGTTCACAGGCGCCGCCAGCCCGCGGCGGGTGGTCTTTGCGCGGGCGTATTGATTGATATGCCGATTCGAGAGTACATTGCATCCGATACGGCGGCGGGCTGCGATCATTGCCGCGCCGGTTTTGAACAATTGGAGGCAATCGTGGCGCCGGCGCGGCAAAAATGCCCGCATTGCGGCGCCCCGGTGGCGCGCCAGATTTCGGCGCCCAACGTGGGAGGCTCCCGCAGCGGGTTGGATGACCGCGCCAAGCGGGCGGGCTTCCACAAGCTGAAAAAGCTCGGACGCGGGGAATACGAGCGGCAATATTAGACGCCGATCCGCAGATTGGGGCAGGCGTCCAAATCCCAGGCGGCGGGGCTGCTGAGGCCGCGTCCTGCAGCGGCCAGGGCCGCCACCATCGCCGCATTGTCGCCGCAGTAGCCGGGCGGGGCCAGCAAAAGACGCAGGCCTTGCGCTGCGGCGTCGGCCTGCAGCCGGGCGCGCAGCCGGGAATTCAAGGACACCCCGCCGGCCACGGCCAGCGTGGCGGTTTGTTCCCGGATGGCGGCGCGCAGGGCCTGGGTCGCCAGCGCGTCCACTATCGCCGCCTGGTAGCTGGCGGCGATGTCCGCCAGCAACGGCGCGGGAAGGGGTTTTGGGATTTTTTCCAGGTAATACCGCAGGGCGGTTTTCAGTCCGCTGAAACTGAAGTTCAGGCTTTTTTTCTGCCGGGCGATGCCGCGCGGGAATTTGACGGCGTCCGGGCGGCCGGCTGCGGCCGCCAGTTCCATGGCCGGGCCGCCGGGATAGCCCAGTCCCAGCAATTGGGCGCCCTTGTCGAAGGCTTCGCCCGCGGCGTCATCCAGCGTGCCGCCCAGGCGCTGGTAAACGCCGGGCGCGTTCACGCGCAGCAGGCAGGTATGCCCGCCGGAGACCAGCAGGGCGGTCATGGGCAGGCATGCCGTCCATGCCGGCGCATCGGCCGCCAGGAAGACGGAATAAAGGTGGGCTTCCAGGTGGTTGATGCCGATCAACGGCAGGCGCAATCGCAACGCCAGCCCCTTGGCGGCGGCGATGCCCGTCAACAAGGAGGTCGCCAATCCCGGGCCGTAGGTTACGGCAATCGCTTGTAAATCGTTCCAACCGACGTCCGCCTGTTCCATGGTTTGGGCGATGACGCCCGGCAGTTGTTCCACATGCTGGCGGGCGGCGATTTCCGGGACGACGCCGCCGAATGGCGCATGCAACGCCGCCTGGCTGGCCACCACGCCGGCGCGGATCACGCGGCCGTCGGCGGCCAGGGCCGCGGCCGTTTCATCGCAGGAAGTTTCAATGCCCAGAACGTTGTTGATCATGGCTGCAAAAGCGTGGAGGGCGGCGGCCCCACTAGGAGGGGGCAAGCTTGACGCCGCTCGAGTGGGCGGATCACTGTTTGGCGGTTACCCGCGTGTTGTTGAACAGCATGATACCCTTGAGCACGTCCACAGCGCGTTCCAGTTGCACATCCTTGGCCGGCTCGCTTTTGACGCCGGCGGCCGGCGCTTCTTCCGGCGGCTGGGCCTGGTCGCCGTATTCCTCCCGCGAGCGTTGCGAGAGGACTTTATACCAATCCTCCATGGACATGGGGACGATGATATCCGGGTCAATGCCCTTGTCGTGGATCATGCGTTCGTTGGGGGTATAGTACTTGGCCGTAGTCAGGCGGATGGCCGAACCGTCGGCCATCGGCAGCACGCTTTGAACCGAGCCCTTGCCGAATGTGCGTTCGCCCACCAGCACGGCGCGGCGGGCGTCTTGTAACGCGCCCGCCACGATTTCCGAGGCGCTGGCGCTGCCGCCGTTGACCAGAATCACCATGGGAAAATCCAGGTAATGATGCCGGCCGCGCGCGGCGTACTGGGTTTGGGTCATGGCAGGATGGCGGCCGCGGGTGGTCACGATCTTGTCGCCGCTCTTGAGAAATTTCTGGCTGACTTCCACCGCCGCGCTCAACAGCCCGCCGGGATTGTTGCGCAAGTCCAGCACCAGCGCGCGCAAATCCTTTTCGAGCAGGGTTTCCATGGCTTTCTGGAGGGCGTCGGCCGTGGGTTCGTTGAACTGGGTGATGCGGATATAACCGATGCCGTCCTCCAGCATCCGGGCATCCTTGACGCTGTCCACCTTGATCACCGCCCGGATGAGTTCCACTTCCTTCATCTCCTGGGGGTTGACGCGGAGGATTTTCAATTTTACCTTGGTGCCCGGTTCGCCCCGCATGCGCTTGACTGCATCCTGCAGCGAAATCGCTTCGGTGGATTCGCCGTCAATCGCCACGATTTTATCGCCATGCAGGATGCCGGCGCGGAAGGCGGGGGTATCCTCCATGGGGGCAATCACCGTCAGGACGCCGTCGCGGTGTCCGATGACAATCCCCACGCCGCCGAATTCGCCGGCGGTGTCGCTTTTCATGTCGTTGAACATGTCCGGGTCCATGAACTGGCTGTGGGGATCGAGCGATTGCAGCATGCCGCGCAGGGCGCCGTACATCAGGTCCTGGTAGCTGGTTTTATCCTCATCCACGTAACTCTGGCGGATTTGCATCAGGACTTCCGCCAGCAATTGCATTTTTTCAAAGGCGACATTGGTGGTGTCGTTGGTTTTGACCGTCTGGGAGGCGATCTTGGCGCCCACCATCAAGTTCCATCCCAGCAGTGCTGCCAGCATCACCCATAAACCGCGTCTGCCTATTTTACGAAAGGACATTTACTCCATCCTCCACTTTTCTGGTTGAATTATCTAAGTGTGTGGGTTTGTGATTGTGTGGGTGGTTAAGTGTGTGGGTATGTGAGTGTGTGGGTTTGTGAGTTCCTTCGTATTCCACACTGTCTTCACGCACTTGCCCGCCAGAGACACACCACTGATCCGCATGGGCCATCATGTTTACCAACCCGCCACTGATCTGCTCATAGATGCTATCCAACTCATTAAAGACTTCCTGGCTGATGTATTCGCACCTTAACGCAAACTCCAACCAGGATTGAGTTTCAGCAGCTTCGCTGTCAGCATCCGTGAGTTTACTGCGGAAATGCGCCATGTAGCGGCGTTTTCGCCAAGCTTCGGCAATTTGCTCGCATACTGACCGCGAGGCACGTCGAATCTGATCTGTCAGTGAATAACGCTCTTCGTTCGGCCACGCCTTCGAATACTCGTATATTCGCATGGCGGCATCAAATGCCTCGCGATAGACCCGCAGTTCTCTGAAATGCTTGACAACACTCATACCCACATACTCACACACACACATACCCACACACTCACACACACCCTTCCGCTCCCCCCCCCTACATACTCACACACCCACACACCCACACACTTCTGCTCTGTTAGCTTCCAGGACGCGCATCAGATTTTCCCCCAGCACCTTCGCCACGTCGGCATCGCTGTAGCCGCGCATCACCAGGCCGACCGTGTATAAAGGCCAGTTGGTCCATGACAGGCTGCCGGCGGACGCTTCATCCGACGGGGGCAGGGGGTGGTTATCCGGCTTCCAGTTGCCCCACCATTGCGCGGAAAAACGCGCATTCTTCCGGCGCGCAATCCCGGGGGGGAAAGGCGCGGCATAGGTGGTGTCCGTGCCGATGGCCACATGGTCAACCCCCGCCAGTTTGGCGATGTAATCCACGTGGTCCAGCATGGTGTTCAGGGTGGCGTTGGGTCCCAGCATATTGGGCAGCACGTAAACGCCCAGCAGGCCGCCGGTGTCGGCGATGGCCTTGATGGCGGCATCGCTTTTGCAGCGCATGTGGTCAAAGACCCCCTTGGCGCCGGTATGGCTGGCGGTCATGGGCTTGCTCGAAGCGCGCGCGGCTTCAATGGTGGTGCGGTCGCCGCTGTGCGGCACATCCACGATGATGCCGACTTCGTTCATCTTTTTGATCAACTCCCGGCCCAATTCGCTCAACCCGGCGTTGGCCGGCTCGGCGCAGCCGTCCCCGATGAAATTGCGCCGGTTATAAGTCAGGTGCATCAGGCGCACGCCCAGGTTGTACCATGGTTGAATCCAGCCCAGTTCCTCGTCGGGGTCGTTCAAGTGGCCGACGAGCGGTGGGCCGTTGACGCTCCAGATGACGGCCGTGCGGCCGGATTGGGCGGCTTCGCGGACTTCTTCCACGCTGCCCGCCTGCGCCAGGCGTTTGCGGAATACGCGCAGCACCTGGATGTAGGCCGCCATGCGTTTGATGTCTTCCTCCCGCGACTTGCCTTCCGCCACGGTCAGCATCATGCAGCGCAATCCGGTGGCGTCAAACGCATCGATGAATTGGCGCGCGGCTTCCCGGTCGCGGGTGGGGGCCGTGGTGCGGGCCAGTCCTGAAAGCAGATGCAGGTCGCGCGCGCCCACTTCGCCTTCCTGCAATTCCGTCCAGATGCGGGCGGACTCTTCCGTCCAGATGCTGGGCATGAACCCGAAATTGTCGCAGGGCAGCAGGTTGGCGTGCAGTTCCAAGCCGTGCTGCAGTTGGGCGGGCGTCGGTTGCAAGACGTCCAGCCCGCGCTGCCAGGCGGCGCGGATGGCCGGATTGGGATGCCGGCTGTTATCGGTGATTTTGACGCTCATGATTTTTCTTTAAGCGGCATGGGGTTGCAAAGATTTTTTTCCGCGTGGGCCACCCGTCCGCAGTTGAAGCAGATGAAGCGGGGTTTATTGACCAATTGTTCGATTTCCGCGAATTGCTTGGCGCTGGCCAGCACGCAGAGGTGCCCGTGGTGGTCGTGTTTGGTTTTGCAGTTGTCCATGGTTTACTCCTGTTTTACTGGAATTAATTATCCACAAAAGATCGCAAAGATCACAAAGAACTAAAATTTATTTTGCCACAGAGCCAATTTCAAAACTAACGTTTTGAAAGAATACAGTATTCAGGAGTCAGGATTCAGAATAACAAGACAGCAAAAACACAAAACCTGCCGCGCCGGCCTATAATCGTTTTGCATCCCAACACACACGCTCCCTCTTGTGGGAGCGGCGTTACACTCCGCG
>CAZYXU010000185.1:0-6735 GCA_964650945.1 uncultured Verrucomicrobiota bacterium | reverse complement strand
CGCTCAAATCCCAGATGAAGGCCGCGGCCAGCGTGAACATCCCGTCTTCATCTTCATCGCCGCTGTTTTTGTGGTTGACGTTGTAGCGGGCGTCCAGGACATAATGATAGATATCGTAAACCGTCGTCCCGGTGGCGGCGCCGAAGGCCGCGTCGGTTTTGCCGTTCCCGAGTTTATCGTCTTCATCGCCGGTGGCCAGGATCACTTCCACGTAGGGCAGGACGTAGGGATAGCCGAAGGTATACTCATAGGCCAGCAATTCCAGGCCCAGGCTGATGTCCCGAATGCCGGTATGATCGCCCACCCGGTCCGAATCCACGGTGCCAAACGGCAAATTGGCGAAGGCGGTGAGATTTTCATACAACCCGTAACGGGCATAAGGGCTGACCGTGAAATCCTTGCGTTTCCAGTCCAGCCCGGAAACTCCGGCCGACTCGTCATACTGCTGGTATTGCGAAAAGACGCCCAATTCCAAGCGGCCCAAATCCGGCAGACGATTCTCCCGGCAAAAGAGCGTCCGGCTGAATTCCGATTCCGCCATGGCGGCCGCAGCCATCAAAGACACCGCGCCCATCACCAAACCCATGCGCTTCATAACCAGCTCCTTCTTATTGGTGGATTATGGATTTAAGCGGAATGATCGATTTTTGACGGTCAATCTCGCGCTTGAACCCAAAATTCGAATGTCTGCTTACGGCCGAATACGCCCGATCCGGGCAACTGCATTGCGACTGTCAAATAATATCGCACAAAAATGCCGGGGAATACAACAAAAAAAATGCCGGGGAAACAAGTTTGACCGCGGGCGTCTTAAACGTTAATATGTCCTCCATTTGAATGAGGACGGTTTATGAGAATCATGGTCTTGCTCGGCGACGGTATGGGAGATTACCCCATCCCGGAATTTAACGGGCGCACCCCCCTCCAACAGGCGGACATCCCCAACATCCGCCGCCTGGCCGCCGGCGGCCGCGTGCAGCTCGTGCAAACCATTCCCGCCGGACTCTCCGCCGGCAGCGATGTGGCCAATTTAAGCATCATGGGGTTCGATCCGCGCATCTACTACACCGGCCGCGCCCCGATCGAAGCCGCGGGCGGCGGCCTGGAAATGGCGCCCGACGACGTGGCCTTCCGCTGCAACTTGATCGCCATCCAGGACGGCGTCATTGCCGATCATTCCGCCGGCCATATCACCACCCCCGAGGGCGCGCAGATCATTGCCGCCATCCAAAAGGCCCTGGGCACGGATCAGTTGCGTTTCCATCCCGGCGCCGGCTACCGCCACCTGCTGCTCTGGCGCAATGGTCCGACCACGACCGTCACCATCCCGCCGCATGATGTGTTGGGCCAGCGGCTGGAATACAACCTGCCGCGGGGCGGGGGCGCGGCCGCCATCATCGAACTCATGGACGCCTCCCGCGGTATCCTGCGCGGGCATCCCGTCAACACCGCCCGGCGCGCGGCGGGGAAAACCTGCGCCACGCAAATCTGGCTCTGGGGCCAGGGGCGGCGTACGGAACTGCCGGCCTTCCGCGAATTATACGGACTGACCGGGGGCGTGATTTCCGCCGTGGACCTGGTGCGCGGCATCGGCAACCTCACCGGCCTGGCCAGCCCGCGCGTCCCGGGCGCCACCGGATTCCTGGATACCAATTACGCCGGCAAGCTGGACGCGGCCCGGGATTTGCTGGCGGCGGGCGACAATTTCGTGTTCCTGCACGTGGAAGCACCGGATGAATGCGGGCACATGGGCGACCTGAAATTGAAGACCCAGGCCATCGAAGATTTTGACCGGGAGATTGTCGGCCCGGCCTGGCGCATGCTGCACGGCGATGGACGGACACCCTACCGCCTGGTCGTCGCCACCGACCACCGCACCCCCATCGCCGTGCGCAGCCATACCACGGAGCCGGTGCCGCTGCTGGTCTTTGACGGTCCGGCGCCCCTGCCGGACGCGCAAAAACCGTTTGACGAATTCGTCAACCCCGGCCAGCCGCAGGAGCTGGCCTTCGATTATATGCAAAAAATGCTGAAAACCGCGCACACGAGGTAAAAACATGAGAGCAAATTTTTAAAACTCACGTTTAAAAAGAATTCTGTATTCAGGAGTCAGAATTCAGAATAAGATCTACATGAAATTCTAACTACCGAACACTGAACACCGAACACTGAACATTTTTACAAGAGACTCATGAAAAAATATGACATTGGATTGATCTGCCTGCTGCTGGCCGCCCTGGGCGGCGGCTGCGTCACCACCGAAGACCCCGCCGAACGCATGCGCGACCGCACCGACTTTCTGCAGTTGCAGGACCAGCTCGCGCGCACGGAAGGACGCCTGGAAAGCCTGGAAATGGAATACCAGCGGCTGCTGAATGAAATCAACAGCCTGCGCTCCAACAACGGCGAAGCCGGCACGCAGCAGCGCACCGCTCAGGCGCGCATGGACGCCCTGGAACAGCGGCTGGCGGCGCTGGACGCCGCCCGCGAACGCGACCGCCAGGCAATCGTGGATCAACTCACCGGGCGCATCGCCGAAGTCATGCGGACCGGCGCGCCGGCCCGGGGTGCCGCCCGCCCGGCGGCCGGCGGCGCCGCCTCCAACACCGGCTACGAACACGCGGTGCAGCCGGGCGAGACGCTTTCGGCCATCGCCGCCGCCTACAAGGTGTCCGTCAAAACCATTATTGACGCCAACAACCTGAAGGACCCCGACCATTTGCGCCAGGGCCAGAAACTTTTCATTCCGCAATGATGCGCAAATGACAGCGTTCCGACTCTCCAGAGGTTGGGACGGCCGCTACCGGCGGCAGCGAAAGTCAGACACAACTCACGCATCACACAATTATCTTTTATTCCGCCGTTTTTCCGGTAGAATTCCCATTAAAAAATGGAGGCTGGGATATGATTTATCGCGTTGTTACCATCGCCATCACCATCGGGCTGGCCATGGCGCCGGCCGCGCGGGCCGTTACGCTCGAGGATTGCATTCAAACCGCCTTGCGGGAGAACCCCGACATTACCGCCGCGGCGCAACGGGTTGAAGCCGCGCGCGCGGCGCTGCGCCAGGCGGAATCCGGCTATTACCCCTGGCTCTCGTTGAACGGCGCTTATACCCGCACCGATAACCCGCCGCAGGCGTTCATGATGACCCTGAACCAGCGGCAACTGAACATGATGTCCCCGGATTTCAACCCGAACGATCCGGATGACACGGACAACATCCGCTGGAGCATTGCCGCCAAATACCGCCTGTTTGACGGCGGCCAGCGCGGCGCCAACCGCGGGGCGGCCTTGTCCGGCACGCGCATGGCGCAATCCGGCCAGGCCGCGGTGCGCAATGAACTGGTACACCAGGTCACCCGCGCCTACCTGGGAACCTTGCAGGCGCGCGCCTTCGTGGGAGTGCAGGAAGCCATGGTCAACTCGCTCGAGGAAAGCCGGCGCGTAGCCAACGAGCGCCTGCAAGCCGGCTCGGCGGTGAAGACCGACGTGCTGAACCTGGAAGTCAAACTCGCGGAAGCGCGCGAGGACTCGATTCGCGCCCGCAACGGCCTGCGCCTGGCCGAGGCCGCCCTCAACACCGCCATCGGCGTGGACCTGGCCCGGGCAACAGACCTGACGCCCCCGCCGGCGCCGCCGGCCGCCGCCGCGGAAGAGCCCGCCGACCTGTCCCATCGGCCGGAACTGCAACTGGCCGCCGAGCAGGTGGTCCTGAGCCAGCACCAATGGCGGCGCGCCCGCCGGGAATTTTGCCCCATCTTGAACGCCTTCGGCTCGCTGGACTGGGACAGCGACGATTGGCGCGATTATGAAAACAGCTACATCGCCGGCGTCATGGCCGAATGGGAAATCTTTGACGGATTCCGGCGGCCGTATGCCGTGCGGCAGGCCTCGGCCGACCTCGCCCGCACGCGGGCGGAGTTGCGTAAAATTCGCCTGGCGCTGCAATTCGACCTGACCCGGGCGCAACTGAATTTGAGCGAAGCGCGGGAGCGCATCGAGGTCACGCGCAAGAACGTGGAAAACGCCCGCGAAGCGCTACGCATCACCCGCGAACGCTATCAGCAGGGCGCGGCCGATGTCACCGAACTGCTCACCGCCGAGGTCGGCCTGCACGCCCTGCAGACCCGCGACGTGGCGGCGCACTACGACCTGCTCATCGCGCAATCGAACCTGGAACGCGCGCGCGGCGACCTGGCGGACAAATACCAAATTTAAATTATTCGTGAACATAACAACGAGGTGTAAAATGCATTACCCCCTGCCGCAAGCTTCATCGCTGACGCTCGCCTTTTGGGCCGCCATCCTGCTGGCCGTTTCGGCCGGGGGCTGCGGCCGCCGCGCCGCCGAGGCCCCGGCGGCTCACCCGCCGGGCCGGCCGGCGCCGGCCGGCGCCGCCGCCATCACCGTGCAGGCGGAGCCCGTGCCCACCCGGGTGGACCTGGTGGGCACGGTCTCCTCGGAAAACCGCGTCAACATCAGCGCCCGCATCCCGGCACATGTCAACGAGGTCTTCGTCTCCGCCGGCCAGTCCGTGCCGGCCGGCCACCTGCTGCTGACCCTGGACGACCGCGAAATCCGCGAACAAGCCGTCGGCGCCGAGGCGCAATTGAAGCAGGCGGAGGCGGAATACAAGCGCGCGCGCCAGCTCTTCGAAAGCCAGGCCACCACCGAGCAGGCGCTGACGGCGGCGGAATCGATGTTCAACGCCGCCAAGGCCCAGCATGAACGCATGCGCGTCATGCTGTCCTACGCCCAAATCACCTCGCCCATCGCCGGCGTGGTCACCGATCGCCGGGTGGAAGCCGGCGACCTGACCGGCCCGGGACAGCTCCTGATGGCCATTTACGACCACCAGCGCATGCGCCTGGAAGTGCCCGTGCCGGCGCGCTTGATCGAAAAACTGCAGCTCAACCAACCGGTCGAAATCAACCTGGAACGCCCGGCCCGGCAATTCGCCGGCCGGGTGGCGGAAATCGTCGCGGAAATTGACCCGCTGAGCCGCACCCAACTGGTGCGCGTGCATATTGACGACGACAGCGGAACGCTCCTGCCCGGCACGTTCGGCCGGCTCTGGGTCACCGAGGACGAACGCCCGCAAATCCTGCTGCCGGCCGCCGCGGTCTACCGGACAGGGCAACTGGAATTCGTGCAGGTGCTGAAAGACGGGCGCATCCTCACCCGGCTGGTAAAAACCGGACCGCGGCACGGCGACCGGGTGCTGATCATCAGCGGCCTGCAAGACGGCGAACAGGTCCTGCCCCAACCTTTGCTGGAGGACTGAGCCATGGCGGAGAAACGCTCTTTTTTATCGGGTCTGGTGGGAGCCTTCCTCACCGGCAATTTTGCCGTACTGCTGATCCTGATCAGCCTGCTGGCCGGCGCCATCGCGCTGACGGTGACGCCGCGCGAAGAGGAGCCGCAAATCGTCGTGCCGCTTGCGGACGTGCTGGTGATGTATCCGGGCGGATCGGCGGCGGAAGTGGAAAAAATGGTGGCGGCCAGGCTCGAGCGCCTGCTTTACCAGATTGACGGCGTGGAATACGTCTATTCGATCTCGCGCCCGGGGATGGCGGTGGTCACCGTCCGGTTTTACGTCGGCGAGGACCGCGAAGAAAGCCTGATCAAGCTTTACAACAAGATTTTCCAAAACGTCGACAAAACCACCCCGGGCATCGCCGGCTGGGTGATCAAGCCGGTGGAAATTGACGACGTCCCGATCCTGACCGCCGCCCTGCACAGCCAGTGCTGCGACACCCACGCGCTTTACCGCGTCGCCGAGGAAGTCGTCGGCAAACTGCAGCACGTGCCGGACAGCGCCGCCATCACCATTCACGGCGGGGAGAAGCGCCAGGTGACGGTCTATCTCAACCCCGAACAACTGGCGGCCTACGGACTCGGCCCGCTGGAAATTGCCGGCGCCCTGCAAGCCGGCAATGCCCAACTGCAGTCCGGATCCTTCGAACAGGGCAACGCCGTGGCCGCGGTGGAGGCCGGCCCGTTCCTGCGGGATGCCGCGGAAGTCGCCAACCTGATGGTGGGCCTGTATGCCGGCCGGCCGGTTTACCTGCGGGACGTGGCCCGGATCGCCGACGGCCCGGCCGAGCCGGTCGCGCTCACCCGGTTCAGCTACGGGCCGGCGGACCCGGCTTTTAAGGCGCCGGACGGCGCCGCGCCGCGGGCGGTGGTGACCGTGGCCGTGGCCAAGAAGAAGGGCAGCAATGCCGTGCAGGTGGCGCGGCAATTGGAGCGCGCCCTGCGGGAAATGCAGGGCAGCATCATCCCGGACAACGTTGCCATCCGCATCACGCGCGATTACGGCGCCACCGCCAACGCGAAGGTCAACGACCTGGTGATCAACCTGGTCCTGGGCATGCTGACCGTGGTCGGGTTAATCGCCTTGACCATGAGTTGGCGCGTGGGGTTGATCGTCGGCCTGGCCATCCCCATCACTTACGCGCTGACGTTGCTGTGCAACCTCCTGTTCGGCTACACCATCAACCGCGTCACCCTGTTCGCGCTGATCCTGGCGATGGGGTTGCTGGTGGATAACCCCATTGTCAGCGTGGAAAACATCTACCGCTTTTTCGCCATGCGGCGCCACCGCCGCGCGGAGGCGGTGCAACTGGCCATGGAAGAGGTCATGCCCCCTATCGTGCTGGCCACGCTGGCGATCATCGTCTCCTTCATCCCGATGTTTTTCATCAGCGGCATGATGGGTCCCTACATGCG
>CAZYXU010000184.1:0-6783 GCA_964650945.1 uncultured Verrucomicrobiota bacterium | reverse complement strand
TTGTGGCTTGGTGTCTTTGTGAGAAAACAAAGTGGTTTTCTATGGGATGCTACTGTTTCAAAGCAATTAATCAGCACCGGGGCGCAGTCGTTCCGGCTCCATTTTGGTAGTGGGTAAACGTCCGCGTTGGGATGATCCCGGCGCCGGAAACAATCCCATACTGACACCCGCCGGGACCCCGGCGCCGACCAGCGGCGAGTCGGCGGCATGGCCGAATGACCGCAGTTGCGGCCGGAAATTACCCGCCGCCGGATCCACAAATAACGGGTCGGCGATCAGGCAGTCCGCGCCGCCAATCCGGTGCAGCGGCCCGCCGGGGCCGTCCGCGCGATTGTTCCAGAAACAGTTGAACCGCGCTTCCGGAGCGGCCGCGTTGGCCGCCAGCGCGATGGAATTTTGGCCGTCCGCGAAAACACAGTTGGCCACCCGCAGGGGGCGGCCGCTCCGGATATCCACGGCGGCGCCGGCAGCGCCCCACACCACGCAATTTTGGATGGTATTGCCTTCCGCACATTCCTCCACCAGGATGCCGGAGGCTCCGGGTTGCAAGATAAGATTGCTCAACACAAAGTTGCGGGTGTTTTTATCCCGGGCGGACGGCTGGGGGTCGCCCCAGAATTTGATGCCCACCCCGCCGCCGAAAAAGGCGTTGGCCTGGATGTGATTGTCGGATGCGCCGCGCCCGATGGACAGGCCGACATCATGCCGGCTTGTTCCAAAAAACCGGTTTTTCAGAATGCGGCTGTTGGAGGCATGTGTCAGGGACAGCATGGCGCCCTGCCCCGCCCCACCTTCAAAATGGTTGTCCGCCACCAGCGCGTTGTCGCAAGCGGCGACAATCAAGCCATGTCTGCCCGCCGGGCGCGCCAGGCTGTTCCCGCGGAATTCCGCGCCGCTGGCATTGCAGATTTCGACCGGGGAAACGTCCGCCAGCGCGCAATCGGTCATGGAAAATTCGCCAAACCGGGCCACCAGGAAACTATCGAGAAACACCGGACACTTCACCGTCTGCAGCCCGCGCAACGCGCAGTTTTCAATCCGGGTTTCTCCTTTTTGCCCTTGGAACAAAAGCCGCGGATGACCTTCCAGTGGCGCCTTGGCCGCGAATAAAGCATCGCGGGCATCAAAATTTCCCCGGCTCACAATCCGTCCGGGCCCGTCAAAGATAATCGTTGCGCCGGGCTGCACGCTTAAAGACGCGCCGTCAGCGATGACGACTTCGGCCGTCACGGTCACGGCGCCATGCCACACCGTCGGGCGGCGGATTTCCAATTCCGCCGCCCGCGCCAGACCCAGCGCGCCCATAAAGGCTGCGGCGGCCGCCGATATTCGAATTACCCGTATCATTTACCTTGCCTGGAGGCGCACGCCCGTGAACCATTCGATCGCGCCGCGCGTCAGCGCGGCGTTGAAGCCGAAAAGTTTCCGCTCCTCAAAACCTGATCCACCCTCGTTTTTGCTGGCGAGATTGATGCTGCCGTCGAAGATAACCTTGCCGCTGCCCGCCTCGCCCGCCACCACCACGGGCCGCCCCTGATCATCCGTCACCAGCACCGCGCCCTGTCCGCCGGGCGCGGGCACAACGTGATCGTAATACATCAGCTTGGCTTGCGCGTCTTTTTTCAGCCCCGGCAGCGCCGGGTGTTCCCGGGCAATCGTCACCGTGTCACCGTCCTGGCGCTCGCCGCGCGCGCAAATCTCGGGAAACGGCGTGGCCTCGCCCAGCGTTCCGCGCCGCAAGCCGCACAGGTCGTGTTGG
Source organism: uncultured Verrucomicrobiota bacterium (assembly GCA_964650945.1). Classification (GTDB taxonomy): domain Bacteria; phylum Verrucomicrobiota; class Kiritimatiellia; order JAAZAB01; family JAAZAB01; genus JAXGPF01. Next base: position 5,024 of record CAZYXU010000184.1, on the reverse strand, counting down.
AACAGGACCCCGCCCCCGCCCTCCAGCACGTAACGGCGCAGATTCTGGATGTAATCTTCGTTGTCCAGCGAGGTGGTTTGCAGCATGAACACGCAATCGTATTTATCCAGCACCGCCAGGGAAAGCGAATCAATGATCTCGGCCTGCACGTTGGTGAAGTCCGCCAGGTATTCCAGGGTGCCCTGGGCGCCGAGCCCTTTGTACAAAGCCACCTTGATCGCCGGCCCAGGCCGGCGGGGCTTGAGAATGATTTTGGCGCTGGCAACCTGGTCCAGCAGCATCGCTTTCAGCTCAGCGTGGCCGGGGTTGACATCGCCCCGCCGATCCAATGGCCCGAAATACATGAGCTCCACGGCCTTCTGCCTGGCCGTCTCGTCCAGGATTGTCTGCGCGCGGGCCCAATCGGTTTCCAGCGTCTGCAGTCCCTGCTCCAACACGGCCGCCGCCGCCTGAGCCTGGCCCTGTCGCTGAAGCCGCCGGGCTTCATACGAAGCGAGGCGGGCCCGGGCAATCATATGCCACAAAGGCATGCGCCGGTAGAGGGTCATGAAAGATTTGCGCAGGTATTGATCCAGGGTATCCAGGTGCGGCCGGGCGGATTCCAGCGCATCCATGGCCTTTTGCGTGGCCGCCACCTGCGCGGCCATGCGTTCCGGGCTGTCCACCAGATCCGGGGCCACGGCTGATCCGGGCGTCTCCTCTGGCTTTTTCGTGGGGTCAAGGTCCGCCAGACCATATCGGCGGTATTTATTGCCTTGATAAATGCCCTTGCCGGGGTCCTGAATATACAGGGGCAAAACGCCCGCCTGGTAAACCGGCGCGATCCGGTCGCCGACTTCCTTCCCGTACAGCGCGCGGCAGGCGCGCGGCACCCAGTCCTCAATGATTTCCTTCGGGCCGGTGTGGTCCCGATCCATGTCATAATACAAGCCGGCAAAAACCTCGGCCCCGGGGGCTTCGGTATTCCAGGAAAACTCCACATCGCAGAGGTTGTTCATCCAGATTTCACGCCGGGAATGCCCGCCGGTCAGCATGAACGCATCGCGCGGATTGCCGATATAGTTGCTCTTGTTATAACGATGCCAGGTGCCGAAATAACCGCAATCGTTGATGCTATGGGCATAAATGGCGACCGGGCGGCCTTGGAAAAGCGCGCGGTACTGGGCCATCAGGGCGGGCTGATCCAGCCAGACGATAGGCACGGCCAGCGGATCGAGTTTTTCATGCAGTTGCCGCCAGTAATCCACGGTGTTTTGCTTGTAGGTTTGCGCATCCACGCCTTTGGTCGCGCGGGCGGGATTGACGCAACTGGCCACGTAGGGATAGATGGCGATCTCGAACATCAGCTCCGGACACTGGGCGCGGATAAGCTCCGCCCAAAGATTGAACTGATGGGCGCTGGCCTTCCAGCGTTCGTCGTCACCCCACAGTTTTTTGCATGCCGGACAGCGCTTGCTCCACAACTCGGGGTCGTAGTCGCCCCCGCCGTCCACGGGGTGCAGGAAGAGCACCTTGAAATTTCCCAGGCGGCAGATTTCCAGGACATCCTGGATGCGCTTCCGGGCCAGATCGTCGCGCGACCAGCAGAACAGGTTGCCGCCCGGGTCGCGGACACAATCCCAATTTTTTCCCAGCGGTTCCTCCGCCTTGACGTTAACGCTGGCCACGCAGGTGAAGATGCCGTCCAGCGCCGGGTAAAACCCGCGTTCAACGGCATAGTCGTTGACCGCCCGGTAGAAACCCATGATTTTGCGCTTCTTTTCCGCCCCATCCGGCCCCTGGAACGCCGCCGCCGGATTGCGCAGCGCCAGGTAATCGCTGATCCGGTTGATCTTGAAGCGCATCAGCCGGTCAATGCCGGCCAGGTAAGCCGCCAGGCGCGCGTCGTCGCCGGCCGCGCCGGTCGCCAGCAACCCCAAGCCGCGGTCCACGCTCATGCCCTCGCGATAACGGTAATCGGGCTTGTCGTAAATCCGGGCGGCATGAACGCCAACCTTCCCGGTTGCCGACGCCGTCAGCATCTGGCGCAGCGTCATGGCGCCATATAACGCGCCGACATTGTCGCTGCCGATGACGAGCAGGCGGTTCGGGGATGTGTGTATGATATACCCCTGCGGGCCGGGATCGGCGTCGGATATTTTCAGATCGAACTCGCGCACCAGGCGCCGGGCCGTTGGATGCCCCGCCGTCAACACATATATGCCGGCAGCGTCGGCCGCCGCGGCATTGGCGATGGTGCCCGGCGTTCCCCCGAGCTCGCGGATGCGGCCGGAGAGTTCCCGGACGGCGATCTCACACTGCCGGTTGTCCGGCTCCATCCACAGCGGCACATCCGCGGCATCGAACCAGCCGCCCGCGGCTGCGTACAGCTTGGGCATGGGCACCAAATCCGGTTTTTCGGCATTGCCGGCAAACGCCTGTACATCAACCAACATCAGCAGTCCTCCAAATAACCGCAAGGCGAGTCGGGCATTTTTCATCAGGACTGTTCCTTTCTTAAGTCACTTGCAAAAATCAGCCTTTGAAAGCAGTATTCCGTTAGGTTAACACTTCTTTGAGAATGCGCGGCACATCCGGGTAAATCTCTTTATTTTTCCGCAATCCAGAACGCCAGGTTGGCGAAGAAGTCGCGGTACATCGCCATGGGGCTGCCCAGTCCCGCCAGGCCGCGCACATTGATGCCCAGGCAGACGCACGCGCCGGCGCCAGCGCGATGGATTGATGCCAGCACACACGTCTTGCCGGCCGCACCGCCGGCCGCATCGGCCTGCGCTTCGGCCAGGGCGGCCGCCCCCGCCAGGGCATAACCGGACGCCTGCCGCAAAGGATCGAACGCCGGATCGCAGAGCGCTTCCACCGGCTTGAATTCCGCCGGCAGCAGTTCGGACAAGACGCCCTGCCCCGGCGGGAACCGGACGACCGCCGCCAGCAGCCCGCCGGCATCCTCCACCCCGCCCACCGTCCGCCAGAAATCCGCCGCCGCCTGGCGCGCGGCCGGGCCGGCATCCACCTCCCAGCCGTTCTTCCCGAGAGCGCCCACCACCGTCACGGCATGCTGGTCGCGGATCAGTTTGCCGCCGGCGCGCACGTAATCCGCCAGGCGATCCATCTGGGCGCGGGTCAGCGCATGGCGGGTGGACGGCAGGACCAGGCAGCGGTATTTCCCCAGCGCCGCCGGATCGTTTAAAACGTCATCATCCACCACGACCGTCGCAAACATCCGGTACCGTCCCAGCAATCTCTGCCAGACTGTCTGTTGATAGGGAACGCTGCGCGCATTTTGTTTGAATTGCCAACTGGCCACGATCCCGACTTGCGGCGCATCGGCCGCGGCGCCGGGCCGCGCCGCCGCGAGGCAGGCGCATGCCAGCAGCGCGCTTAAATTTGCGATAATATTATTCATAGGAGCCAATTTCAAAACTAACGTTTTGAGTTACCGGATACGCAACAGCATGCCGGGCGGCACGAATTCGTAACAACCCAAATCCACTGCGCCGCCGCCCCAATCCAGCCGCCGCCGGCCGTCCAAGTCCGCCGCGCCTTTCATCCAATCCTGCCAGATGCCGGCATTGACACAGGGGGAAATGCTTTGCAAATGCCAGTCGGCGAGGTTGGTATTGACCAACAATGGGTCGTCGCCGAAATTGCCGCCGCCGCGATTGGGGGGCGGCAAGGCCGCGAACAGGGTGGCGCTCGCTCCCCAGCCAATGCAACAATTGGTGATGTTATACGTGCCGGAACTGGTTTGCCGAAAAAACCAGTTGCTGGCGCCGAAGGCGCAATCGTTGAATTGCACAATGCAGTTCTGCACGGTCGCGGTAGTCGTCCCGCCGTAAAACGCCATGCCCCCGCCGCCGCCATAGAGCAGCCCCGAATGATAAGCGGCGTAATTGCTGACGATCGTACAATTTTCGATGTTGCCGTAGGAGTACAAATAAATGCCGCCGCCGCTTTCATAGGAGTAATTGTTGAATAGCAGGCAATTGCGCATCAGGAAAATTTGCGTGCTTGGGGCGCTGGCCCAGATGCCGCCGCCGCCGTTAAAAGCAGCGTCGCCGTGCGCCCCGGTGCGATTATCATGGATGGCACTGTTCTCGATGCGCACGCCGCTGTTATTCACGTAGAGGCCGCCGCCGCGCGTGCCGGGCGTAAAATTGGAATAAACCGCGCAATTGTAAACCGCGCCCGTGCAGTTTTGGCTGTAAATGCCCCCGCCGCCGGAGACGGCTTGATTGCCGCAAATCACGCTGTCGGTTATCACGCCGTCATAATACAGACCCGCGCCGGCGCCATAATTCGCGTAATTCTCTTCCATCCGGCAATGGGCCACCACGCCCGTCCGGCAATAAATTCCGCCGCCGTACGCCGCGGTGTTGCCATAAAACCGGCAATGGGTAACCGTGCCGGACATGCAGGCCACCCCGCCCCCGTAATAATTGTTGGCGACGTTGCCGGCCACAATACAGTTGGACAAAACTCCGCCGTCCAGATACACGCCGCCGCCGTAAGTCGGCGATGAGACATAGGCGTTGGTGATGGTAAACCCGGCGATCATGGCGCCGGGGGCATTGACGGTTTGAAAAATCCGGTAATAGGACACGCCGTTGCGTTGCACGATCGTTAACTCCGGGCCGTTGACGCTGCGCACAATCAGCGGTTTGCTGATTTGGATCGCCGCGGCAATCAAATACAAGCCATTGGACACCAGAATAACGTCGCCGCCGGCCGCATTGCCGACCGCGTTGCTGATGGTCAGATACGGGGCTTCCCAGGACAGACCGCTGTTGGAATCCAGGCCGTTGGTGGCCACATGCAAGGTGGTCTGCGCCAAGATTAACGGCGCGCCCACTCCCAGCGCCAGCGCGGCGGAAAGTATTCGTTTCATTGGGCCTCCTGTGTTTTGCGTTGTCCTGTGGGATTCTCCAATCCGCGAGCATCAATGCGCGGGCCCAACACCGTATCCAGGCCTGCCAGGCGCGTTTCCAGTTCGCGTTTCAATTCCGCGGGAACCGGCCGCACGTCGC
>CAZYXU010000183.1:0-6819 GCA_964650945.1 uncultured Verrucomicrobiota bacterium | reverse complement strand
GGCGACGTCATACCCGCGGCGGGTGACCATGCGCCCGGCGAGTTTTCGGGTCTGGGCGTTGCCGATTACGACGATGGTGCGCATATCCACGGCTGTCTCGTCGAAATGCGCCAGGTCGGTCAGCGTTACCCGCTGGCCGGCTTCGCCGGCATTGCCGACAATGCCTACGGGCGTGCGGTCCGGCCGGCAACGCCGGAAGATGCCGATGGCCTGCCGCAACAACTCCGTCCGCGCGCGGCTGCGGGGGTTGTAGAGGACGGTCACCAGGCCGGCCCGCGCGGCGGCGGCCAGGCGTTTGACGATTTGCGCGCGCGCCACCAGCAGATCGCTCAGGCTGATCACGGCGAAGTCGGTCATCAGCGGCGCGCCTAACGCGGCGGCGGCGGAGGAGGCCGCGGTCATGCCCGGGACGATTTCGACGGGGAGATCGAGCCGCATGGCATGCGCCAATTCCAGCGCCAGTCCCGCCATGCCGTAAATGCCCGGGTCGCCGGATGACACCAGCGCCACGGTCCTGCCGGCGGCCGCCTGCTGCAAAGCCGCGCGCACGCGTGAAACTTCCTCGCGCATGCCGCTGCGGATCAATTCCTTGCCGGCCGTCAGATCGGCGATGGCATCCAGGTAGCGGGCATAACCCGCCACCACGTCGCATTGGGCCAGCGCCGCCTCGGCGCGGCGCGTGCGGTCCAGCGGGTGGCCGGGGCCCAGCCCGATTACCAGCAGTTTTCCCGGGCCACGGCGACGGTGACCCCGTTGCTTGCCTGTCGTTTGAGCAGTAATGTGGTGTTCCTCCCTGCTGTCAGCGCCGCCGGCTCCGCGACGGCCGGCAGATTTATGGCGGCTTTGACGAATGGCGATGGCGTGACTTCCGGGCCCCCGCGCCGCATCTGCCAGTCGGGCATGATGCGCAAGGGCAGCCCGAGCTTGCGCGCGGCTTCCAGCAGGCCGGGCTCGCGCCGCTTGGCTTCCGCCGTGGCCAGCCAGCGGACTTCGTTTGGCGCAACTTCCGCCAGTTTCAGCCCGCGCCGGATGGCCGCGATAATCCGGCCGGCCGGCACGCCGCGCCGGCAACCCACGCCCACAATCACGGTTTTAACGGCTTCCGTGGTGGTGGAAATCACCGGCTCGGCGCCCAGGATGTTGGCGATATCCAGGGCCAGCGCATTGGCGCCGCCTTCATGCCCGCTGAGCAGGCTGACGGCATACCGGCCGCCCGCATCCACCAGCACCACCGCCGGATCGGCATGTTTGTCGCGCAGGCAGCCGGCCAGGGCGCGCACGGCGATGCCGCTGGCGCCGATATAGACCAGGGCGCGCATTGCCGGGAAGAGGCGGGCGGTCAACTCCCGCACGCGGTCAAACCGTTTGACGCCGCGCGGCGCCGGGACAGCGGCATGGGCAAAGAGGGCGCACCCCGGCCAGGCGGCCCGGAGCCGCCGGGCCAGAACCAGTCCCTGGGGGCTGAAGGTGATCACCGCCGTCTTTTGATGCGTGGGCATGCGACTCTTTCAAATGGCGCGATAACCGTGTTTAAAATCCGCGGCATAGAGCCGCGATTCCGCCGGCGTCCCGGCGAGCGCGCGGCCCACGATGATCATGCCGGTGCGGGTCAGCCCCGCCGCCCGCGCCCTGGCGGCGATATCGGCCAGCGTGCCGCGCACGATGATTTCATCCGGCCAGGAAGCATGCCAGACCAGCGCGGCCGGGCAATCCGCCCCGTAATGCGGCGCCAGCGCGCCGGCCACCTCGGCCATGCGGTCGGTGGACAGGAAGATGCACATGGTGGCCTGCAGCGGCGCGATTTTTTCCAGCGTGTGCGCGGCCGGCACCGGCGTGCGGCCCGGGGCGCGGGTCAGGCAGACGGTCTGCGCCAGCTCCGGGGCGGTTAACTCGCATTTCAAGGCGGCGGCCGCGGCCTGGAAGGCGCTGATCCCCGGGACCACTTCATACGCAATGCCCAGCTTGTCCAGGCGGGCCATCTGCTCGCCGATGGCGCCGAATAGCGACGGTTCGCCCGTGTGCAGCCGGACCACGTCCTGGCCGCGTCCGCGGCAGTCCGTGATGACGGCGATGATCCCGTCGAGCGTCATGCCGGACGAATCGTGCCGCACGGCATCGGCGGGCAGCAGATCAAGGATGGCCGGGTTCACCAGCGAGCCCGCCCAGATGCAGCATTGGCAATGGCGCAGCAGTTTTTCCGCCTTGCGGGTCAACAGTTCCGGATCACCCGGCCCGGCGCCGACAAAATAAACTTTCATAAGTCTCTTTTAAAAGTGTTCAGTGTTCGGTGTTCGGCAGTCAGGATTTCACGGCAACGTAACGCATAGATCTTGTGCTGGTGGCAATCATGCTGAATTCTGACTGAATACTGAATGCTTGCAAAACGTTAGTTTTGAAATTGGCTCTCATGATGATGGATAAAAAAATGTTCACGGGTTAACGGTCAATGGGGTTCACGGTTGTCGTCGGGATCGGATTCAACTCCTCCGACCGCAGGGACCAAACCAGCACGCTCGATCCGGCTCCGGGCGGCAGCGCGCGCAAATCCGTCGGCGTCAGTTCCCGCAATTCCTCGTCCGGCAAAGTCAGGTTGCGGCACAAGGTCAGACGGTGTGTAGATGCCAGGTAATCGGCTGCGGCCAGGATCCATGGCCAGCTTTTCCGGTTGCCGCCCAGCACGAGCACCGGCGATATGCCGGCCAGCGTCCGGGGATCCACCGCGGGCATCGCGGCGTGGGCGCTGATGATCCGGGCGGCAGTCCAATCCAGCCCCAGCCGGGCGCAGGCCACCTGCACGGAACTGATGCCGGGGATAATCCGGCAGGCTTCCCGGCCGAACCGCCGGAGGATGGGTTGGGCCAGGCTGCATAGGCCCGGGTCGCCAGTGACCAGAACGGTCACCCGCGCACCCGCCGCCACGCGCTGGGCGATGGCCGTGAGCGTGTTTTCAATCGCCGCATCTACAGTCAGGCGTTCGCCCGTGAAGTTCGGGAAAAGTTGCAGCAAACGCGGTGCGCCGAATATAACGGTTGCCTTGGCCACGGCGGTTTGGGCCGCGGGAGTCAGGTGCTCCCCGGCGCCGGGCCCGCAGCCGGCGATAATTATGGACGGTGATTCCATGCGGTGAAGTTTAATTTCACCCTGCGCGGAAGCAACAAAATTATCATTATTATTGCATTATTCCGGACGGGCGATAGTATCGCCGGCCTTGTATGTATCGGCCGGGCGGTGCAAGCAGCCGGCGGCTGGCGGCTGCGGTTGTGGGAGAATTAGGGAAGCTCAAAGTATGTTGCTCTTGTTGCTGGCAGCTTTCTTTTCCGGGATTTGCTTCGGTTGTTTGAGTTTTGCCTATCAGATGGGCCGGCGCTGGCATGTGCCGGCATCGCATATCGGCCTGGTCTTGTCAATTGCCGGCGCGCTTTTCATGCTGGGAATGATGTATTGGCAGGCTGGCCGGGCGGCGCCTGTGGCTAATCCCTGGCGTGCGCCCAGCCTGGTCTGGATTTGGGCTGTAACCGGCGGCATTGGCCAGGTTGTGACCGTTTTGTTGATCAATCCCGCGCAGCGGCGCGGCCCTTCCACGCCCATCTTTTGCGCAACGAATCTATTGTTTCTGCCTGTGACGATTTATGCCGTCCTGGTTTTGCGCGAGTCAGTGACGATGACGCAATGGATCGGGTTGGCGCTGGCGGCAGTCTGCGTAGTGGTGGGAGGGGTGGCCGGAGAAAAGGCTGCCACCGATCCGGCGTCGAGTTCCGGTGGCCGGCGTCGGACGATCTACTTATTGCTTCTGGCTGCCATTCTGCTGGCCAGCAGCTTGGCCAGCATTGGCATGAAACAATTGGCCACCATGTCTGGGGCGGATACATCCCCGCTGCAAACGCATCAAGCGCTTTTTTTGTTCGTGATTTATATTGCCATCGGCGCGGCCTTGGCGGGCCTGACGTTTTATGAACGTTTTAAAGGTTTTCAACTAAAGAAAGCCATGGTGCTGGGCGGTTGTGCCGCGACGGCTTCCCTGGGCGGGTTCCTTTTGCTCTTCCCCGCGGCGGCCTTGCCGGGCGGCGTCAGCTTCGGCATGGTGACTACCGCGTCGCTAATCACCATTGCCTTGATTGCGGCCGGGGTGTTTCACGAGCGCCGCACAACGGCTTGGTATGCCACCATCATCTTAGCCATTATCAGCGTCATCTTGTTTGCCATCCACTGAAATCAGGGCAGGGGGATGCCGGATGCGGCTGGCTTTGGCCGCAATTTCAGGCTTGGCCCAGCACATTGCCCGCCAAATCCGTCAGCATTACGGCAACTTCCAAACGCTGCTCTGTCCGTTGAACGATTGCCAGGCGGATGGATTCCGCGCCGCGGTTGGCGGCGGCCGCCGCCTGCGCCGGCGGCAGTGCGGCGAACAGCGCTTCCACGGTTGCCGCATCCGGCGCGAGGTGCGCCTGTTCCGCCGCCAGCCATGACCGCACCACCGGCAGGGCCGAGCCGGAGCGCGCGGAATGGGTATCCCATTCGCCGTTGGCCAGTTTGGCGAGTTTGCCGGGATGGCCGATTGCCAGCATGGCCCGGAAGGGATAAGCGCGCAGGGCGTCCACGGCAAATCCCCACTCGTTGCTGACTTCCACCACCTGGTCGGGCGCCAGCCGGCAGTGGCGCTGCGCCGCCCGCCGGCCCAGGTTGCCGGGCGTGAGTATCACATCCGTGACACCCGCGGCGGCGGCCACGCTCAAGGCGCAGCGGATGGTCTCCCGGATCGCCTGCATGGAAAACGGCCGGACAATGCCGGTGGTGCCCAGAATGGACAGCCCGCCTGCGACCCCCAGCCGGGGATTAAAAGTCCGGGCGGCCATAATTTCTCCGCCGGGGATGCTGACGGTGACGGCCACCGGCAAAGCGGTGACCGCGCGGATGGCGGCGCTGATCATTTGCCGGGGGCCGGGGTTGATCGCCGGTTCGCCTGGCGGCAAAGCCAGCCCCGGCTTGGTGATCCGGCCGACCCCGGGCCCGGCGGCGAACATTATATCGCCAGCCGCCAATACCCGAAGTGTTACCTCGATGGTAGCGCCATGTGTGACGTCCGGGTCGTCGCCGGCGTCCTTGACCACGGCGGCGGTGGCGGCGCGGCTGTCGCCCTTGCAGTAGGCGATGGGCAGGACCGCCCGGCCGCCTTCCGGGAGCGCGATCGTGATCGTGGCCGGCGCCGGCCGGCCGGCGAGCAGACAAGCTGCCGCGCCCGCGGCGGCCGCCGCGCAGGCGCCGGTCGTGTAACCGGATTTAAGCTTGGCGGTGTTCATTGCCATTTCCGGCGGCCGACATGGATGATGGCGGTGGCCATATAGCCCTGGGCTTCCGTCAAGGCCTGGCGCAAATCATGATAAACCGCCTGGCGGTTGTCCTGCTCCGCGTAGCATACCAGTTGGACGGCGCCGGCCAGGCCGCGCCGTTCCAGTAAGTCGGCCAGCGGCGCCAGCATTTTCGCGCATTTGTAAAGCACCAGCGTCTCGCAATGGTCCAGCGCCTGGGCCACCGCGGCGATGTCCGTCGCCGGCATCAAGGTCAAACGATCCTGCTGCACCGCCAGCGGGTCGGCAAACAAGGCCGCCACCGCCTGGAAGGCGCTGATGCCGGGGACCACATGCACGCGGTCCGGCGCCAGCGCCGCCCGGATCGGCGGCAGCAGGTAGGCGGTGGTGCTGTAAATCAGCGGATCGCCGATGGTGATCTGCACGACGGACTTGCCTGCCTCGCAGCGGCTGAGGACCAGGCCGGCAATGCGCGCCCAATTGGCCAGGGTCGCCGACTCATCGCGCCGCATGACGTATTGATGATCCACCACTTCCTGTGCGGGCCGGATCAAGGCGCGGACGGTGTCCAGCGCCAGGCTGGCTTCCGCCTTTTCCGCGCGCGGCGCGATGATCACGTCGGCCGTCTGCACCAGCCGCGCCGCGCGCAGGGTGATCAGGTCCGGCGCGCCCGGCCCGACGCCGACGGCGTAAAAATGGCCCGGCTGCGCCGGCGGTAAATTCGGTTGGGAATCGGTAATTGATTTAAGGTTCATATTGTTTAGCCCAAAACATCGTCTCGCAACGCATCCGCCAGGTGGCGTAAAAAGATTGCGCGGATTTCCGGCAGATCGCCCAGCGCCGGGCCGACTTCGGCCGCCGCCACTCCCAGCCGGTTGCGCCAGGAATCAGGCGCATTGCCCAACAGATCGTCACGCACGTGCACCCCGGCGGTCAGCATCAGCGGAATAAAAAGCACCGTGCCGCTTTTTTGGACCGCGGCGCGGATTTTTTCCAAGGGCTCGATGCCGGGCGGGCCTTCAATGGTGCAAAGCGCTACGTTGTCGCGCCCGGCCTCGATTTGGGCGGCCAGGGCCAGCAACGGGGCGTTCAATTCCGGGCGGTTGGCATTGCCGTGGGCCGCGACAACTACGGATTTCCCGGGCGCGCAAAGGTTGCCGACAATCCGGGCGACGTCCGCGATGTCGGACGCATTCGCCAGGAGCGGCCGGCCGATGGCCCGGCGAAGTCCGCAGTCCGGCAACGCCAGCAAATCGGCATATTCGGCGCCGGGCATGATGTGCAGGGATTGGATTACCGCGCTTTTAACGCCGGCTTCGGCCAATATTCGGATGGTTTCCGCCGGCGAAAATATTTCCCGCCCGGCTTTGCTCAAGGCGGCGCGGACGGTGGACGAGGTGAAGGCCCAGCGCAAAGGATAATCCGGGAATGCCCGCCGCGCATCCGCTTCGATCCGGTCAAAGGTCGCCTGCGTTTCCGCCCGGGTGCTGCCGAAGGCGGTCAGGATGATAGT
>CAZYXU010000182.1:0-6822 GCA_964650945.1 uncultured Verrucomicrobiota bacterium | reverse complement strand
TGCGGTGCTGGAGCCTGGATGAAATCACCCGGGAAACTGCGCGAAATTTCGCGGAATTCATCCGCGCCACGGGCGTTACCCAGGTCGGGATGCATGACACAGATTCCGGTTGGCTGACCAATCCCGCCAACTGGGAAGATCGTTGCGATGTCTGCCGCGCGCGCTGGGGTGACGACTATGTTGCGGCCACCATCAATAAACACAAAATTTATTACGAGGAGGTCAAAAAGCTCAACCCGGCCGCGCGTCTGCATTTCACCATCTATCCCTACGGCGCCGATGTCCTGCATCCGGAACTGGGCCGCCAGGCCTTTACTTCCAGATACGGTGACACGCCGGAAATCCGGGCGATGGCGGAACGCTACCGGCAATATTACACCGAATTCTGGCGCCGCCTGCACGCGGCGTTCCCCGCGGATGATGTCACCTTCTGCATCCGAGAAGCGCCGGCGCCGGCGATTCGTGCCTGGCGCGAGTTGACCCCCGGCCGGGGCATGTTTACCTGGTACGCCCTGATGTCTCACGCCTGGCGGCCGTTGTTTTCCATAGGCGCGGCCTGGTCGGCGACTTTTGTGGATAACCCGCGCGACACTTTCGGCATCTTGTCGTATCTGGACGGGTTCCTGCCGTTGGAGGGATTGGCCGTGCGGGAATACTCATGGAATCGCGAGACCCCCGGCGCGCTGCCGTGGGGATGCCTGCCCGACGGGACGGCGCCGGGCGCCGGGGAACAATGGCGGTACGCCGAACCGCATGGCCCGATTTACGATCTGATTCTCCCGCGCCTGGCGCGCAATTACTTCGGGCAGCCGGCGGCGCCGCAGATTGCAGCCGCCTTGTCGGAGAATGTGGATTTGCAGCAGATTTTCAACCGGCAGCGTCAGCAATTTACCTGGCTCAAGCAAGCGGAGCGGATGCAATGGCAGGCCGATAATGCCGTGCGGGGAGCCCGGGCCATGGATGAGTTATGGGCCAAAATCGTTGCCGATCCGGCGCGGCTCGGGTTGGATGATTTTACCCTGCGACGCGTGATCAATTTGCGCGAACGATTGCACATGGGAATGTGGACCGCCCGGGCACAGGCCTGCGACTTGCGCGCCCGCGAACTGGCGGCGGAGCAGAAGCGCACAGAGGCTGAATCAGCCGCGGCGCAGGGCCTGGATTACTGCCGGCAGGCTAGCGCCGATCGCGCGCAATTGCTGCGGGACCGTCCCGAGGACGCCATCCTGGCCAGGAAGGATTCCAGCCGCTGGGCCGGGATGTGGCGGGAAGATATGGCCGACCGCGCGGATTTTGCCTGGCTGGAAGAGCGGCTGAACCGCACGCGGTCGGATTTGCCGTCGCTCAGTTCCATGGGCGCTTTGCCCAAGCCGGTGCTGGATGCGCTGGCGTATCACCGCCTGGCGCGCGCCATGTCCGTCCACACCCCGGTGGTCATTGACGGACGCTCTGACGACCCCGCCTGGGCCGATGCGGCGCCCCTCGAGACTTTCATGCTGCTGAACGGCGCCGCCCCGCGGCCGGCGCGCGCGCATATGCGGATGCAGTTGTTGTTTGACGCCGCCAACCTGTATGTTTTGCTTACAGCCTGGGCGCCCGGCGATCAGACGGTGGCGGACGCTGACGCGGTGGAGTTGTTTCTGGGCTTGCCCGGCGGCGATTATGCCCACTGGTTCATCCAGCCGGACGGCAGCCTCCGGCAGCAGTTCAACAAGGTTGAGATGGCCGGGGGCGTGCGGTCGGTCGAGCCGGATAATGACTGGAAGTGCCCGGGCCTGGTTTGCGCGGTGCAACGCGGCCCCCGAAGCTGGCAGGCCGAGTTGCGCATTCCTGCCGCCGGATTGGCGGCGGCATACGATGCCAGGGGTTGGCTGATTAATGCCGCCCGCATCTGCCCTCTGGGCGGCGGCGAGCACGAGTTAAGCTCCCTGCAGAAACCGCCGGCGGAAGATTTCCACGATCTGGCAAAATTTCCGGCGCTGAATTGGACGCGGGAGGCCGCCCCGGCTTTGACGGCGCAGATTGAAACCTCGGAATTCAAGGTGGACACCGTGACCTTGCCCGATGCCGTTGCCTCCGTGGCGTCGTTCCTGGTGCATCTTGATTCCGACCGGGTGCTGCATGGCGTCATACTGGAGGCGGAAGCCTACGACCACCTGGGCCGGCTGCAGGCGCGCAAAGTTCTGGCGGAGGTTGACCGGATCATGTACCGCTGGCAGTCCCCCGGGCTGTGCGTGGTGGAATACCGCCAGGTATATGACCGGGGCGGTATTCGTCTGCGCCTGAGGGCGGACGAGGGGACGGCGGAACGCTGGCTCAAGTTTGGCGGGTGGGAAGGATTGCCGCCGGCGTCCGCAATGTTCGCGCCGGCAGACGCCGGCCGGACTGGATTGGCCGATGCTTGCCGTTTTTCCGACCGCCTGCGGGATGACGCTGGGGGCGAGCACATGATTTTCAACGATGCGGTGGGCACGGTGGAGTTCTGGTTCAAACCGGCGCGGGATTGGAAGCCGGTGTTGTCCAGGGGTGAAATTGCCGTCGGCGAATATGTGTTTCTGCATTACGGGCCGATTCGGAAGGATACTCCGCGGATCACCAATAATTCGCCGCTGGCTATCCGCTACACCCGGGCCGGCGGGCGGCTGGATGTAAGCCTGCTGAACGCCGAGCATGCCGGCTGGCAAACGCATGCCCGGCTGACCGATTGGCCCGCCGATTGCTGGCGGCATGTGGCGGTAGTCTGGGATGCCGCCGCGGTGGAAACCGACCGCGTGCGGGTGTATGTTGACGGGAAAAAACTATCCGGCGCACCGGCGCGCGCACACCCGGAGCGTCTGACGGCTGCGGTCAATCCGGTGCTGGATACGCGCCACCCCTTCGCCATCCAGGTCGGCGCGTTGAACAGCGGCTGGCACGCCATTGAAGGCGTCATGCGCGATTTGCGGATTTCGCGGATCGCGCGTTATCAAGCCGACTTTACGCCGCCGGCCGGGGCATTTGATCTTGACACTGATACCTCGATTATGTTTGCTTTCGATAAAAATTTGGAAGGGAAGGGAATGGCGCCCGCCGGCGCGGCATACCGCTTGACGGCGGCGCCCGTATACGTGGGTATGTGACAGGGGAACATTAAATTTATGACATCCGCAATATCCGCGAATCCGCCCGCCGGCGCAAATTCAACCGTCTTCGATGTCCGCGCATACGGCGCGCGCGGCGATGTCGCCGCCAATGACACGGCGGCCGTCCAGCGCGCCATTGACGCCTGCCATGCGGCCGGCGGCGGGCGCGTATTTTTTGGCGCGGGTGTTTTTTCCTGCGGCACGCTTTACCTGAAAAGCCGTGTGGAATTATTTCTGGATGCCGGCGCCATCCTGCGCGGCAGCCCCCGCCGCGCGGATTACAGCACCGACGGGAATGCGCCGTATGACGTCAAGCCCCTCCGGCGCACCACTTCCGCCGCGCATCTGATTTGCGCTTATAATGCCGAAAATATCGCCATCCGCGGCCGCGGCGCGATCGATGGCAACGGCCGGGCATTTTTCGGTCCGCCCAAGGAAGGGACGCCCCTGCGGCGCTTTTCCATTCCCGAATGGCGGCCGGGACATACTTTGGCGTTTTGCGAATGCCGCGACGTGCTGGTCGAGGGAGTGCAATTGCTGAATTCCCCGACTTACACGATCTGGCCGTTTGGCTGCGAACGTGTGCGCATCCAGGGTGTGACCATCCGCAATCCGCCCGAAACGCCCAATGGCGACGGGATCGATCCCACCGCCTGCCGCGACGTCCTGATCAGCCAGTGTTTCATTGACAGCGCGGATGATTGTATCGCCATCTACAGCGGCCCGGGCAACGGCATGTTCGGCAGCGAACCACGCGCCTGTGAAAATGTCATCGTGACCGGCTGCGTGCTGCGGTCGGCGTGCAATGCCGTGCGCATCGGTCCGCATGGCGACGGCCCGATCCGCGATTGCGTCCTGAGCGATCTGGTCATGGACGCGCGGGTTGGACTCAGTCTCCATGTTTATGCCACCATGCCGCCGGGTCTGAAAGACACGATTTACGATAATGTGACGGGGCCGCAAATTGAAAATATCCAGGCGCGGAATCTCAGCATCCGCGCCCGCGAATCGCCTTTTTACTGCCAGGTTTTCCCTGACAGCCGCCCCCCGGCGGGCATCCGCGATGTGTCTTGCAGCGGCCTTCAAATTTACGGGCCGGGGGCGGTCAGCCTGACCGGCAGCGCCGCTCTGCCGATGGAACGCATCGAAATCACGGATGTTGTCATGCACGCCGATACGCCGCCTGAGCCGTTGCTGGCGGCCGTGCCGGACCCGATCGGCTGCCTGGCGTCGGAAGTCTGCCGGAGAATTCCGCATGCCTTTTACCTGCGCCATGTGCGCGATGCGCGTCTGCGCGGGGTGCGGGTGCATTGGCCGGCGGGCGGGGCCGGCGGCCGGACCGCGTTGACGGTGGAACATTCGCAGGACATATTGGCGGAAGGATTCAGAAATGGAGATCTCACAAAGCCACTAAGCCACAAAGGAGGAAGTCATGTGTAAAATTCAAGGCACGCATTCATGGCGGAAGCATTGGATCGGCGCAATATGCGGGTTGACCCTGGCCGGCCTGCTGCCGGCGGCGGCCCAAACCACCTGGCATGTGGCCATGCCGCCGGCCGGCAACGATGACGGCACATACGATGGTTTAAGCTGGTTGCAGCCGCTGGCCACCATCAGCAATGCCGTGGCCAAGGCGTCCGGCGGCCAAGTCATCCTGGTATCCAACGGCGAGTATGCCGTGACAACGTATGTTGACGTCAATAAAGGACTGCATATCCGCAGTTGGAATCAGGGCAGCCTGGACCGCGACGGCACAATTATTGATGGCGGAGGAGCGACCCGCTGTTTTTATCTCCGGCATGCCGGCGCCGTCCTGCAGGGACTGACCATCACCAATGGCTATCCGCCTAGTTCCTCCCTGAGCGGATACGGCGGCGGTGTGTTTTGCAGTGCCGGCAGCCTGCTGGAGTGCCATGTAGCCGGCAATCATGCCGGCCTGGCTTCAACTTTCGGCGGCCGCGGCGCCGGCATTTACCTGCTGACCACCAGCCTTGGGATTATCAGCAATTGCCTGATCAGCGGCAATCTCTGCGAGGGGCGGAGCAGCGCGGGCGCCGGCGGCGGCGTTTATCTGAATGGCGGAATCATGGTTGACAGCACGGCGTGTTACAACCGGGTGATTACGGCGATTGCCGGGTATGATTACGGCGGGGGCGTCCAATTGGCCGGCAATGCCAGCATGTCACGCTGCGACGTGTTTTCGAACGAAGCCGGCTGGGGCGGGGGCGGTGTGTGGGCGTCAGGCACGAACAACGTCATTGCCGATTGCATGGTTTATGGCAATGTGACGCAGGGAATTTCTCTGGCATCCAGCGGCGTCTTGCGGGCATATGATGTAACCGTATCCAACAATTACGCCGGCGGCGTGTTTGCCGGCGCCGACAATTGCAATTTGGAAATTTATAATTCTGAAATTGTGCATAATAACGCTTGCGACTTGGGCGCCTTGCTGGTGCGCGGCTGGGGGCTGGCCAGCAATTGCGATATCAGCTATAACACGCTTTCAATTGCGCGCGGAGCAGTGTGTTTTTATCGCACGGCCACTGTGGGGCCGGGATCGGGCACGGTGACGCATTCGCGCGTGGTGGGCAATGTGCATGTCGGCGATGGCGTACAGGATGCCAATGGCGCCGGCGTCCGCGTTTCCGTCAACTCTTACGGCGTGCTGGTTGATAATTGTGAAATTCGCGATAATATAGTCACAAATTCATTGCGCGCGTATGGCGGCGGGGTATACATGTCCTCCAACGTCGTATTGCGCAATAGCCTGGTCTGCGGCAACTGGGCTTATGGCGTGCATGGCGATGCCGACAAGGGGGGCGTGGGCGCGGGGATTTATATTGAAAGCGGCGCCGCCAACCGGGTAGAATCCTGCACCGTCGCGGATAACCACGCCAAATTCGGCGGCGGCGGCATTTACCTGAAAGGTTCGGGCGCGGACTCGATTCTCAATGCCGTGGTGGCGTCCAATAAAATCGGCGGCGCCGGGCTTTATGATGATTGGCATTTTGAGGTGCCCGACCGACGGACCAATGTGTTTTACACCTGCACGCCCGAGGCCGATGGCACCTGGGGCGCGGGCTGTATCGGCGCCGACCCGCTGTTCGCCGGTCCGGACTCCGGAAATTACCGGCTGCAAGCCGGCTCGCCTGGAGTTAATGCCGGGACGAACCTGGCGTGGATGCCGGGCGCATTTGATCTGGACGGCCATCCGCGGCTGGACCGGTTCACCCGGCTGGTGGATGCGGGGTGCTACGAGTTTATTCCTCCAGGCACCATGTATATGTTAAAATAAAACTATCGCCGGGCAGGATGAAGAAAAGGTATTTTACTGGCGGATTTGATTTATGAGCAACACCATAATCACGGGTACGTTTTTAGATGCGCTCCCCGGCGACATACCGTCGCAGAACTGGGGGCCGAAGGAATGGACCGCCCAGTTCGATGTCATGGCCGAAATGGGGATGGACACACTGGTGATCATCCGGTGCATGACTATGCAGCAGGCCGTTTACCCGTCGAAGGTGGCGGAAAAACCGCTGGTGCATGACGATCCGGCCGAGTTGTTTTTCACACTGGCCGATGCGCGCAACATGAAAATATTCATGGGCACTTACGATACTTTCGACCATTGGTATCGCAACGACTGGCGCGCGGAAGTGGACGCCTGCCGGCCGTTCCTGGACGAGGCCTGGGCGCG
>CAZYXU010000181.1:0-6831 GCA_964650945.1 uncultured Verrucomicrobiota bacterium | reverse complement strand
GGCGTTCGGCTTCCGGTCTTCTGTTCTTCTGTAGTAGCCGAACGGCGTTCGGCTTCCGGTCTTCTGTTCTTCTGTAGTAGCCGAACGGCGTGCCGCGCCGAAACCTGGCAAAGGCGGGCGTTTGGCTTTCCGGATGCGCCACACCGTGGCGCTACTACATTCCGGAAATGAAAAGCAAACGCTCACCATCTAATTATGCTAACCTCTCCCTGATACGGCCATAAATCAGCCGCCATAACCAACCCTTTTCTAACTGGATTTTCTCGGACATAAGCCCATTTTTCACTATAATTTTCCACACTGCGCAGCAGATGATCAAAAAATCCGGGTTGCCAGACCTTCAACCCCGGCTGTGTTTGATGCAATCTTTTGGTAATAAACTCCTTCCAGCACTTAACCGCAACACTCAAACGGCCATTAATTCCAATTCGCAAAAACACATGCATATGATCCGGCATGATGACATATCTCCCCACGGCATTGCCGGCACCTTCTATTCGAACGGCAGCTTCTTGGAAAGCCATATGCACTTCAGCATTATCCAACATATGCTGACGGTAAAACGTGCAGCATGTCACAAAATATAACGGTGATGAAGCAAAAACATTTGCTAACCGAGGTGGACGCTTTCTTTCAATATTCATCGTCGCCAGGCGTCCATCTTTAGATTCGCGTTCGGGATCCGGATGCGCCACACCGTGGCGCTACTACATTCCGACACTGTAGAAGCCGAACGGCGTTCGGGATCCGGATGCGCCACACCGTGGCGCTACTACATTCCGACACTGTAGAAGCCGAACGGCGTTCGGCTTCCGGAATGCGCCACACCGTGGCGCTACTACAGTCGTCAAGTTTTGTGTTGCCTGAAAAACCGGATCAGGGCGTTGGTGGAGGAATCGTGCTGCAAGCCCGGTTCCGCCGCGCTCTGCAACTCCGGCAGGATTTTCCCGGCAAGCTCCTTGCCCAATTGCACACCCCACTGGTCGAAGGAATAAATCTGCCAGATTACGCCCTGGACGAAAATTTTATGCTCATACAGGGCAATCAACCGCCCCAGCACGGCCGGCGTCAATTCTTCGGCCATGATGGTGTTGGTGGGGCGGTTGCCCTCAAAAGTCTTGTGAGGAATCAAATCGCCCGGCACGCCGGCCGCCTGCAGTTCCGCCGGCGTGCGCCCGAAAGCCAGGGCCGCGGTCTGCGCGAAGAAATTCGCCATGAGCTTGGCGTGATGATCGCCGGTGGGATGATGCGAACGGCAGAAACCGATGAAGTCCGCCGGCACAAGCTTGGTGCCCTGGTGGATCAACTGGTAAAATGCATGCTGGCCGTTCGTGCCCGGCTCGCCCCAGATGATCGGCCCGGTCTGCCACGCCACCCGGCGGCCGCGCCGGTCAACATACTTGCCGTTGCTTTCCATGTCCGCCTGTTGCAGGTAGGCCGGGAACCGGCACAGGGACTGGTCATAAGGCAGGATGGCATGGGTCTGGGCGTCGAAGAAATTATTATGCCAAATCCCCAGCAACGCCAGCAGCACCGGTAGATTCCGTTCCGGCGGCGCATCGCGAAAATGGTTGTCCATGGCATGGAACCCGTCCAGCATTTCCGCGAAGTGCTCCGGGCCTATGGCCAGCATCAGGCCCAGCCCCACCGCCGAGCAGAGGGAATACCGGCCGCCCACCCAATCCCAGAATTCGAACATGTTGCCGGCGTCAATGCCGAATGCCCCGACCGCCTCGGCATTGGTGGAGACGGCGACAAAATGCCGGGCCACGGCCGCGGATTGCTTCAAGGTGTACAGCAGCCAGTCGCGCGCCGTCAGCGCGTTGGTCATGGTTTCCTGCGTGGTGAAAGTCTTGGAGGTGACGATGAAGAGCGTCTCCTCCGGGCGCATCTCCCGCAACGCTTCGCACAGGTGCGTGGCGTCCACATTGGACACAAACCGCACCTGGAGCTCATGCCGCGCATAGGGCCGCAGGGCCGCGCAAGCCATCGCCGGCCCCAGATCGGATCCGCCGATGCCGATGTTGACCACATTGCGGATGGGCTTGCCGGTGAACCCGCGCCATTCGCCGTCGCGCACCGCCGCGGCAAATTGCCCCATCTTGTCCAGGACGCGGTTGACTTCCGGCATGACATCCCGGCCATCCACCAGGATCGGCGCATTGGAGCGGTTGCGCAGGGCGATATGGAGCGCCGCGCGATTTTCGGTGCGGTTGATGGCCGCGCCGGCGAACATGGCCGCGCGCGCCGCCGGCAGCCCGCACGCCGCCGCCAGCGCCTGCAGCCGGCGCATGGTTTCACCCGTGACCAGGTTTTTGGAGTAATCCAGCAATAATCCTGCCGCTTCCACGGTAAAATGCCGTGCGCGTTCCGGGTCGGCCGCGAACAATTCGCGCAAATGCGCCGGCCGCATCTGCGCGGCATGCGCCGCCAGCGCCTGCCATTCCGGCAGGTCCGTCAAAGGTTTGTCCAAATTAAGCATGGTGTTTGATCTCCCGTCCGTGGTTCACCCGCCGCCCGCCATGATTGGCCGATCGCGGCTCACAGATAATGCCGCGCTGTTTGCCAAACCGCTCCATACTACCGCGCCGCGGAAAAAATTGCAAATCCCGCATATAAGCTTGCCTATCCGCCGCCGGCCGCTTATATTTTCCGGCATGTCGAATCTTTTGGTCATCATCCCAACCTATAACGAGTCCGACAATGTGCGCGGGATCGCCGCCGCCGTTTTCGCCGCGGCGCCCGCCGCCCACCTGCTGCTGGTGGACGATAATTCGCCGGATGGCACGGGCCGGATTGCCGACACCATGGCCGCCGCCGACCCGCGGGTCCACGTGCTGCACCGCCCCGGCAAAAGCGGCCTGGGCCGGGCCTACATCGCCGGGTTTCAATGGGCGCTGGAACGCGAATACCGGTTCATCATGGAGATGGACGCCGATTTCTCCCATAACCCCGCCGACATCCCCCGCTTTATCCAGGCCATGGAACAGGCCGACCTGGTGTTGGGCTCGCGCTACATCAACGGGATCCGCATCATCAACTGGCCGCTTGAACGGCTGATCCTGAGCAAGGCCGCCAGCATGTATGTCCGCCTGCTCACCCGCATGCCGTTCAGCGACCCCACCGGCGGATTCAAATGTTTCCGCCGCGAAGTACTCGCCGCGATCAACCTGAATGAAATCGTCTCCAACGGTTATTCCTTCCAGATCGAGATGACGCACACCGCCTGGCGCAACGGGTTCCGCATCGCCGAAATCCCGATTATTTTTGAGGACCGGCGCTCCGGCTGCTCCAAGATGCGATCGGCCATCGTCCGGGAAGCGTTGTGGATGGTGCTCAAGCTGAGTTTCCGCCGCCGGCGGCGCAAACTGCAGACTAATCCGGCAGCGTAGCGGCGCCCGCCTGCGCCCGGCTTCGGCGGGCACGCCGTTCGGCGCT
Organism: uncultured Verrucomicrobiota bacterium; assembly: GCA_964650945.1. Taxonomy (GTDB): domain Bacteria; phylum Verrucomicrobiota; class Kiritimatiellia; order JAAZAB01; family JAAZAB01; genus JAXGPF01. The sequence goes on along the minus strand of CAZYXU010000181.1, from coordinate 3,393 downwards.
ACAGATGGATAAACATGGGAGCCAGTTTCAGAACTCATGTTTTTAAAGAATTCAGGATTTCAAGTTTTTATGCCGGCCCCCCGAACACCGAACACTGAACACCGAACACCGACCCCCGAACACCGAACACTGAACACCGACCACCGTGACCATGCCACCCTATGCTCCACCCATGACTGACCCCGCGCCCCCCCGCTGGCTGGATTATATCGAGGCGCTGCGGCCGCGGCAGTGGATCAAAAACGGCGTCGTGCTGGCCGCCTATTTTTTTGCGTTGGGCGATAAAAACCAGCAGGTGCCGGCCGCCGCCTTTTTCGTCGTCCTGGCCGCCGCCGCCCTTTTCACGCTCGCCGCCGGCGGCATTTACGTCTTCAACGATCTGCGCGACCGGGAACTCGACCGGGCCCACCCCGTCAAATGCCGCCGGCCGATCGCCGCCGGCCGGATTGGCCCGCGCGCGGCCGTTGGCCTGGGCCTGGCGGCGGTGGCCGCCGGCCTCGCAGGCGCGTGGTTCCTGGCGCCGCTCTTCGCGCTGGCGCTGGCCGGCTACGTTCTCCTCCAGATCTGCTACACGCTCTTGCTGAAACACGTGCACCTGGTGGATGTCTTCGTCATCGCCATCGGTTTCGTCCTGCGCGCCGTGGCCGGCGGGCTGGCGATTGACGTGCGCATTTCGCCCTGGCTGGTCATCTGCACGTTCCTGATGGCGCTGTTTTTGGCGCTCTGCAAGCGCCGGCATGAAATCCAGATGGCGAAAGACAACGGCGGCGGCGCCTTGCGGCCCAGCCTGGCCGCCAGCAGCGCGCAGTTGCTGGATCAATTGATCGCCATCACCGCCGGCGCGGTGCTGATCGCTTACGCCATCTACACCCAGTGGCCGGAAACCGTGGCCAAATTCCAAACCCACCGGCTTTACCTCACCATCCCCTTCGTGGCCTTCGGCGTGTTCCGCTACCTGGACCGCGTTTACCTGCACAACCGCGGCGGCGAGCCGGAATCCGTGCTTTTGACCGATATCCCCCTGCTGGCCGATGTCTGCCTGTTCGCCCTGGCCGTCCTGGCCATCACCTGGGCATGAAGCCGTTTTTACGCGCGCGCCTGCAGCGGCAAAAGCGCGGCACAAGCCCCCCGAGCGCCCCTGGCGCAAATTGGCCGCGGGCCTACCAGCCGATCAGCCGCGCGGCGGTGCCGCCCAGAATTTTCTGGCGGTCGGCCTCCGGTATTTTAAGATTGCGGATGATTTCCAGGGCAAACCGCGCCTGCATCGGCCCCTGCAACGGCATGTCGGTGCCGAAGACAATCCGGTCGGCCCCGGCCAATTCCACCATCCGTTCCATCACGCCCGGATAGACATACATGAGGAAATGCGCCGTATCCACGTAAACATTCGGCAGTTGCATGGCCGTCACCCTTTCCAGCCCTTCCAGATTCGGGAAATACGGATACAATCCGTTCTGATAGATCCCAGCCATGTGGGCCAGCACAAAATTAGTCTGGGGGTGCCGCGCGGCGAATTCCGCCACCTTGCCGGCGGCGGCAAATCCGGTGCCGGGCATGCAGGACACATGCGCCAGGATCAGCGGCGTTTGCCCGGCCACGACATCGAGAAATTCGCGCGCTTTGGCCGACGCGATATCATAACCGTGGTAATCCGGATGGATTTTCACCCCGATGAATTTTTTGGCTTGATTGCCCTTGCGCAGCAAATCCAAGTCTTTGATGGAATCGGGAAACACCGGATTGACCGTCACATAGCCCCGCAATTTTTTAGATGTCCGCAAGGCCGCCGCCAGGTCGGCATTCCCCTCCCGCGCGTCATACATAATGGCCTTGGAAGAAGTAACGCACAGATAATCCACCCCCGCCTGCGCCAGATAACGCTCCAGCGTTTGCGCATCCGCCGCCCAGAACGGCGCCTGGTTGATGTTGCCCAGATGTCCATGGATGTCTATAATCATAATGCCTCCAACGATGTGGGAGCGGATCCTCATAGCCTCCGGCATAACCGCACCTGCCCATAGAGGCCGCTCGGCAGACTGTCTTTTTCAAACGCGCGCTGGCGCTCGTCATACGGAAACTTTATCTCCGGCCAATCGCGCCCGCATTGCTCCAGCCATTTTTCCCGCACTCCCTGGCGCAGGATGGCGTTGGCCAGCGAATTGGTGACGGTCAGGCTAAGCACATTGCGCCCAACCTTCAGCGTTCCGGTGACATCAATCACAAACGGTTTCCAGATCACGGCGCCAACGGCGATGCCGTTCAACTCCACGGATGCGGCATAACGCACCTGCCCCAGATCGAGGAAATATTGTCCGGGCCGCACTTCCCGCAAATCAAATTCAACTCGATATTCCGCATCGCCGCTGAAATCGCCGCCGAGCTGCCCCCGCCAATCCCCCAAAACCGTTGGGACGAAGTTTTCGTCCGGCAAATCTTTGATTTCAAAATTCTTTTCGCCGACCGCGTACCGGCGGAGCGGCCGGATCTGCCAACAGTCGGTCAGGTTGAGAATTTCACTTCCGGCACCGGGATGGCCGCCGACAACCGGATTAAACATATCCGGATTTTCGCTGAAAACGACCGCCATTGACTCCCATGGCGCAAAACGCAGGCGCAAATTCCCCGGCTTGCAATCCACCCAACCCATGCGCGTAAACGAATTCTTGGTTGCATCATACAGCAAGGCCGGCGCATTCTCCGGAAAGCTGAAGACGCCTGCGACATTGCGGTCTTCCGAATTGGCCAGAAAATAGATGCGGGCGTTGGCGCACACGCGCTTACAGACCCGTAAACCGGGTTGCGGCGGATTGATTTTGATCAACGGCTCGACAGATTGATTGATCCTATCAATCTCTCCGACCAGAATTTTACCCTTCCCAAGTTTTATTTCCGATGTGTCGGCCGCGATTTTAGTTTCCGTCAACTGCGCCAGGGTGACCCGCCCGCCATCCGCGGCCGGCATCCCCCCGGCGGCAATCAGACACCCGCCTTTTTGGACGAAACCGGCCAGGCATTTCAAAGCGGATTCGGTCAGCCAGGCGGACTTTTGAACAATGATCGTGGCATAGGACGCAGCGCCGGCAACCAGGCAACCATTCCCCAAGTTTTCCGGGCTCAACAGGTCATCATCCACAAAATCGAAATCGCATTGATGCTCCAGCAACTGTGCGGCCACCTGTTCGTGGATGGCGATGGCGCGCGCGCGATCTTCCCCGCCGGCCCAGACATCGCGGATGGGGCAATAAACCGCCGTATCGCAAGCGCCCCGGCCCCGGCTGAGCAAGTAACCGAGGCGCGCAACATACTCATGTAATGGCGCAAGATATTTCCAAAACGGATTGACGGGGCCGAAAAACGGCCGCGCAAACGCCATGAAGTGATCGCGGGTGGCAT
>CAZYXU010000180.1:0-6835 GCA_964650945.1 uncultured Verrucomicrobiota bacterium | reverse complement strand
CTGCGCAATTGCCTGGTGGCAAACAATATATCCGCCCGGCGCGGCAGCGGCCTGTATATCTACCGTGGCACGGCGATAGTGGAGAATTGCACCATCGTATCCAACCGCGCCACCGCCGCAGCGGTGGACGGCGCCGGCGTATTCGCCATTCATAGTGCCACCGGCCAGATGTTCAGCCTGGTAAATTGCATCGTTTACGACAATGACAATGGAGTCAACGCCAACAGCAATTTTTATTTTCAGACGGTGCAGGCGGGATACGTATCCAACACCTGCATCGCGCCCATTCCGGCGGTGGCCAATGTCAGCGTGACGTACTCCACGGCTTCAGACCCGTTGTTCCAGTCGGCGGCCGCCGGCGACTTCCGGCTGCAGCCCGGATCGCCCGGCGTCAATGCCGGGGTTTATATTGAAGGATGGATGCCCGGGGCGAAGGACTTGGATGGGCTCAGCCGGATTGACCGGTTCAGCGGCCTGGTGGATATGGGCTGTTTTGAGTATATCCCGCAAGGCGCAATGTATTTGTTGCGGTGATGCCTTGCCCCGGTTTATCACTGCTAAAAAACAGCATAAATATCGAAGCTTAGGCAAGACGGTTCGCCGGGGTAATCGTGCATAATAAAATCCATCGAGCGATGTGCTGTCTATGGCTGGCGGGATGGCTGCATCCCTGGCTGCTCTGCGCCGCGCCCGCGCCCATGCCGCCGATTGGCGATGCGGTTTTGCATCCCCAGACCGCTTTGATTGAAAACGGGCGGCCGGCCTGCACGATTGTCTGTCCGGCGCGGGACCCGGATTTTGCCCGCGCCGCGCAAGTCCTGGCGGAGGCGTTGCGCGCAAAATACGGCGCGGCCATCCCCATCGTCACGGATGAGCAGGTATGTCCGCACAGGCTGGCTTTGGTCGGGCGGGAATACCAGCGGCAAAATCTGGTTCTGCTCGGCAATGTCTGGAATAACCGGGCAATCCTGCCGCTGTACGCGGGCTTTTGGTGCGGTGTTGATGGCGCTTACCCGGGCGGCGGCGGCCATGTGTTGCGGACCATCGCCAATCCCTGGGGCACCGGCAGGAATGTCATCATCCTGGGCGCATCGGCGCCCGCGGGCATCGCGGGGGCGGTGGCGGCATTCCTGGAAATTCTGCCGGCAATGGCGGATGGCCATGTCGCCGTTCCCCACTTGCTCGCGGTCAAGCCGGGCGGGAGGATGCAGCCGATCCTGGAGGGGCTGGCGGAGAAGGCCGTAAGTTACGCAGTGGATTATGCGCAAATCATCGCCAACATTCACCGCGAGCCCGTGGATATTTTTGCCCTGACGGCGTTTCGGTATTACTGGACCGGCGATCGGCGCTGGGCGGACAGCGCGCGCAAGATCATGCTCTGCATTGATGAGCATTACGGCGACGGGCCATACTCGGTCAGCCACTACCGTTTTGAACGGTTTTTCCGCGCCTGGGATATCATCGAGGAAGCCGGCGTATTCACCGAGCCGGAAGTTCAAAGAATATCGCGCCGGATGGTGGAGACGGCTTTCCGGGCGCCGGGGTGCCAGCTTTACGCCGCGCAGCAAGCCGGCGGCGGCCGCCACCACACGGCGCGTTGGATGAGCGCCTATGTCGCGGCCGATTACATTCTGCGCAATTTCCCCGATTCGCCGGAGTTGCGGGAGATCGCCGGCCAATGGCGCGGTTACGCGGACGAGACCTTCAAGTTCGCCGTAACCGGCAGCCGCGGCGATGACGACCGTTACAGCAGTCAGGATACGGCGGAGATGTTCCTGCGCTGGTCGCTGCTGTCCGGGCATGACGGCTATTTCAAGTCCGGCCTGGCGCGCCAGGGATTTTTGTTTTTCCTGAATTATTTCAATCCGCTGGGGTTTGCCTGCGGCATGGCGGATTACCAGGAAGGCGCGCCGGAATCCGTCTACGATGTCAGCCACGGGCTGCGCTACCAATGCAACCTGCTCGGCTATGTCTACGACGATCCGCGTTTCACCTGGCTGAAAAATCATTTTGAGGTTTGCAACCGGGGCAAAACGTATTTCGGCCCGAATGTGCTGGGTTTGGGCGGGGCGCGTAACAATGAATGCCATTTCGAGCCGGTTGACGGTTCCGCGGCGGCGGCGGTTAAGCCGGAATATTTGATGGGCATGACGGCCCTGCCCATGGATGCCCGGCGCTATGACAAGTATTTTCCGCTCAACCCCGCAAGCCTCCCGCCGGCATCAGCCATGGACAAGGTTTATTTCCGCACCGGGTTCGGCCGGGATGATCAATACCTGCTTTTGCAATGCCTGCAAAGCCGCAACGGCGCGAATTGCATTCCCCAATATGTTGACCGTGGCCAGATCTGGCTGTTTCATAATACGGATGAAAAAGGAACTTTTTACAGGAACGGCATTTTTGTCAGCGATGGGGTCAATCGGCCCGCGACGAATGCCGTTTTTGCCTGCCGCGCGGAAAACCTGGCCCGGTTTGCGGATTTGGCGATCAGCCGGACCACCCTCCCGGGTTATATGGGGGTAGACTGGACCAGGACCATTGCCTGGCTGTCCGGGAAATGGTTTTTGATCATGGACCATGTCGTCCCCCTGGCGTCCAACAATTACGTCGTCACTTGTTCCTGGCGCCTGCTGCATGGCGCCGAGTGGCGGGACGACCGGTGCCTGGTTTCCCGCGCCGGCGCCGGCGAGTTTCATTTGAAAAGCGCGGCGCCCGTGGCGGCGTCAACCAAACAATGGACGGAGTTGGAAAGTTCCGCCTGTCCGTTCTTTTTGCGTCAGACGCGGTCCGGGTGGTTGCCGGCGGGGGAAGTCGTGGATTTTCAAAATCTTTTATATGCCCGGGGGACGGGCGAAAGCGCGGATTACGAACCGGTGCGCGTGGATGCGCATACGGTTATGGTCAAAGGCGGGGATGCCGGCCCCATGCTGCTGGGCCTTGGGACCGGCCGCCCGAATGCCTTAAAGATCACCGCCGATCCCGGCTGCATTTATGCGGTCACCGCCGATAAGCTTTATATCTCCAACGGCCGGCGGCTTGTGATTCAAGACGTGCCGGTGCTGGCGGCCGCGGACGCCCGGACGCTGGAAACCAACTTGCGCGACGGGGCGGGGCGCATCGGCATGGATACTGCGCAATTGCTGGCCGCTGCGAATACCTGGGAATTGCCAACACCCGAGCCGCTGGGCAGCTCGCTGGCAACGGATGGCGGCGGTCTGGCTGCCCGCTGCCGGGAAATCCTGAATCAGGCCGCCGCGCCGGCGGCGCCGGCGGCGGCCGGCCCGGCGGCGTCCGCCCCGGATACAAAACCGCAGTTTGTCTTCAAGGTCCAGTCCGCCAACAGCAATGCCTGCCGGGTGGATTTGAAAATCCCCGGCCTGGATTTTATGAGCGCCGGGATCGAAGGACAGCCGGCGCTGGCCGTGGACGGCACCAAGGAACCGGTTACGCGCGGCGCGTTGGCCTGGCCGGCGGATACCCGGCCGGAATTTGCGCTGACCCTGCCGGCGCCGCGGAAGCTGCGACAAATGATCGTTTATTTTTACGGCAACCTCGCCCAAGATTGCGTCACGGGCGCGCCGCCGGCGCAGATTACGGCCAGTTCGGATGGTTTTGCCGCCGATCGGCGGGCCATCAGCGCGCCGCTGGAATATTTCCCTTTGTATAAAATCAACAACAAGGGCAAAGCCGGCATCCTGGGCTGTATCGCCATGGATTTGGGCGGCGTTACCGCTTCCGGATTGCGGGTGACGCTGCCGTTCAAAATTCCATCCCCGTATGTGTATTTGAAGGAAGTCGAACTCTTCGGGGAGCAAACCGCCGGCGCCGCCATTGATTCCGTCCAGGTTGCGGACCTGGATGGCGATGGGCGGGCGGAAATCATCGCCGCCTACCGCGATGCGATGGGCCTGGGAACTCTCAAGGTCTATGGCGGCGATGGGCGCGAGTTGTGGCGCAAAACGGCGGCCGGGGCTTTTTCCTGCGTTGCCACCGGCGATGTCGCCGGCGACGGCCGGCAGGAAGTCATGGCGGCTTCCGAGGATTATAAAGTCATGCTGCTGGCGGCGGATGGCGCGCTGATTTGGGAAAAAGATTTACAGGGTCTGGATGCCCAAAGCGGCGGCAAAAACTGGCCGTATGGCGCGGCGCCGACCGGCGTCGGGCTGTGGGAACCCGTCCCGGGCAAAAAACGCGTGATTGCCGGAGGATATTGCTTCGCTGCACTATTGGATTCCACCGGCAAGATCACGGGGAATTGCCTGCTCGATGGGCGCTATGTGCGCCAGGTCTTGAAAAGCCAGCCGGACCTGAATGGCGACGGCCGGCGCGCGGCGTTCTTGCTGCAACAGGTCAACAACAGCGGCCCCGGCGATGTCAATATTCTCCAAATGAACCCGGCGGGCGAGTTGCGCGCATTTTCGTATCGCAGTTTGATTGCCGACGGCCGTTTTGCCGCCGATTTGACAGACGAAAAAGAGCCGCGCTTATCCGTAATCGGGCCGCGCGGCTTCGGATTTTATAAGACCGACCCCAACCTGAAAGGTAGCGCGATCTATGCCATCGTGCTTTGGAGCCAGCTTTACACCCGCCCCATCACTGCCGGGGCGCTGGTTGACTTGAACGGCGACGGCAAAAAAGATTTTCTGGTGGGCGGCGAGGACGGCTTCATCAGCGCATTTAACCGGGACGACGGCCAATTGCTCGGCCGGACGGCGCTCGGCAAGCCGGTGCTGGACATGGTCGGTTTCGCGAGCGCATCCGGACCGCTGCTGATTGTCGCCACCGACACGGACCTCCGGGCATATGACGCGAACTGGCAACTGGCCGCGCGGGCATCGCTCGCCTGTTCCAAACTGGCGGCCTTGCCGGCGGATCAAAACAGTTTTGTTGCGTTTGACCGCGCCGGCGGACTTAACATCATTAAACTTGAAAAATAGCGGCCTGCAATTGCGCTCAATCCCTGGGGTGAAGGATGTTTCTGATCAAAAACAAGCGGGTGGCGGCCCGCATTAAATGCGCGGACGAAGTCGCTTTGGCCGGACGCGAGTTGACGCGTTACCTGAACAAGATTGCGGGCGCGGATGAGAACGCCACCACACCGGCGCCGCCGGACGTTGAAATCAAAATAGACGCCGGCTTGCCCCCGCGCGCGTTCAGTGTGCATTGCGACGGCGCCGCCCTGCGCTTGTCCGGTCATACCCGGCTGGAGGCTTTGCACGCGGTTTACTGGCTGCTGGAGGAATACGCGGGCTGTTTCTGGGCCGCGCCGGGCGAGGACGATGTGCCGCGCGCCGGCAACCTGGAAATTCCCGCAATCAATGCAACCAAGATCCCGGCCACGCCGATCAGGGGCATGCAACTGCATCGGTACGATTGGATGCGCGCCGAGGACGACGATCTGCCGGTGATAGATTGGCTGACCAAGCGGCGCATGAATTTTGCCCTGCTGTCCCATTTCGAGGTGGAGGCGCATAAAAAGGAAGTCACCATCGCCGCTTTGAAAGCTCGCGGCCTGGAGTTTTTGTTCGGCTTGCATACCTTCAATTACTGGCTGCCGCTGTAAAAATATTTTGCCGCTCAGCCGGAATTGTACGCCTGGCGCGGCGGCCGGCGCGTGAATCCCGCGCAAACTACCGGTGCCCAGATTTGTATGACCAATCCCGCAGCCGCCGAACTCAGCGCGGAAAACATCATCCGGTACCTGGAAGCCAATCCGGGGATGGATATTATCGGCCTGGGCGCCAACGACGGCCCCGACGGCTGGTGTGAATGCCCGGCATGCGAGCAGTTTGAGCCGCTGCGGTTTTCGCCCCTGCAACCCCGGATTTACGCCGGGCGGGTGAAGTCGCTGACTTACGCGACGTTTTGCAATCGCGTGGTGGAGCAAGTGGCCCGGCGATTCCCCCGGCAGCGGTTTGCCGCGCTTTTCTATACCAATACCCTGCCGCCGCCGGACGACCCCGGTTTCCGCTTGCATCCGAATATTGACGCGGTGCTGGCCTTGTTCGAGCGCTATTACGACCGGCCTTTGGCGGCGGGTATCCGCGCCGGGGATTACCGCAGCATGCCTCCCCACAAAATGATCGAGGAACGCTATACGCAATATCCGGCAATCCTGCGCCGCTGGCGCGAGATTGCCCCGGGCCGCGTGTATTTCCATGCTTATTTCATGGGTACCAATGGTACCATGAACCTGCCGTTCCCTTTTTACAACACCATCGCCGAAGATTTCCGCTTCTTCCGGAGCCTGGGATTGGACGGATTCTACACCCAAGCCGGCGTGCCGGATTTCGGCGCGTATGGGTTGAATTTTTACCTGGCGGCGGAATCGTCGTATGATACCGATCTGGCAGCCGATGCCATCCTTGACGCTTACTGTAAAAGATTTTACGGCCCGGCGGCGGAGCCGATGCAGGCATATTACAGCGCATTGCAGAAGAAAGCCTGCGAGCGCCATGCCAGCAATGCGAGCGAGTTGCTGCTGGAAATCTTTGACCGGGATACGCCCCGTCTGCAAGCCTGCCTGGAGCAGGCCGGCGCGGCGGCGCAGCCAGCCGGTCCGGTTTACGCCGCGCGCGTCGCCCAGGCCGCGGCCACACTGCGTTATGCCATGCTGTGCAAGCAATACCGTCTGGGCTGGCTGAAAATACGCGGCGGCCTGCAGAAGAAAGACATGGCGGCGGTGCAAACCGAGTACAAGCGCCTGGAGCAGGTGGAGCGGCAGATTTTGGCGCTGGCGCAAGCCGAAATGCTGGGCCGGGGATTATTGCATTATCGCGATGCGGAGGCGGTGGAGCGGTATGTGTTGGGCAACCTCCGGCGGGGCGCCTGCACG
>CAZYXU010000179.1:0-6866 GCA_964650945.1 uncultured Verrucomicrobiota bacterium | reverse complement strand
CTGGATTACCTGACGCTCGACCGCGAAAGCGGCACGCTCTCCGGGGGCGAGGCCCAGCGCATCCGGCTGGCCACCCAGATCGGTTCCGGCCTGGTGGGCGTCCTGTATGTGCTGGACGAGCCCAGCATCGGCCTGCACCACCGCGACAACCAGCGCCTGATCCGCACCCTCCAGCATTTGCGCGACCTGGGAAACACCGTCGTCGTGGTGGAACACGATGAGGATACCATCCGCCAGGCCGATTACGTGGTGGACATGGGGCCCGGCGCCGGGCGGCATGGCGGCGAGGTGGTTTTCGCCGGGCCGGCATCGGAACTGCCGGCCGCCGCCAACTCGCTCACCGCCCGCTACCTCAACGGCGACCTGCGGATTGAAATCCCTGCCCAACGCCGCAAACCGACAGGCCAATTGAGCATATGCGGCGCCGCCGAAAACAACCTGAAAGGCATTGACGTCCACATCCCGCTGGGCGTGCTGGTCTGCGTCACCGGGGTTTCCGGCTCCGGCAAGAGCACCCTGGTGGATGAAATCCTGCGCCGGGCCCTCTTCCGCCATTTCTTCAATGCGCGCGAGCGCCCCGGGGCGCACCGCGAAATCCGCGGGCTGGAAAACCTCGACAAGGCCATCGTGATCGACCAGGAGCCGATCGGCCGGACGCCGCGCAGCAACCCGGCCACCTATACCGACGCCTTCACCATCATTCGCCAGCTCTTCACCAAACTGCCGGCTTCCAAGGCGCGCGGCTTCGCCCCCGGCCGCTACAGCTTCAACGTCAAGGGCGGCCGCTGCGAAAAATGCCGCGGCGACGGCATCATCAAGATCGAGATGCACTTCCTGCCGGATGTCTACGTCACCTGCGAGCAATGCCGCGGCCGGCGCTACAACAGCGAGACGCTGGAAGTGCGCTACAACGGCCGCAACATCGCCGAGGTGCTGGAGATGACGGTGGACGAGGCCCTGGAATTCTTCGGCGCCGTGCCGCTCCTGCGCCGCAAGCTGCAAACCCTCTCCGAAGTCGGCCTGGGCTATATCCACCTGGGGCAGTCCGCCACTACGCTCTCCGGGGGCGAGGCGCAACGGTTGAAACTCTCCGCCGAACTCGCCCGCCGCGACACCGGCCGCACGATCTACCTGCTGGACGAGCCGACCACAGGACTGCACTTTGCCGACATCCACAAGCTGCTGGAAGTGCTCGCCCGGTTGCGCGACGCCGGCAACAGCGTGCTGGTGATCGAGCATAATCCCGACGTCATCAAAACCGCCGATTATATCATTGACCTGGGTCCCGAAGGCGGCGACCGCGGCGGACAGGTGGTCGCCGCCGGCACACCGGAGGAAGTCGCGCAATGCGCCGCCTCCCATACCGGACAACTGTTGCGGCGGGTGCTGGGGACAAAATGACATATTTTTTCGCGATCGGCGCGCTGCTGGGACTGTCCTCCGGGCTGGCTCCCGGCCCGTTGCTGACGCTGGTCATCACCGAAACGCTGCAGTATGGCGTCAAGGCCGGCATCAAGGTCGCCCTGGCCCCGCTGATCACCGACCTGCCCATCATCGCCTTGACCCTGCTGCTTTTGGCCAGGCTAGCCAGTTTCAACAACATTATGGGGATCATCGCGCTGGCCGGCGGTTGCCTGCTCCTGGGCATGGGATTTTCCAGCCTGCGCGCCCGGGGGCTTGCAATGGATCCGGGCCAGGACCAGGCCGGGTCGCTGCTGAAAGGGGTGCTGGCCAACGTCCTGAATCCGCATCCCTACCTTTTCTGGGCCGGCGTCGGCGCGCCTGTCATGGCGGAGGCCTGGCGCGCGCATCCCGGCGCGCTGCCGGCTTTTATCCTCGGTTTCTATGGCTGCCTGGTGGGATCCAAAATCCTGCTGGCCGTGATCACCGGCAAATCAAAACATTTTTTAAGCGGCAAGGCATACATCTACACCATGCGCGGCCTGGGTTTGGCATTATGCGCCTTGGCCTTGGCGCTGTTCCATGAGGGATTAAAACTGCTGGGCATCGCCAGTTAACGATGCTTTGCTGTTGATAAACCGCCCGGTTTGCGCTAGTTTAATTCCATGTTCCCCTTTAATCATACCCGCCGCTCGATTGCCGCCGGCGCGGCGCGCCCGCGGGTCCGCCGGTGGCGCGCCGCCGCCTGGCTGGGCCTGGCGCTGGCGTGTGCCGGCGGCCTCGCCGGGCCGGCATTCCCAGGACAGCCAGCCGCGCCCGCCTTGCCCGCGCCGCCGCCCGAACACCTGTTGCGCAATGCCCAGGCGGCCATGGCGGACGAATTATACCCGATGGCGGAAAGCCTTGCCCGCCAATATCTCGCCACGCCGGACCTGGCGCCGGACGAGCAGCTCACCGGCGCGATCCTGCTGGCGCGCGTCCAGCACGGACTGAAGAACTACGCCGCGATGCGGGCCTTGCTGCTGCCATGGGCCGGGCGGACGGATAAGCTGGCGCAATCCGACGCGCTGGCGTTCTGGCTGGCCACCGCCGAATTCGAGCTGGGCGACTGGAACCGCAGCCTGGAATCGATCCGGGACTTCACCGCGCGCCACCCCGATTCGGCCTACCTGCCGTTTACCTTGCGGCTGCGCGCCTGGTCCTGCCTGAAGCTGGGGCGGCATGCCGACGCCATTGCGGCTTTCGCCGAGTTCACCAAACTTTACAGCAACCTGCCCGAAGACGCCGCCAACCGGCTGGATTGGGGCCGGGCGGTGATTGCCGCCGGCGAACATGCCAAGGCGCGGGAAATATTGGCCGAGCTGGTAAAATTGCACCCCGCCGACCGCGCCGGACAGGAGGGCCGGATACTGCTGGCCCGCCTGCTGCTGGACGACCGCCAGCCGGCGGCGGCGCGCGAAATTCTCCAGCCCCTGCTCCAGCCGCGGAATGTCCCGGATGAAATCCGCGGACTGGGCTTCCTGGCGCTGGCCGCCGTGGCGGAATCCGAGACCAACCAGGTGGAGGCGCTGGGTCTGATTGACCAATGTCTGACACGGGTGGCCGACCCGCAATTGAAAAATGAAGCCAATTTGCGCAAGGGCGAACTGCTGCTGCGCATGGGCAAGACGGACGAAGGCACCGCGTTGGTGCGCGGGTTTGTCGCCGCGGCCCCTTCCAATACCGCCGCCGCCGTGCAATTGAAACTGGGGCAGACCCTGCAGCAATTGGGTTTGCACGAAAAAGCCCTGGCCGAATTCCAAAACTACATTGAAACCTTCACCGACACCCAGGGCGTGGCCCAGGCCTGGCGGGCGCGCGGCGCGATTCTGGCGCAATTAAACCGCCAGCTGGAAGCCGCCGCCGCTTTTGAAAAAGCCGCCGCATTGGCGGCGGACAATCCCACCCGCGCGGAATTGCTGCAGCAGGCCGGCGACGGCCTGCTGGCGGCGGCGCAATTCCGGCCGGCCGCGGAAGCCTACCGGCGCGTCATGGAGCTGGCTCCCGCCACACCCCTCGCCGACCAGGCGTTGTTTCAATCCGCGCTTTGCCTGCAAAACCAGAATCTGCCCGCGGAGGCGCTGGCGGTTTTATGGGAGCTGATCGATGCCGGGGCGGATGAGCTGTTGACCGCCCGGGCATTCCTCCAAATGGGTGAAATCCTGCAAAAGCAGGGGGCGATTGCCAACGCCCGCGCGGTTTATCAACTGGTCGCCAACCATTACCCGCCGCCGGCCCGCGCCGCCGCCTGGAATCAAACAGGACTCCTGGATTACCGGCTGGGCCGTTTCCAGCCGGCGCTGGGGAATTTCACCCAAGTCGTCCGCGCCTTTCCGGAGAGCCCGGCGGCGCAACTCTCCGCCTACATGCAAGGCTGGTGTTATTACATGCTCCGGCAGGACGCCCAGGCCATCGGCAGTTTCAAAAGCTTCCTGGAGAAATATCCCACGGCGCCGCGCGCGCCGGACGCCCTTTTCTGGCTGGCCGAATATAACTTCAACCAGGGCGCCTACTACCTCGCGGAAAGCGATTTCCTGCGCCTGACCCGCGATTACCAGTCGTCGCCGCTGGCGGATGACGCCCTCTTCTGGGCCGGCCGCGCCGCCTTGATGCAACAGGAATTCCGGCGCGCCAACGAGCATTTCGCGCTGCTGATCCGCCGCCATCCCGACACCAGCAAGCAGGCCGAGGCCCGTTTTTACCAGGGGGAAGCGCTCTGCGAACTGGGTGAATTCGCCGGCGCGATCCTGATCTTCGACGAGATCATCAAGCAGTCGCCCGACAGCTACCTGGCGGAACGCGCCTGGTTCCGCAAGGGCGACAGCCAGTTCACCCTGGGCTCCGAGGACCCGCAACGTTACACGGAGGCCATCGCCTCCTACCGCATGATCATCAACCGCGCGGACACGGCGCCCGCCGCCCGGATGCAGGCCGAATATAAAATCGGCCGCTGCCTGGAAAAAACCGGACAGGCCGGCGCCGCCTTCGAAAATTACATGAACGTGGTTTACAATTTCTTCAACCACCCGGAAAGCCGCGCCAAAAGCGCCGTCTGGTTCACCCGCGCCGCCTTTAATGCCGCCGCCATGATGGAGGAGGAAAAATCCTGGCGCAAGGCGGTCGCCATCTACCAGCGCGTGGTGGACGCCAAGGTCGCGGCCAGCCGCGACGCCGCCGAACGCATCCGTAAAATCCGGCTGGACCAATGGATGTTTTTTTATTAGGAGCGATTATGCTGACTTTTATCATGCTGGGCGGACCGCTGATGTGGCTGATTTTATCTTTCGGGATCACGGCCCTGGCGGTGTTCCTGGAACGCCTTTTTCACCTGCACCGGGCGCGCATTAAAACCGGCGATTTTCTCAAGGGCATCGCCAACATCCTCGCCCGCAACAATATTGCCGAAGCCCTGACCATTTGCGAGGAGACGCCCGGCCCGGTGCCGGCCATCGCCCGCGCCGCCATCCAGCAAAATCATGCCGACGCGCCGGTCATCCGCGCGGCGATTGACCAGGCCGCGCTCGCGGAAATCGGACGGATGGAACGCCGCACCGTCATGCTCGCGATCACCGCCCAGGCCGCGCCCCTGCTGGGCTTGCTGGGCACCGTCCTGGGATTAATCCGGATTTTCATGATCATCCAGCAAAAGGCGCCGCTGATCCAGGCGGCCGACCTCGCCGGCGGCATGTGGCAGGCGTTGCTGACTTCCGCCGCCGGCTTGGGCGTGGGCATCGCGGCCATGCTGGGCTACAGCCTGATCATGTCAAAAATTGACGTCCTGGCGCTGGACATGGAGCAATCCGCCGGCGAGATCCTGGCGCTGGTGACGCCATCGAAAAAAATCCCATGAACAACCAGAATCCGACCAATCCCGCCAAGAATCACGAGCGCCAACGCTGGCGCCGGTACCGGCCGCGCCGGCGGCTGACCATCGGTCCATTGGGACTGGTGGTGCCGCTGGTCAATGTCGCGCTGCTGGCCGTTTTGTTCCTGGTGCTGAAATCCGGCGTGGTATTGCGCCCCGGGATCATCCTGCAACTGCCGCAGTCGGAATTCGTGGCCGGCACGGCTTACAATACCATGGTGCTGGTCATGACGCAGGAAGGCTTGATCTTTTTCAACGACAACCGGATCCCGCTGGAGGGCCTGGCATCCGCCTTGAACCAGGCCGCGCACCGCAATCGCCAGGTCAGCCTGTCCATCGAGGCGGACTTGCGTGTGCAATACGGCATGGTCGTCCGGGTGATCAATATGGCCATGGCAGCCGGCATCCGCCAGATCAATCTGGCCACCCGGCCCGCCTTTGGCGAGGAATTGCTGCCATGATTCCCGACCATGATTATGTCCGGCGTTTGGGCCTGGCAACCCTGCTGGTCGTGGCCGTCCTGGCGGGATGCATCTGGTTTTTCCCGAAATGGCAGCCGCCGGCGGCCGCGCCGCAGCCGGCGGCGCCCCGGGTCTTTTTCCTTTCCCAGGGATCATACACCTCCGCGGAACAGGCGGCCATCTGGTCGCCCGCAACCATCGCCCTGCCCGGCGCGCCGGCGCGCCGGGCTGCCGATACCGGGGAAAATCTCATCACGCCGCCGTTGGATTTCGTCCCCACCTTGCCCGCGCCGCCAGCGGCGGAAATGTCCGCGCCCGCCGGCGACCCGCGGCGCGGCTTGTCCTTGTTTCATGATTACCTCGGCCAACAGGCCTTCCGCCTCCAAGCCGGCGATATGCCGGCAGCCCCCGCAACCGCCGCCGCCAATCCCGCCGCAGCGGTCTGCGAACTCAGTTTCAGCGGCGCCGCTCCCACACCAACGCTGGATTACTCGCAAGTGGACATATCCGCCCTGCCCGCGCCCACGGGCCCCTGTGCCGCCACTATCCAGTTGGATTTCGACGAACACGGCAATGCCGCCCGGGTCTTGCTGGAAACGCCCACCGGACAACCGGCGCTGGATGCCGAACTCGTGCGCCAGGCCTGGCGCATCCGCCGGCAGCCCGGGCCGCACCCGCAGGCCAGCCACACCCGTACAGGCCGCCTGCACATCTTGTTTCCCGGCCCGTAACGCCCGGGACCAGGCCAGCCACGGCGGCGTTTCCCGGCGGTTTAAAGTTGACACGCCGGAAATGTCAATTAGTATAGATGTTCCGATTTTTTCACACGGTAAAACTTTTAAAAAACCAAACAGGAGCAGGAAAAATGAAAAAGGCTGACATCGGTTTGATTGGTCTGGCGGTCATGGGCGAGAATCTGGTGCTGAACATGGAAAGCAAGGGATTCACCGTCGCCGTCTTCAACCGCACGGTATCCAAGGTTGATAATTTCATCAATGACCGCGCCAAGGGTAAAAAAATCATCGGTTGCCACAGCGTCGAGGAATTGACGGCCAGCCTGAAAAGCCCGCGCAAAATCATGATCATGGTCAAGGCGGGCG
>CAZYXU010000178.1:0-6989 GCA_964650945.1 uncultured Verrucomicrobiota bacterium | reverse complement strand
CGGCCGCGACCATGCGCAAGGCCTCGGCCACATCCGCCGGGCTGCCGCCGCTGGAGCCGCAGAGGCGGATTTCATCGTAATGCACACGCAGGGTATCCAGTTCAATCAGGTGTTCGCCGCGTTTCAGTCCGCCGAAAAGATTCAAGACCCCGCCGCGCGCCAGCCATTGCTGGCTCTCCGTCTGCACCTGGCGCACGCCCACCGCGGCGATGATGTCATCCGCGCCCCGGCCGCCGCTCAGGCGCCGCGCCAGTTCCGGTCCTTCCGCCGCGGAAACGGCATGCAATTGCGTGCCGGCGCGCCGGGCCTTGTCGGCCAGGTTGGCGCGAATCCAGCCCAGGCGCGCTTCGGCGATATCCATGACCACCAGGTGCGCCGGCTGGTAACGCAAAGCCGCCTCGGCGTGCAAGCGGCCCATGGGACCGGCGCCGATGATCAGGGCCACCCCGCCCGGCAGCAGCCCCAGGCGCGGCGTCCGCGGCGCCAGGGGCGCATCCTGCGAAATGTGGATATGCCGGTCCTGGGCGGAAATGACGCAGGACAGCGGCTCGCACAAGGCGCCGGCGAAAAAAGGGATCTGCTCGTCCGGCAGCGGCACCAGGCAATCGGCCGCCAGGGTTTCCTCGGTGATCAGCATGTATTGGGCCAGGTGTCCGGGAAGCGAATAACCCACCGCCACCTTGTTCATCCCCTGCGCCTGGTTGCGGTAGCGCTCGCGGTGATTGATCGGAGGGTGGTCCACCGCCGGTTGCGTGGCGTAGCGCCGGCCGATCGGGTATTTCTCCGCCACTTCCCGGCCGGCCTGGACCACGGTGACGCTGCCTTCATCCCCCAGCGTCACGGGGAACTGGGCGAGGTCCCAGCCGTTGATAAAGGTATGATCCCCGCCCTGCGCCACCAGTTTCAAGATCGAGGAACACACCCCGGCGGCATCCACCCGCGCCAGCAACTGGCAGGGGCCCGGCTGCGGCACCGGCACGGTATCCACCCGGATGTTTTCAAATCCGCGCCCATGCAGGCGCACCGCCAGCATGGTTTCCGGAATCTGCGCTGATGATTTCATAAATCCCGCCTTGGTGTTACGTGAGTGTAGGTGTGTTTGGGTGTGTGTGGGTGTGTTTGGGTGTGTTTGGGTGTGTGAGTATGTGAGTGTGTGGGTGTGTGAGTGTGGGAGTATATGAGAAGCAAGTTGTCACGCATTTCCGCGTAACCCTCACACATTCCGCCCCACACCCTTCCGTCCTCCGAACACTCACACACTCACATACTCACACACATTCCGCCAACACTCACATACCCACACACTCACACACTTCCTTCCACCGCCCCTACTCACACACTCACATACCCACACACATTCTGCCCATACCCACACATATTCCTTCCCCGCTCACATACTCACACACTCACACACATCCTCATCGCCGCCCCTACCCCTTGCGCCGCGGCGGCGCGTGCACACAATGTCCCAGCGCGGCATGCGCCGCCTCCATCCAGGCTTCCGACATGGTGGGATGCGCGTGGATGGTCCGGGCGACTTCCGTCAAAGTCAATTCCGCCTGCACCGCCATCGTCGCTTCGGCGATCAACTCCGTGGCATGCGCGCCGATGGCCTGGGCGCCCAGCACCTGTCCGGTGCCGGCATCGGCAATCCACTTGACGAATCCGGCCGGCACATCCGCGGCGAGGGCCTTGCCCAAAGCCGCAAAGTGGAATTTGCCGGTGATCACCGCGCGCGCCTGTTGCGCGGCTTCCTGTTCGGTCAGACCCACCGCGCCGATTTCCGGGGCAGTGAAAATGCACGACGGCACCACGGCCCGCCGGGCCGGGGGGCTGCCGGCGGCGATCGTTTCCACCGCCGCGAGTCCCTGGGCGGTGGCGGCATGCGCAAGTTGCACCCCGCCATTGACATCGCCCACGGCGAAAATCGAGGCCACGCGCGTCCGGCAATTGGCATCCACCTCAATATAGCCGCGCTCATTGGCGCGCAAGCCGGCCGCCGCGAGGTCCAGCGCGGCGGTATCCGGCACGCGCCCCACCGCCGCCAGCAGGCAAGCCGCGGTCAATTTTTCACCGCCTACCACGGCGCCCACCTCCTGCGCGCCGGGGATGGCGATCACCTCTTCCATCCGGGCGCCGGCCAGGATGCGTATCTGCAAATCCTTTTCCATGTGCCGGCGCAACTCGGCGCGCACATCCTTGTCCAGCATCATCAGGATGTCTTCCAGCATCTCCACCACCGTCACCCTGGCCCCCAACTGCGCGGCCAGGCAGGCCAGTTCGCAGCCGATAATGCCGCCGCCCATGACCAGCAGCGACGCCGGCATCGCGGTCAAATCCAAAAACGTCCGGCTGTCCAGCACCGCCGGATGCCGCGGCAGGAAGGCCGGCCGCGCCGGCACGGTACCGGTGGCAATGATGACATGTCCGGCTTCCAGGCGCGCCGCCTCCCGGCCGTCCGCCATGACGGCCACGGACCGGCGGGAATCGAACCGGGCCGCGCCCTGGTAAACGGCCACGCCATGGGCTTTCAACAACTGGGCGATTCCGCCCTGCAATTTCTGGACCACCTGCTGTTTGCGCGCGGCCATGGCGGGGTAATCCACGACCGCATCCCGCACCCGCACCCCCATGCGCGCCGCATGCCGTAACTCCTGGAACAATGCCGCCGAAGCCAGCAAGGTTTTCGTGGGAATGCAGCCCCAGTTCAGGCAGGTGCCGCCCAGGGCCTCCCGCTCCACCAACGCCACGCTGACGCCCATCTGCGCGGCGCGGATGGCGGCCGGATAACCGCCCGGGCCGCCGCCGATCACCACTAGATCATATTTTTCCATGCTTCCAAATCCTCAATCAAACTGCGGACCTTGTTGACAAACCGCGCGGCCATGGCGCCATCCACCACCCGGTGGTCGGATGACAGCGTAATTTTCATCAGCGACCGCGCGACCACCGCCCCCTGGCGCACGACAGCCTGCGGCAACACGGATGAAACCGCCAGGATGCCGCTCTCGCCGGGGTTGATGATGGCGGTGAAATTCTCCACATCCAGCATGCCCATGTTGGAAACCGTAAAAGTCCCGCCGGCCATATCGTCCGGCGCGAGTTTGCCGTCGCGCGCCCGCAGCGCCAGTTTGGCGGCCTGGGCGTGCAGTTCCGCGAGGCTGAGGCGGTCCGCGTCCCGGATTACCGGCACCACCAGCCCCTCGGGCACGGACACCGCCATGCCCACATTGACCCGGCTGCGCCAGCGGACCGCCTTGCCGTCAGTGCTGCTGTTCAGCGCCGGGAAATCGCGCAACGCCAGGGCGGCGGCCTTGATGATGAAATCGTTCAGGGAATAATTCTGGCCGCTTTTCTTCAATTCCTTGCGCCAGGCCAGCAAGTCGGTGACATCCACGGAAACGGTGACGAAAAAATGCGGGATGCCGGTGGTGCTCTGCAGCATCCGCCGCGCAATCACCTGGCGCATGGAACTCAGGGGGCGCGGCCGCTCCGCCAGCGCCGTCTTGATCTCGTCCACGCCGATCCGGCCGCCGGCGTCCGCCGGGGCATCCAACACGTTGATTTTCTCGCGCAAGGCCAGTGCCCGCGCCGCCGGCGTCAGGCGCAGGCGGTTGTACCCGCTGCGCTCCAGGTAGTCCGCCAAATCCTTTTCCGTCACTCGCACGCCCGCTGCCGGCACGGCATCGGGGTCAATCGGCAATTCCCGCAAAAGCCGGCGGGCGCGGGGGGAGATCACCCGCCGGGGCGGCTGCGCCGGCGCCGTCACGGCGGACGGGGCGACCGGGACAGCCGCGCCGGCGGGCGGCGGGGCGGCGGCCGGCCGGGGAACCGGCGCGGAGGCTGCCGCCGGCTGGGGCCGGGTCTTGGGCGCGGCCGCGGGGGGCGGCACGTCCGGGATTTTTTCACCGGGCGCGCCGACAAACGCCACCGGCGCCGTCACCGGCACCGTCTGGCCTTCCGGCACGATTACGGCCAGGAGGGTGCCGTCAAAAAAACTTTCAACCTCCAGAACCGCCTTGTCGGTCTCGATTTCAAACAGGACGTCGCCCTTGGCGACGGCATCGCCGACCTGCTTATGCCACTTGACGATGGTGGATTCCTCGACCGTCTGCCCCAGCTTGGGCATGATGATTGTATGCGCCATGACTTGATCTCCCGTTCACCCCAAGACCGCGCGCGCCGCCGCCACAATATCGCCGGCATTGGGCAGGAATGCGGCTTCCAGGATATGGGATTGCGGCGCGATGCCGTTTTTGGCATCCACCCGCAACACCGGCGCATCCAGGAAATCGAAGGCCTGCTCCATGATGGTGGAGGCGATTTCCGCGGTAAAGCTGCCGATATGTACGCACTGGCTGGCAACCACGCACCGGCCGGTCTTGCGCACCGATGCCAGCACCGTTTCCATGTCCAAGGGCACCAGGCTGCGCAAATCCACCACTTCGGCCGAGCGGCCCTCGGCGGCCAGTTGCTCGGCCGCGCGCAGGGCGTCATGCAGGGCCGGACCCCAGGCGACAATCGTCAAATCGCCGCCCGGACGCTTGACTTCGGCCTGGCCGAGCGGCACCAGATAATCGTCCTCCGGCACCACGCCCTTGGTGTTGTACAGCAACTGCGATTCCACGAACATCACCGGGTTGTTGTCGCGGATGGCGCTCTTGAGCATGCCCTTGGCGTCATACGGTGTGGCGGGATAGACCACGTAAATGCCGGGGATGTGGGCAAAGACCGACTCCAGCGTCTGCGAATGCTGGCCGCCATAGCCTTTGCCGCCGCCGACCGACGCCCGGATGACCAGCGGCAATTCCACGTTGGCGCCGGACATGTAATGCCACTTCGCCGCCTGGTTGCCGATCTGGTCGGAGGCCATCAAAGCGAAGTCCATGTACATCAATTCCACCACCGGGCGCAACCCCACCATCGAGGCGCCCACCGAGGCGCCGCAGATGGCGGCCTCGGAAATCGGCGTGTTGAACACGCGCTCCCGCCCGAAAGCTTCCAGGAGGTCCTTGGTGACCTTGAAAGCCCCGCCGTAATCGGCCACATCCTCGCCGAAAACAATCACCCGGCGGTCGCGCAGCATTTCCTGGACCATGGCTTCCTTGAGGGCGTCCTTGTAAGTCAATTCGCCCGCGGCAGTCCGCTTGATCGCCGGCAGGGCGCGCACCACCGGGTTTTTCCGGTATTCCGCCGGCACGGTTTTAGCCGCGGTATCGGTATACATATACTTGATCACATCCGCCGGCGACGGGTCGGGCGCGGCGGCCGCGCGTTCGGCGGCACGGGCATTGCGTCCGCTGACCTTGCTTTCCAGTTCCGCGAGCTCCGGCTCGGTCATTACGCCGGCCGCGAGCAACTGGCCGCGGAAGCCGGCGATGGGGTCAACGGCCTTCCAGGCGGCTTCCTCGTCTTTCGTGCGGTATTCCGTGCGGGGGTCTGTCAGGGAGTGCCCGTAATAGCGGTAGGTGTCCAATTCCACCAGACAGGGTCCTTCGCCCGCCCGGCAGCGGCCGGTGGCGCGCCGGATGGCGTCCATCACCGCCAGGACATTCATGCCGTTGACCACTTCGGCATGCATGTTGTTGTCCGCGAATCCGGCGGCGCGGCGCGCCAGGCGGGTGACGCCAGCGACTTCCTTTTCCGCCCGGCCGGTCATGCCGTAATGGTTGTTGAGCATGATGAAGACGATCGGCAGGCCGCGGGGCTTTTTGGACATTTCGTTGGTAAACTGGCCCATGGCGGCCCAGTTCAGCGACTCGAGGACCACGCCGTTGGCATAGGCGCCGTCGCCGGCGAAGCAGCACACGACCCGGCCGTTTTCCAGGTAACGGCAGGCGGTGGCCGCGCCGGTGGCGATGGGCACGCCGCCGCCGACGATGGCGTTGGCGCCCAGGTGCTGCAGGGTGAAATCGGCGATGTGCATGCCGCCGCCGCGCCCGCGGCAATACCCGCTTTCCTTGCCGAACAATTCGGCGATGGTGCGGTAAATATGATCTTCCAGGGCGGCTTCCAGCAGGGCGGAGTCCGGCCCGGTGAAATCGGGCACGCGCCGGCGCAGTTGCTCCGGTGCCAGGGCGCGGATGGCCGTGCAACCCTTGGCGATGCTGTCGCCATGCCCGCGGTGGGTGCTGGTGATGTAATCGGTGGCGGCCATGGCGGCGCAGGCGCCGGTCGAGGCCGCCTCCTGTCCGATGGAGACATGCGTCGGCCCGCGGTAATTGTAATTCGGCAGGGGGGCATAGGCGCCGGAACGCAGCTTGATGATCATCTCTTCAAATTCGCGGATGGCGAGCATGTCCTCCAAAAGCCGCGCCGCCTCCTGGCGGTCCAGCCGCCCGGCCTGCAGTTCGCCGGCTAAATCGCCGTTGAAGGCATAGCAGGGGATTTTACCGCAATCAATCACCATCGGCTTGAAAACCGGCCGCATATCGCTCAAATAATTTGGCATGTAATCTTCCTTGTGAATTTATTGGTTGGCGCCGGCGCCGTAATAAAATATTCCGGCGCACTGCCCCTTCCGCGGATTGAAGGATGATGCGCCGCATCCCGTCAAAACGGCAAAGGCGGCAACCCCGAAGGATTGCCGCCCGTGCAAAAACTATCCCGGCCGCGCGCGGAACCAGGCTTAGATGCCGGCAAAATCTATTTCCGCCACGATCTTGCCTTCGGCCACCTCGCGCAAGGCAATGTCCTCTAATTCCTCGTGGGGATAGGGTTTCAGCAATGGGCGCTGGCCGGCGATCAGTTGCCGCACGCGCATTGAAATCATATTGATCAGCACGGAAGTGCCCGGGACCCGGTGTTTGACCGCTTGTAACAAGTCTGTCTGCATACGCAACTACCTCCCTAAAAAACTCCACGCATTATGCACAAGCGGCGCTGTATTTCAAGTTGTTTTTTTATAAATCCACCGCCATGGCGGGAGGAGGGGTGCGGGGGGAGGGTGTCGCGTGGCGGGTGGCGCGTGGCGGGTGGCGCGTGGCGGG
>CAZYXU010000177.1:0-7237 GCA_964650945.1 uncultured Verrucomicrobiota bacterium | reverse complement strand
CCGCCGTCGGCTACATCCCCGACGACCGGGGCAAGCCGGAATTCGAAGGCTGCATTGAAAGCGGAAACCTTTACTGGTGCTGGAGCCGCGACGCCCTGATTAAGCGGCAAGTCGAAAGCATGGCGGCGTTCCTTGCGCGCGCAAATTTCCGCAACGTGATCTTCCATTTCCGCGACGGATCCCCCACGGAATACTGGCGCGACCGCTGCCGGCAGTGCCGCGCGCGTTTCGGCGACGACCGCGCCGCCGCCACCGCCAACTACATCAACCACGCTTACCAGGCGGTGCGCGCCCAAAACCCGGATATCCGCCTGATTTTCGTGGTGGAGCCATATTACGGCAACCTGAATCTCCCTGAAAATCAGCCGTACAAGGATTTCTTTACCAGCCTGACGGCAATGATCCCGGAAGACCTCTACCTCGTCAACGCCGATTGGACGCGGGAGTCGCAGGAATCATGGAAACAGGTGGTTCGGCAGCCGATCTTTCAATGGCGCAACCTGACCATGGATAATTTCCGCACCGGACGCATGTTTACCACCGAGCCGGCCCTGGCCGTCAAATCCGGCAGATTCAACGACAGTCGCGACATTCCATACCTTTCTGCCGCCCATTTCCATGATAATCGTCAGCCGAGCATGGCGATGCTGACCGCCGTGGAATTCTTCTGGAATGTGAACGCACCGGGAGCGGTCATGTTGCAGGACGACTCCAGCGCGCCACCGGAACGCCGGGTGGAAGACCTGTTTGCGCGCAAACGCGCCGGGTACGACGCCGAATGGTTATGGCACCGCTCCACCACCGAGCCGGCGCCGGTGGCGGATGACCTTTTGCCCCGCTTGTGCGCGGTGTTGCACGGGGCGGATGCCGCTGAAATGATGGCGGAAATTTACCGTATGGGAATCGCCGACCGTATCCTGCTGATGCTCGGCCGCCTCTACTCCTCCGCCGAGTATTACAATATCCTGCGCAACCCCGAAGTCATCCGCGGCCAATGGCAAAACGCCGAAAAAGCCGCCGCGATGCTGGATGAATTCCAGGCGGCCGGAAAATTCTTCAAACCGGGCATCAACGGGAGCAACGAGTGGGAGGCCTTCCGTGCCCGCCTCCGCCAGGCGGCCGCCGCCGGCGCCGTGCATTACCATATTTTGGACGCGGAACTGGCATCCAAGGCCGGGGATCCGGCACGGGCCGCGGCCGCGCTGCGCGCGGCGGCCGCCGGGCTGGATCAACAGGCCGGCAATGCCACTTTCGCGGAACTGCGCAAGGCATATGAATCGGCGGAAATGCGCCACATGATCATGCAAATGGCCGCCGACAAGCCGGATGATGGCATTAAAGTCGGGCTCTACAACCCGATGGAAACCGGCGGTAACGTCATGGGCTTCATGCCGATTTACCTGACATTGATGCAGGAACCAGGTATCCACGTGGAGATGATGCCTTCGATGGAAACGCTCGACCTCTACGACTGCATCATCATCCCCGACTGCAAGCGCTTTGGCGAACGCGACCAGGGCACTTTGCTGGACGTCGAGAAGGAAATCTACAAAGCCGAAAAAGCCCTGCGCGATTACGTCATGCGTGAAGGCGGCGGCGCGTTGTTTTACCACGACAGCGTCGGTTACGGGCGGTTCCCCATGGGACGCGGCATTTTTCCGGAACTGTCCACCGCGGCCAAAAAATCCAACGCCGTCGGCATGACCATCAAGGCCGCCCACCCCGTCACCGCCGGGTACGATGTCGGCGCCGCCCATGCACACATGTATTTTGACCACATTGCCATGCAACACGGTGAATGGGGTCATGTCTTGGTGGCCGACGAACAGGACGCCGCGGTGGTCATCGCCGGGGCCGCCGGCGCGGGCCGGGTGGTGTTGAATGGCACGTATCACGCCGGACGCGACGGGCGTGAACCGGATGTCCTGCCGGCCGGCATCGAGCGCGACCTGCTGGTGAATGCCGTGCGCTGGCTGGCGCGTAAACATCCCGCGGAAAAACCATAATCCCGCATCTTGCTGAAAGCCGATTGTATGCGCATCACTGAAATTGCTGGTTATGCCGCGCTGGCGGCGGCCGCCATCAGCGCGGCGGCCGCGCCGGATACGGCGTCCGTGGACGCTAAAAATTCCACCGTGCGCCTGATCGCGCGTTCCGGCGAGCCGAACACGCCGGTCATGGGCGAACGCCTGCAGTGCGAGATAACCTTGCGAGACGCGCACAATCACCCCATCGGCGGATTCCCGGGCAAGGCCATCACCCTGGTCGCGATGGAGCAGGATGGATTGCACTCCCGCTCCTTGGAAGGCTTGACCGCTCCGGACACCGGCCGGCTATACGCGGTTTTTGAACCCCAGGCCCCGCGGAGCGCCGCCGCCATCCGCCTGGCCGTCAAAATCGGCGGCCAGGTATTGAATTCCATGCCGCGCGTCACATTCAACCCGGCGGCGGAAACAGTGGATCAATCGCAGCCGTTGTGGTCCGGCTCCCAGGAACTTTTCGGGCAGCTTACTATCGGGCAAACGTTCACTACCGGCGACATCACCAACATTACGCGCATCAAACTGATGTTGCAACCCGGCGCTGAGGTCGAGCGGCTGCCGCCGGGCGCCTTGCGGTTGTATGTCTGGCTGGGGGATTATGCCGCCACGCGCGGCCAGCCGCCCCTGGCCATCTCCCGCGGATTCCGGCAGAGCGAACGCGACCTGCTGGGAGAATTCCAGATGGACATAGCGGTCCAACCGCGTCAAAAATATTATTTTGAACTTGAATTCGCGCAATCATCCAGCCATGCTACCGATGTAGAGCGTTGTTACTTGGTCTGGCGTGTATCCAGTTCGCCAGCATCCAGATTCCCTTTGGATGCCTATCCGCCAGGCATGGCTTTCTGGTGCGGGACAGCGCGTCCCGAATGGGATTTAATGTTTTATGTTTTAACCAGCACGACGTTAGCCGACACCGCGCAACCAAAAACGCTTAGTGGATATCCAAACTAAAGATCGAGGTAAATATGAATCCAAAGCCGATGCAATCCTTCAATCCTTGCCGCCGTTTGTGTCTGGTGGCCGTCCTGCTGCTGGGCATCGCCGCCGGCATCTCGGTAAGCCGCGCCAATACGGCGTATGTGGTGCCGCCGGAAACGCCCGGGCATTCAACCAATTACCCGTATGCTTCCTGGGCCTCCGCCGCCACCAATATCCAAACCGCCATCAACGCCGCCGCGGCCGAGGGTTACTCCCACGTGCTGGTCGCCACCGGCGTCTATCGCCTCGCCGGCCCCCTGTCGCTTAATCAGCCGTTGACCGTGCGCAGCGACAACGCCGGCGTCAGCGACCGCGCCAACACCGTCATCAACGGGCAGGCATTGGGCCGCTGCCTGGTAATGAACCATGCCGAAGCCATCTTCGCCGGGTTCACCATCACCAGCGGAAAAGTCACCGGAGTCAATACGCATGGCGGCGGCGTACAGCTCACTGCCGGAACCTTGACCAATTGCGTGGTTACCGGATGTTCTTCCTCCCGGCGCGCCGGCGGCATTTACGCCGACGGCGCCAGCCGCATCGCCGACTGCCTGGTGGCCGGCAACACGACCGGCACCAACGGCGCGGGGATTTACGCCTTGGATAACGTCATCATAACCCGCAGTGTCATCAGTAACAACCACTTCAGCGGCGTCGGGTCCGGTTCCGGGGTCTACCTTGCCATGTCGTCCGCGGGAACGTCAGCCATGCATGATTGTCGGCTGGTGAACCACTCCGCCGAAAACGCATTATACCTTTACAAAGGCGCGCCGGTCATCTCAAACTGCATGATTGCCGCCAATACTGATCGCGGCTTGTATATTTACGGCGGTGCGGGCTTGGTTGTGGATTGCGTTGTGTCCGGCAACCAGGTTGATGACTACCATGGCGCCGGCATATTTCTGACGCCGGAGGTAACGAATTGTCACACGGAAATCCGCAACTGCCTGGTAGTCAGCAACACGGCCAGCAACGGCGCCGGCGGCGGAATTTATTTCAACCAATCAAACTCCCGTTATGCCAAAATCGTCAACTGTACTTTTGCCGCCAACCATTCCACGAACGGCGGCGGCGGCTATGTGCGGGGTCAAGTCATCAATTCGATTTTTTACGGCAACACGGTTGTTGCAGGCATTGATTCCAATGTTTACTCATATGCCGGTGAGGCCGTTTATCAAAATTCGTGCGTGGGCCAGGCCACCCCGCCGGCCGGCAGCGGCAATATCGCCGATGACCCGCAGTTCGCCGTATCGGCCGCCGGCGATTACCGCCTGGCGGCCGGTTCGCCCTGCATCAATACCGCCGCCAGTCTCGGTTGGATGGCCGGCGCGCGCGACCTGGAAGGCCGGCAGCGGCTCGACCGGTATTCCAGATTGCCCGATATGGGGTGCTATGAGGCGGTACCGCGCGGCGCAATGTACTATTTGCACTGACGACGCGCGCCGCAAAGCCGCGGGTAAAACCAAGCAGTTGAAATTCTCCGACACTTCTCCACGGAGCAGATGTGATATCGAACAAATCCAACCAACCAATCCGCGGCTTTTTGATGCACGTCACCCACTATGATCCCGCCTGGTGCGCGGCCAAGGAGCACGAACAACCCTTCGATGCCCAGACCGCCGCCGCGATCATTGACGCGATGGCCGCCAACCATCTGAACACGCTGATTGTAGATTGCGCGGATGGCGTAATTTACCGATCGCATCCGGAATTGCAGCGCCATTACAGCGCTCCCATGGCCGTACTGGAAGAGTTGTGCCGCCGCGCGGAGCGCCACGCGATTGAGGTTGTGCCCAAGTTGAATTTTTCGCAAAGCCGGTTTTACCGGCATAATCAATGGATGTATCCCCACAATGAAAATGTCAACGGCCGCGATATTTTCGAGACGCCGGAATACTGGCGCATTGCCTTCGAATTGACGGATGAATTAATCGCCGTCTGCCGGCCAAACCGTTTTTTCCATATCGGGATGGATGAAGATCACGACCGATCGCACGCCCAATTCGCGGCGGCAGTGAATTTGCTGGCGGACGGACTTCAACGGCGCGGCCTGCGCGCAGTCATGTGGCGCGACAGCCGCCTGGACGCGCGCGGCCTGGTATTCAACGAAAAACACAGCGCCGCGGAAAAATTATTGCCGGCCAACGTAGTGCGGATGGTCTGGAATTACGAAGGTGTCAGCGACACGGAAACCATCCGGACCATGCGGAACGGCGGGTTCGAAATCTGGGCGGGAATTGCCGGCGCCAAGCCGGAATCAGCCGCTGCTTGGGATCGCATGCTGGCCCACCCCGGCAACCCGCATCCCGGCATCATCATCACCAACTGGAAACCCTGCATCCCGGCCTACCGCGCCACCCACCTGGGCATGCTGAATGCGCTGGCCGGGATCAATACAAAGTAGCGCCCACCCGCAGGAAGCGGGTTTCGTGCTGGCAGCGCAGCAAAACGCCATCCTCCTGGATTTTCAGCAACGTCACGCCGTCAATTTCGCCGCCGACGAAAATCATGGTGTTGTTGATCCGCGCCGCGCCCTCGCCCGGAACGGCCGAGCACAACACCCCGGTTAAATTCAATCGCGGCCAGGTTACCGGGATAGCCGGGGCCGGAACAGCGGCCGTTTGGCTTGGAACGGCAGCGGGCGCCGGCGGGGCGGCCGGAACGACATTTGCGGCAACCGCCTCAGGCGGGGCGGCCGCGGGCTCCATGATTGCGGCCGGCGGCGCTGCGACCGCTGGAGTTGATGCGGCCGGCGCGGCCGGCGGAGACGCCGGCAAAATTTGATTGTCCGCCGGCAGCACCGACGGGACGGCGGGCGGCGGGGCCGCCGCCGCGTCGGCTGCCGAAGCGGCAGACGGAACCGTTACCGCGGGCAATGCGGCGGGGGCCGCCACTGCCGCTGCCGACGGAACGGGCTGAGCCACTTCCACATCGCGGATCGAACGGAAATGCTGTATGGCATAAAAGACCAGGTAGATGGCCAGCGCCAGGATGAACAATCCGGCCAGCGCAATCCCGAAAAAACCCAGCCAGGGCCGGTGCACATCGGCCGGCAAGGGCGGCGGTGTGTCTTCCGGCAGCGGCACCGACTTGCGCAGTGAGAGCGCAGGCGTATGGCTATTATCCGCGGGACGGGGCTCCGTCGCCGGACGGGGCTCCGTCGCCGGACGGGGCTCCGTCGCCTTGAGTTGCTCTGACGCGGGCGCGCTTCCAGCGGCCGAGAACTTTTCGCCAGGCAACTTGCGCGGCTGGCCATCGCCGAATTCCGCCTGTTGCCGTTTAAGAGCTTCCTGTATCAAGCTCATATGTTTCCCTCCAATTGTCTGATGGCTTTTTCAACGCAATGCCCGTCAATTGTGCGAGTACCCGCGACATAGCCGGCCAACAGGGTGGTATCGCACAAAGCGTTCACCAGCCGCGGCACACCGCGGGCATATTCGAAAATCCGGCGCAACGCTTCCGCCTGGAAAAGCTCGCCGCCGGTCCAGCCGGCGGTATGCAGACGGTGGCGGATATAATCGCCGATTTCCTGTTCGGTCAAAGGCAACAAATGGTAGCGCACGGTGATGCGCTGGCGCAACTGCCGCAACTCCGGCGCCGCCAGCCGTTGTTTCAACTCCGGCTGCCCGCACAATACGATCTGCAGGAGCTTGTGCTGGTCGGTTTCGAGATTGGAAAGCAGGCGCACCTGTTCCAAAACCGCCGGCGTAAGGTCCTGCGCTTCGTCAATGATCAGCGCCACATTGTTGCCCATCCGCAACTGTTCCAGGAGGAAGGCGTTCAACCCTTCAATGTACGACAGGCGGTCGCGTCCTTTGACGCTCAAGCCGAAATCCGCCAGGATCGCGCGCAGCAACTGGTTTTCCGTCAAACAGGGATTCAGGACCATGGCCGTCTGAATCGTCTGGGAGAGTTTTGACAATACCGCGCGGCAAAGCGTGGTTTTGCCCGCGCCAACTTCGCCGGTCAGTTCAATAAAACCCTTGCGCTGTTCGATGCCGTATAGCAGGTGATCGAAGGCCTCGCGATGCCGCGGCGTAAAAAACAGGAACCGCGGATCCGGGGTGATATTGAACGGCGCTTCATTTAAGCCATAATGCTTGAAATACATAACTCAATCATGCGCATGAACGGCGTCATCCGTGTGCATTCCCGTCTTACCGTCATGGTCATGCTCGCATATAAGCCGGTTGTGTGCAAGCAAGTTATCTAAAAGG
>CAZYXU010000176.1:0-7342 GCA_964650945.1 uncultured Verrucomicrobiota bacterium | reverse complement strand
ACAAAAGACCTGTGCTTTCTCGCACCCGGCCGGCTGGGGCCGCTTTTAGATACGCACCCCCGCGCGCTTGCGCAAGCGGATGTTTTGCGGGGTGATTTCCACCAGTTCATCATCGTTGATATAGGTGATGCAATCCTCCAGGCTCATGGCCGTGATCGGCGTCAGAATCACGTTTTCATCCGACCCGGCGGCGCGGATATTGGTCAGTTTTTTGCCCTTGGCCGGATTAACCGTCAAATCATTGCTCCGGCAATGTTCGCCAACGATCTGGCCCTTGTAAATCCGGACCCCGGGTCCGAGGAAGAGCCGCCCGCGTTTCTGCAAATTGAACAAGGCGTACGACACGGTGACGCAGGTTTCCATGGAGACCAGCACGCCGTTCTTGCGGTTGCGCATCTCGCCGGCAAAGACGTCATACTCCAGGAAGATATAGGTCAGCATGCCCATGCCTTTGACATCGGACATGAATTCGGACTTGAATCCCAGCAAGCCGCGCGTGGGGATTTTATATTTCAGCCGCACCATGCCGTTGTCGCGCTGCATTTCCAGCAGCAACCCCTTGCGCATGCCCAGCTTCTCGATGACGGCGCCGGAATACTCCTCCGCCATTTCCACCAGCAGTTCCTCGTAGGGCTCCAGCCGCTGCCCATCCCGCTCCTGGTAGATCACATGCGGACAGCTCACCTGGAATTCATAACCTTCCCGGCGCATTTTTTCGATCAGGATCGAAAGATGCAACTCGCCCCGGCCGGACACCTTGAACCCCGGGGTGCCCTTCAATTCCGCCACCACCAACGCCACATCCATCAGCGCTTCCCGGCGCAGCCGTTCGGCCAGATGCGTGGAGGTCACAAAGGCGCCTTCCTTGCCGGCAAACGGCGAATTGTTGGGCAGAAACACCATGGACACCGTCGGCGGATCGATGCGCGGCGACGGCAACGGGCAGGGATTTTCCGGGTCGGTGTAGGTGTCGCCGACCGTCAGGTCGTCCACCCCCGCCACGGCCACAATCTCGCCCAGCCCGGCCTGGTTGGTCTCCACCTTGCGGGTGCAATCGAACCGGTACAGCTTGGTGATCCGCGTGGCAACGTGCTTGCCGGCGCAGTCCGTCACCGCCACCGGCATGCCCACCTGCATGCGGCCGGAAGTGATTTTGCCGATGCCCAGCCGGCCCATGAACGCCGAATGATCGATCGTGCTGATCTGCATCTGCAGCGGGCCGGCGGCGTCGCCGGCGGGGGGTGGAATATATTTGAGGATGGCCTCGAACAACGGCTGCATGTCCGTGCCTTTTTGGTCGGGGTTGTCGGAGGCGTAGCCGCCGGTGGCCGAAGTATAGAGCACGTGAAAATCCAGGATGTCGTGCGGGGCTTCCAGTTTGACGAACAAATCGAACACGTGATCCACCGCCCAATGCGGGCGGGCGGCGGGCTTGTCAATCTTGTTCAAAACGACAATGATCGGCAGGCGGCGCGCCAGCGCCTTCTTCAAAACAAAATAAGTCTGCGGCATCGGCCCTTCCTGGGCGTCCACGAGCAGCAGCGCGCCATCCGCCATCTGCAACACCCGCTCCACCTGGCCGCCGAAATCGGCATGGCCGGGGGTGTCAATGATGTTGACGGTGAAGCCGCGGTAGCGGAGCGAGCCGTTTTTGGAGGCGATGGTGATGCCGCGTTCGCGTTCCAAATCCATCGAATCCATCAGGCGCTCCACGACCGCCTGGTTGTCGCGGAACATGCCGCTCTGGCGGAATAACTGGTCCACCAAAGTGGTTTTCCCGTGATCCACGTGGGCAATCACCGCGACATTGCGAATTTTGCTGCTGTCTTCCATAAACGAGGACATGCCGCGCCGGGGCATGGTTTCCATCCGATCCCGCCTTAAAGGCTGGAGTGTTTAACAGAAACCGCCGCCGCACGCAAATGATTTCTCGCCGTATCATCAGAAATTACTGTTTTTACCGAACCCTGAACACTGATTTCGGTGCCCCTCTGTCCCTCTGTTCCTCTCTTCGGCTTGACTCCCGGGAGAAATATTCTAGACTATGCCCGTTGACGCCCAATGCCGGGCAACCTGGAAGGGAAGATTATGCCGGACATATCCATCATCGTGCCGATTTTCAATGAAGAACAATGCGTGGAGCCATTGTGCGCCAAGTTGAGCGAGGCGCTGGCCAACCTGTCCAAGACCTACGAAATCATCATGGTGGACGACGGCAGCACCGACGGCACCTGGCAGAAACTCAAGCAGCAGGCCGGGCGCCTGCGCGGTTTGCGCCTGATCCGTTTCCGCCGCAATTTCGGCCAGACCGCCGCCATGTCCGCCGGCATGCATCATGCCCGCGGCCAGGTCATCATCACCATGGACGCCGACCTGCAAAACGACCCCGCCGACATCCCGCTGCTCCTGCGGCAGATGGACCAGGGATTCGACGTGGTCAGCGGCTGGCGCAAGGACCGCAAAGACGCCTTTGTCCACCGCCGCCTGCCGTCCATGATCGCCAACCGGCTCATCAGCCGGCTGACCGGGGTGGACCTGCACGATTTCGGCTGCACGTTGAAAGCCTACCGCCGCGACGTGATGCAGAATGTGCATTTGTACGGCGAGATGCACCGCTTCATCCCCGCCCTGGCGCACTGGGTGGGCGGCTCGGTGACGGAAGTGGTCGTCAACCATCATCCCCGCCGGCTGGGCCGGTCCAAGTACGGCCTGTCGCGCATCACCCGGGTCATCCTGGACTTGTTCACCGTGACCTTCCTCCTGCGTTACAGCAAGAGTCCGATCCAGATTTTCGGGCGGATCGGCCTGTTTGCCGGCGCGGCGGGCTTGCTGCTGCTGGCGGTGATGGTGCTGGCCAACCTTTCAGCCAACCTGTTCGGCACCGCATTCGCCGCCACGCTGTTGAAACGGCCGTTCTGGGTGATGACCGCGTTCATGCTGGTTTTTTTCGGCCTGCATTTCATCAGCATGGGGCTGCTGGCGGAAATCCAGATTCGCACCTACCACGAATCGCAAGACAAGCCGATTTATGTGATCCGTGAAACCATCGAGCCGGACGCAGGCTGATTTTGCCGGAAATCGCTCCATCCCTGACGCAAATCCTGGCGGCGGCAACCGCTTGGCTGGCATTGACGTGGGCGGGGGCGGCGGCGGCGCGGCGCCTTTGGCGCAACTACCGCCGCCGGCCGCAGGTCTGGCGCCGCCGCTGCCGGCTCCTCCCGCAAACCATTTGGACCATGCGGGATTTGGCGATGATGCTGGCCTTGATCGCCCTGGCCGTGCCCGTGTCCGAACGCCTCGCCCGGCATCTCGCCGCGCCGGCCTGGAACATTGCCATCCGCGTGCTCGTTTTGCATGGCGGCGGCATCCTGCTGGCTGCCCTGCTCTGGCGGCGGCAGGCCCGGCGGGGCGCGCCGCGCCGCCGCGCCATCCGCCGCCCCGTGCGCTGGGGAATTTTTTTCTACCTGGCATCCCTGCCGTTCGTGATGGCCGCCGGCTTGTTGAACCAGATGCTGCTGCGCCTCGCCGGACAGACCCCCGCCTTGCAGGACGCCGCGCTGGAATTGCTGGCGGCGGAAAACTGGCCGGCGCGCCTGGCGTTGATCCTGGCAGCAGGTTTGACGGCGCCGGTGTTCGAAGAATTGCTTTTCCGCGGCATGGCCCTGCCGCTGGCGGCGCGGGGCGCCGGGGCGGTGCCGGCCGCGATCGGCACCGCGGCCGCCTTTGCCCTGATCCATCTGCACGCGGCGGCGGTGCTGCCGCTGTTTATGCTGGCGGTTTTTTTATCCATCGCATATATTTACACGCGGTCTTTGAGCGCCGTCATCGCCATGCACGCGCTTTTCAACCTGGTCAACATCGCCTTGTTATTACTGTTGTTTTGAGAGCGACTCATGAAAACCAAACTTGCCGCCAACCTGCCGATTCCCACCATCGCCTGGCTGCCGGATAATGCCAACCGCGCCTGGCCGGGCTGCATCCGCATCCTGGACCAGACCCGGCTGCCGGAAACCGCCTGTTTCCTCGATATCCGCGACCTGCCATCCCTCTGGGATGCGATTAAGACCCTCCAGGTGCGCGGCGCGCCCGCGATTGGCGTCGCCGCCGCCATGGGATTGGTGTTGGCTGTCCAGGACGACCAGGGCGGCGCCGCCGGCTTGCTGGCCGCCCTGCACCGGGCGGCGGATTACCTGGCCACCTCCCGCCCCACCGCCGTCAACCTGTTCTGGGCGCTGGCGCGCATGCGGCAGGCGGCGCAGTTGGCCGCCGGCTTGCCGCCGGCCGCCTTCAAGGACCGCATGCTGGACGAGGCCGGCCGGATTCGCGATGATGATTTGAAGATGTGCCGCGCCATCGGCCGCCACGGCGCGGCGCTGCTGCGGGACGGCCAAACCATCCTGACCCATTGCAATGCCGGCGGACTGGCCACCTCGGGCTACGGCACCGCCCTGGCGCCGGTTTACATCGCGCGCGAACAGGGCAAAAATATCCGCGTTTACGCCGATGAAACCCGCCCCTTGCTCCAGGGCGCGCGGCTGACCGCCTGGGAGTTGATGCGCGCCGGCGTGGATGTCACCCTGATTTGCGACAACACCGCCGCCCAGGTGATGCGGGAGGGGCGGATTGACGCGGTCCTGGTGGGCGCCGACCGGATTGCCGCCAACGGCGACTGCGCCAATAAAATCGGCACTTATGGCGTCGCCGTGCTGGCGCAGGCGCACAAAGTGCCGTTTTACGTGCTCGCGCCCTCCACCACTTTCGATGGCGACGCCCCCAACGGCGCCGCCATTCCCATCGAAGAACGCGGCGCGGAGGAAATCACCCAGGGATTCGGCCGGCGCACCGCGCCCGCGGGGATCAAGGTTTACGCGCCGGCATTCGACGTCACGCCCGCGGAATTGATCACCGGCATCATTTGCGAGCATGGCTTGATCAAGGCCCCGTTCCCGCAACCGTTACTGGCATTTCCCGCATGAGCCCGCCATTTTCATATCCGCCATACCAGCCGGAACGCCTGCGCGATGTCGGGGAAAACGAATTGCTCCGCCGCCTGTGCGGCGATTTGCCGGGCCACCCGGAATTGCTGGTCGGGCCGGGCGACGATTGCGCGGTCGTGCGCCCCGCCGGCACGGAGACCTGGGATTGGCTGCTGAAATCAGACCCGGTCATCGAAGGTGTGCATTTCACTTCCGCCGACAACCCCGCGGCGGTGGGCCATAAGGCCCTCGGCCGGGTGCTGAGCGACATCGCCGCCATGGGCGGCGAGCCGCTCTGGATCAACGTCAACCTGGCCGCCCCGCCGGATACCCCGGCCAGGCGCATCACGGAGTTGTACGATGGCATCAAGGCGCTGGCGCGGCGGCATGGCGCCGGGATTGCCGGCGGCGATATTTCCGCCGGACCGCACACCGCCCTGCATGTGTTCGGCGTCGGGCGTGTGCCGCGCGGCCGGGCCGTGCTCCGTTCCGGCGCGCAGTCCGGCGATATCATCTTCGTCACCGGCAGCCTCGGCGGCAGCCGCGCCGGCAAGCACTTGAACTTCGAACCGCGGCTGGCGGCGGGCCAATGGCTGATGCGCGGCGGCTGGGCGACGGCCATGATTGACATCAGCGACGGCCTGGCCGCGGATTTGCGCCATCTGGCCGAAGCCAGCGGCGTCGGCGCCGAAATCGAAGCCGAAAAAATCCCCGTCGCGCCCGCCGCGCAGACCGCGGGCGGGCGGCTGACTCCGGTGCAACACGCCTTGTCCGATGGCGAAGATTTTGAATTGCTGTTTACCGTACCCGCCGAACGCCTGGCAGGTTTGCTCCGGGAATGGCCGGCCGCCCTGAACACCGCCTGCACCGCCATCGGCGCCGTCATGCCGGCGGGAAAAGGCATCACGCTGCGCCAAGCCGACGGCGGGAAAAGCAGGCTCAAAGCAAAAGGTTATGAACACTTCCGCATGCATCACCCGTAGCCCGGCGGAAACCCGCCGGATGGCCGCCGCCCTGGCGCGGCGGCTGCAGCCGCCCGCGGTCATTGCGTTGTTCGGAGACATCGGCGCCGGCAAGACCTGCTTTGTCCAGGGGTTGGCGGCTGGACTGGGCCTGCGCGAACCGGTCACCAGCCCGACCTTCATCATCATCAACGAATATCCCGGCCCCACCCCCCTGTATCACATGGATCTCTACCGGCTGCCGGCGGCGGCGGACGCCCTGGTGGCCGGCCTGGATGAATATTTCGAGCGCCCGGGCATCACGGTCATCGAATGGGCGGAACGCGTGGAAAAGCTTTTGCCGGCGGCGGCCATCCGCGTGCACCTCGAGATTACCGGCCGCCGGCAACGCCGTATTCGGATCGAATGATTCAGTGCAATTTGATCAGGCGCACGGCCAGGTCGGGTTCCACCACCAGCAGATGGCGGAGCGGGATTTCCCGCCAGGCGCCCGGGGTAAGCTTGTTGGAACAGACCGCCACGTGCGGGGTCCGGCGCAGATCGTGGGCGGCCAGCCGCGCCCCGGGCGGGCGGCGCGCAGGGCGCCGGACCTGGCGGTAAAACAGCGAAAAGTAGCGCGGGCGGCTGCTGCAATTGCGGTAGGCAAAGAGCCGGCGCCCATCCGTCAGCAGGAAATTCGAAGCCGTGAAATCAGTCAGACCGGCAACGACATCGCGGACGCCGGCAACGACATCGCCGCCCCGCCGGGCGATGGCTTGCAGGATGGCATGGAAATAAATTTCGGAATCCGTCTCGCCCGCCGCCGCCGCGCGGTACCGGCCGCGCAATTGCAGGCGCAATTCCGCGGCATTGCGAATGGTGCCGTTGTGGGCGAAGGTCCAGGCGCCGTGGATAAACGGATGGCAGTTGCGCCGGCGCAGCACTCCCTGGCTGGCTTTGCGCAGGTGGGCAATCAGCATCCGGGAAACGGCCTCGGATGCCAGCAGCGGCAGCAGGCGGGATGCCGGCGCCGGCCGCGGATCCTTGAAAAGCTGCGGCTGGCCTTCCTCGTACCAGGCTAAGCCCCAACCATCGGGGTTGCGCTGGTCGCCGAAAGAACGGAACGGAATAGGCGCGCGCAGCATGTAATAATCCAATGCCGCCGGCGCCGCGCTTTGCACCGCCAATAATCTGCACATCTGCCCCTCCCTGGTTAAAAAAGCCTGTATTATACATACCAGCGCATTTTTTGCAATTACCGCTAAAATATGCTTGAACTTTCACCGCCGATACGGTAAAAGTATCGGTTTCAAAGCAGTTTCAGATGGCCGCAGCCCCGCAAGCCGGCGGGCTGACGGCAAAAAACGCAGGAAGGAGTGGTGGTATGGCGGTAAAAATCAGATGCCGGCGCATGGGCGCCAACAA
>CAZYXU010000175.1:0-7360 GCA_964650945.1 uncultured Verrucomicrobiota bacterium | reverse complement strand
CGCGGGAGCAATCCAACGCGGCCATTTCGATGTGATTATCCACCGGCGCGCGGCCGGCGCCGGGAAAATGCTTGGCGGAGACGTGCAGGCCGTTTTCCTGGTAGCCGCGCACGATGGCGGCGCCCAGCCGGATGACCTCGTCCGGATCGGCATGCAGGGCGCGCGTGCTGACCATGGGCGCAGCCGGTTCGATCGCCATGTCCAGTACCGGACCGAAGGCGAAATTAACGCCGTATTGCCTGGCTTCCAAGGCGGCCATGCGCGCCCACTCGTAAGCGGTGTTTTCATCGCCAATCGCCCCCAGCGCCATCTGGCAGGGCAGGTTGGCGCCCTGGAACCCGGCGCCGGAAAAACCGTTTTCCATGTCCGCCGCCACCAGCAGCGGCAGGGACGCGGCGCCTTGCGCCCGGGCAATTTCCGCGCGGGTGTCAAGGTGGGAATTGACCTGGATGCCGCCCACCAGGCCGGCGTCCAGCAATTTCCGGAGATCGTCCGGAAACCGGTGAAAACCGCGGGCCATCAGCATTTGGCCGATTTTCTGTGCCGGGGTCATGTTCTGGAGAATATTTTCGATGTCGTCGAGTTTTTGCATGATTTCCACCTGTAATGGCAGTGACTGGTAAACCAGCCTTGGGCGAGGGCCGTTAGTTGATCGCCCGGGGATGTGTTCCCATGGTCCTTGAGGAAGAGCGGTTTAAGGCATTATAAAAACGCATGGCATTGGTCCACCAGTCCGATAATTCCCGGCTTGACCACAGCCAGATTTGTTCATGCAGCCAATGCATGGCTTCGGCGTTGAACAACAGGCTCATGTGCTCGCGGCGGGTCAGTGCGGCGGGGCCTTGGCGTAAGAGTTTTTCCTGCAAGCGCGTCATGGTTGGATTGACGCGGTGGGTAGCCTGCCGGCGCTGGCGCAAAAGCGCAACATGCACGGCATTGATGTAGGGATCCAGGATGGCGCGCATCAGCCATTCGTGCGGCATGCGCGCGGGCGCCGCGGGCGCTGCGCCGGCCGCCGCTAATTTTTTTTCCAGGTGTGCCAGGATCAGGGGCGGGTGAGTCTCGGTGGGCGTCAGGAACAGGCGGCGCGCCCGGGCTGCTTGTCCCAGGGAAGCGCGGCTGAAGCAAACCGAGATGGGAATGGCGGCGAGCAGTCCGACGGTCACGGGGCTTAACCACCAGAAAAACGCCCGGTTGATTTGCCAGACACCTGACGCCCATCCCAGGCCGAGCAGCGTTTGATAGGCGTGGGTCAGGCAGGCTTCCCGCCAGCGGATACCGCCCGCGGCGTCGCGGTTCTGCGGCGCCCAGGGAACATCGCGTCCCAGCAGGATGGAGCCAACCGACACGGTGTGGAACAGCATCATGACCGGCGCCAGCGACATGGAATACAATTGTTCCAGCAGGACCCCCGCCAGCAGTGGCCGGGCGCCGCCGAAGGCCCGGCGCTCATGCCGCCGCCGCAGCGCCAGCAATGCCGCCAGCACTTTCGGCATGACCAGCATGGACATGGTGCAAGCGAACAGGTAAAATGCCAGCCGCCCGCCGCCGATGTCCAGGAAGGAACTCATACCGATGTCGTGATCGAATTTGCGCCAGCCGCTGGTCATGGATGTCAGCCAGCATTCCAGCGTGCCGAAAATCAGGAAAAGCAGCCATAACGGCGAGGAAACATAGGACATGATGCCCAGCAGCAGATGCAGACGGCTGATAATATGGAATCCGCCGGCCGGCACCAGCCAGGCGTGCTGGAGATTGCCGCGGCACCAGCGGCGGTCGCGCCGCGCATGGTCAATCAAAGTGGGCGGCCCTTCCTCGTAACTGCCGGGCAGGTCGTAAGCCAGACGCACCTCGAAGCCGGCGCGGCGCATCAAAGCCGCCTCGACATAATCGTGGCTCATGAATTTTGGCCGCGGTCGGATGCGCGTGCCGGGCAGGTCCGGCAGGGCGCAGTGTTCCATGAACGGCGCCACGCGCAGGATGGCGTTGTGCCCCCAGTAATTGCCTTCGCCGCCTTGCCAGAAATCCAGGCCGGCATGGAAGAGCGGTCCGTATAAGGCGCCGCAGAATTGCATGATCCGCGCATGCAGGGTATGGGCGGCGCATTGCCGCGGCGCGGTTTGAATGATGCCAACTTGCGGGTGGTTTTCCATGCGCGCCACCAATTCGACCAGGGTGGCGCCGTCCATGATGCTGTCGGCGTCCAAGACCACCATGTAGCGGTATTTGTGTCCCCAGCGCCGGCAGAAGTCGCTGATGTTCCCGCTTTTGCGGTTAAGTTGAGTTTTGCGTTTGCGGTAGAAAATCCGGCCAAAACCGTGCAATTGTTTGCACAAAGCCACCCAGGCATCTTCTTCCTCGATCCAGCGGTCCGGGTCGTTGGAATCGCTCAAGATGAAAAAATCGAAACGCTCAAGGCAGCCCTGGCGGGCGAGGGACAGATAGATCGCCCGCAGGCCTTCACAGACCCGCCGGACTTCTTCGTTGAAAACCGGAATGACAATGGCGGTTGCCGGCATGGCTTCCGGCGTCAGGGGGCGGCGTTTGTCTTGTTGCCAAAATTCCTGCTGCCGCCCGCGCAGGAGCGTCAGGAAACCGGCCAAGGCCTGGATAAAACCCAGCGCTACCATGCCGAACAGGGGAATGAACAAGATCAGCATGGCCCATTCCATCGGATCCACCCCGCCGCGCCAGAGAATATCCGCCAGCACCCAGGCGCCCAGGCTGGTCAAGGCCAGGGCGCTGGAAAAAAACCAAATCCGCCGGCGGGTAATGCGGCCTGGTGAGATATGGGCGATGGGCTGCGGATCGGTCATGCTTATCCCCCCCGGGTGTACCAGAAAAGATACGCCAGCGTCGTAAGGAAAAGCAGCCAGGCGATCAACACCTTGAGCGCCGGCCATTTTTCCAATGTCACCATTGTCATGCTCGCGATCTGTGGCAGCAGTCCAAAATCCAGGGGGCGTGGCACCATGCTGCTGACTTCCAGTTTCGGGCCGGCGCGTAACATGGCGGTTTCGACGGCCTTGCGCATTCCTTCCGGGGGCGGGCCTTCCTCCAGGAAGGCCGTTGGCCATTGCCAGATTGCATCGCTCAAGTATAAAGCCACCATTTCATCCGCCACGGTGCGGATGTTTTGCGCCGGAGCATTGTCGGTTACCAGTTGTTCGAACCATTTGCGCATGGTGCGGCGGGCTTCCGCGATGGCCAGGGCCGGCAGCGGCGGTTCCTGGCGTGAGCCCTGGGCGTTCACCCGCCGCAAAATCCCGCAGATCAGCCGGGCGCGGTGCAGACGGCTGGGGACCTGGCAGGCCCGCAGGTAATCTTCCACCTTGTCAAAAGCCAGGTTCCATTCTTCCATGGTGCCCCAGGATGGTTCGAATGGCGTCAGGGAATCCATTGATACGTCCAGGTTTCGCTGAGGGGGTGGGTATCGTTTTTGATGAAACAACGCATTTCCACCGGCTGGGCCGGACTCACCGGCTCGACGTCGAAAAAGACGCGCCATCCTCGTATATATTCGTTGCGCTGGATGAAATGGCCCAGCACCTTGCCGTTCTGCGCCGACACATCCGCCTCGATGGCGTCGGCCAGCGACTCGTCGGTGAGTTCATGTCCGCCGAAATCCAGGATGAACCGCCGCGCCGCCGGATTGTAGGAAATACCGGCGCAACGCGTGGCGATCACGCGGCCTTTAGGTGGAATGTCGGGATCGTCGCTCAGCCAGCGCATTTTATAATCAAACTGGGCCAATTCTCCCGGTTGCAATGGCCGGAGCGGCTGCCAGAATGAAACGATGTTGTCGGCATACTCCACGGTCGTGGGGAATTCGACCAGGCGCAAGTTGCCTTCACCCCAGCCGCCCTTAGGTTCGATCCAGACGCTGGGGCGCAGATGATAATACGACTCCAGATCTTCATAGTTGCTGAACTGGCGGTCGCGCTGCATCATGCCGAATCCACGGATATTGTTGTCGATAAAACTGCCAAATCTCAGCTTGGCGCCGTTCACCAGGGGGCGCCACAGCCATTCGTCCGAGCCGGTATTCACTGCCATGCCATCCGAATCGTGGACTTCCGAGCGGAAATCGTTGTAGCGCCATTGCGCCGATTCGTCATACCAGAACATGCTGGTCAGGGGCGCCACCCCGTAATTGGTTACCGCCTGGCGCGCCGCCAGCGCCACCCGCACATGGATCGTCGTGCCGGCGCCGGGGATTACCACAAATTCGGCGGCGCCCACGATGTTGGAACTCTCGAACAATCCGTAGATCTTGATGCGATCGGCCGAGCGGTCCGGCTTTTCGATCCAGAACTCGCGGTAACGCGGAAATTCCTCGTCTTCCTCGTCGGCCACATGCAATGCCAGCGTACGCGCTGAAATGCCGTAGCGATGGCCGCGGCCCAGCGCCCGGAAATAGGTGGCGCCTTGGAAAGCGATCAATTCATCCAGGTAGTCCGGCCGGTTCAATGGGTAATGCACCCGGAATCCACTGAAGCCGATGTCCTCCGGAATATTGCCCCGGATCTTGAC
The DNA here is from genome assembly GCA_964650945.1 of uncultured Verrucomicrobiota bacterium. GTDB lineage: Bacteria > Verrucomicrobiota > Kiritimatiellia > JAAZAB01 > JAAZAB01 > JAXGPF01. The sequence goes on along the minus strand of CAZYXU010000175.1, from coordinate 2,827 downwards.
GTTTTCATAAACGAACATGTCGCGCGAAAACTCAACCGGGGTGATCAATTCACCCTCGATCAGGTTGATCTTCACGCAATCCTGGCGGATGCCGCCCGGATGGAAGAATTGGAGTTGGAACGGCAGGCGTTCCATGCGCCAGACGGCATGGCGCGGCTCGAAACGGATATTGCGCAAATCGTCGTAATCCAGGGCTTGTAATTTTCTGGGCAACGGCGGCGGCGGCGTGTAAGGGCGGGAAGCGAGGACGCAGATATTGCTTTTCAGGGTGTCGAAACCGAACAGACCATTGGTTTCGCCGTCGGCGGGCAGGATAGAGCACGCCAGCAAGCCCACAAAACAGATGCTTTTCATCAGAGACATGGAATCAATACCGGCAGAACGGGCGCCGTCCGAATACACTCCGGCGGTTAAGATACATGGTTGGCCGCTGATAATCAAGCAGACAATGACGGCGGCCCAATCCGGTGGTAAGAAGAGTGGCGGGGGAAAGCAGGCGGCTTGAGGCTTAACTAAAGGTTTGAATCCGGCGCCCCGGCATGCTAATAATGCCTTCCATGAAAAAGACTCGCCCACCCCCGGCCGCCGGCCGCCTGCGCATCGGCGATGATTGGAATGCCATTACGATCATCGCGCTCTCGCAGACCAATCCTTTGAAAGCCATTGCGGAACTGGTGGAAAACAGCATTGATGCCCATGCCCGCAATATCACCATCGTCCGCGGGAAGGAAGCCGGCGCCCAGTACCTGCGGATTACCGATGACGGCGATGGCGTTTTGCGCAACGAGCAGGGCATTCCGGATTTCAAATACGTGGCCACGCATATCTGCGATTCCATCAAACGCCAGTTGAAGCAGCAGGGCCACAAGGGTTTGCAGGGTGAATTCGGCATTGGCTTGTTGAGTTTCTGGATTCTGGGGGATGCGCTGACGCTCGACGCGCCGGGCGCCGATGGCAAGCTGTATCAAATGCAAATGCGCAAGGGAGATCCGTCGTACCGGGTCTGCCAGCGCCATGTGCTTTTCGCCGGGCATGGCACGGAACTTAAGATCAAACCCATGCTGCCCGGTATCCGCCAGGTCAGCGGCGAGAAAATCCAATGGTACCTGGCTGCGGAACTGCGCGACCGCATCCGGACCACCGGGGTCAGGATCAAGGTCGTTGACCGGATGTGCCGGGCGGAGTTTATGGTCGAACCGCGCCAGTTCAACGGGCAATTGCTGCACCAACTGCCCGCGGCGGTTTGTGCGGCCGGCGAAGTGTACCTGGAGTTGTATTTGACTGAATCCAATCAGCAGAACCAGGTTGGTCTGTACCGTTCCGGCACCCGTGTTTTGGATTCCATTACGCGCCTGGACGCCTTTGCCCGTCCGCCTTGGAATAGCGGTTGTCTGCAGGGCATCGTGGATGCGTCGTTCCTTAATCTTACCCCCGGCACCCGCGACAATATCGTGCAGGATGACCGTTTTGCCGCGCTGGGCGAGGCGCTGCAGCCGGTGGAGGAGCGCTTGCAGGCCATTGTCGCGGAGCAGGAAAAAGCCGAGGAGCAGCGCGCCAACCAATCCGTGCTGCGCTCCGTGCAAAAAGCCTTGCGTGAAGCGCTGTTGATTTTGCCGGAAAATGAATACGATTGGTTTGACTTGCGCGCCCGCGGCGCCGGACGTTCCCGGCCCAAGCGCACCGATCCATCCTCTGCGCCGCCCGCGGCCGAGACCGCGCCGGCGCCTGAACAAAAACATTTTTTTGAATTTGCCGGGCCATTGTTCAGCGTGGTCGTCTCGCCGGCATCCTGCCAGGTGCGCGTGGGGGAAACCCGCAATTTTCGTGCCGTACCGCGCGATCGCACCCGCCACCTGGTCGAAAAGGATTTGACTTTTGCCTGGCGCATCGCCGAAGGCGGCGGCACGCTGGCGGGCGCCGCCGGCGAAATCGCGGCTTTCACCGCCGGACCGGAACCGGGACTGGTCAGGCTGGCTTTGCATGTCGCTCAGCAGGATGTGCTGTGCGCCGGCGAAGCGCTGATCACGGTGACCGACAGCCTGTTGCCGGCGGCGGATGATCGCCCCCAGAACGCCGCGCGCCAGGGATTGCCGGGATATACTTACGAATGGGCGCCCGGCGAATTGTGGCGGTCCCGCTACAGCGAGGATGACAACCTGATCGTCATCAATAAAGGCCACCGCGATTTTATTTATGCGGCGCGCAATAAGTCCCTGCAACTCCGTTACATCTGCCGGCTGTTCACCAAGGAACTGGTGGTCAAGAATTTTACCGGCTTTTCCGCCGAGCAGTTGCTGGAACGCATGATCGAACTCTCCCTTTATACCGAAGAGAATTTGTGATGAATACCGCCCCGGTCAGTCCGGAAAAGAAACGCGCCTTGGAGCAGCGCCTGCGCGAGTTGGGCGTGACGGAAAGCGCGTTGGTGGAAAAATTCATTCTGGGTTCCGGCAGCGGCGGCCAGAAAGTCAACAAGTCCTCCACCTGCGTTTACCTGCGCCATCCGGCCAGCGGCGTCGAGGTCAAGTGCCAGGCCAGCCGTTCGCGGGAGATGAACCGGTTCCTGGCCCGGCGCGAGTTGGGCGAACGCCTGGCGGCGCGGATTGAAGGCGCGCACTCGGCCCGGCGGCAGGCGGCCGAAAAAATCCGCCGCCAGAAACGCCGGCGGTCGCGCCGGCAGCGCCAGATCTCTGTGGAACAGAAGCGCCAGCATGGCGCCAAGAAAGCCGCGCGCCGCCCGGTCTCACCGGCGGATGACTGATTGCATGCGCCCGTAGCTCAATTGGACAGAGCACCTGACTTCGGATCAGGTGGTTGCAGGTTCGAG
>CAZYXU010000174.1:0-7362 GCA_964650945.1 uncultured Verrucomicrobiota bacterium | reverse complement strand
TCGACTGCAGCCTCCCGTAGGAGTCTGGGCAGTGTCTCAGTCCCAGTGTGGCTGACCATCCTCTCAGACCAGCTACCCGTCACAGCCTTGGTGGGCCGTTACCTCACCAACAAGCTGATAGGACGCGGGCTTCTCAACAGGCGACAGGTTCCGAAGAATCCCCACCTTTAAACAACTCCGGATGCCCGGAGCGATCACATCCAGTATTATCCCGCCTTTCGGCGGGCTATCCTCGACCTGGAGACAAATTGCCCACGCGTTACTCACCCTTCCGCCACTCTCCTCGCAATGTTCTAATCCGAAGACTTGAACATCACGATTCTCGTTCGACTTGCATGCCTAATCCACGCTGCCAGCGTTCGTTCTGAGCCAGAATCAAACTCTCCGTAATTTTATAATTACCATCGGCGTCCACGCCTCGCGGCGCGTCCGCCAACTATTGTCTGCTTCCGGCCATTATTACAGGTTTCGCACAAGTCACACCACTTCCGATTCGAAAGTGATTGTCTTGCATGATTTCGTTTTCAAAGATCATCCGGCCGCAGCCTCTGGCTGCACCGGCGGGCGTTAATGCCGCCCGGCCATTCATTGCTTAATGTAAAGCGTTGTGAAAGTTATCAGAATCGCCGGCGATGTCAACATTTTTTTAAAAAATATTTTTAAAAATTTATTTTTAAAAAAACGCCTTTAAAACGCCATGTTTTCGACTCTTCTAACCGGCTCGTCAAACTACCGCAAACATGCCCGACTGTCAATCAAATTATTTTATTTTACGGTGATCGCCGGCGGACATTGGCGCGCGGAACGCCTTGCCGGCTGGCGGCGGCATTTTCAATCACCCGCAGCAAGCGCGCCGCCAGCCGGGTTTTCCGCAGGCGCGGCCACTCGTCGCACTGCCCGTCCGCGCTCAACAGCGTAACTTGATTATCGTCGGCATCAAACCCGATATCCGGACGGGAAACGTCGTTAGCCAGGATGAAATCCAGCCCCTTCTTCCGGAGTTTGCTCCGCGCGCCGGCCAGCAAATTTTCAGTCTCCGCCGCGAAACCCACGAACAGGCGGCGCCCTTTGCGTCCGCGGATGCGCATTAAAATATCGGCGGTGGGCCGCAGGTCCAGCCGCATGGCGCCCCGGTGTTTTTTAATTTTACCGCGGGCCATCTGCGCCGGGCGCCAATCGGCGACGGCGGCGGCCATGACCAGCGCGTTGCACCAGGCCAGATGCTTTTGGACGGCGGCCAGCATTTCCGCCGCCGTGTTCACCCGCGCCAGCCGCACGCCGGCCGGCGGCTTGAGCGCCGTGGGGCCGGAAACCAAAACCACCGCATGGCCGCGGCGGGCCGCGGCGCGGGCGACGGCATAGCCCATCTTCCCGCTGGAGCGGTTGCTGAGATAGCGCACCGGGTCCAGCGGCTCGCGGGTCGGCCCGGCGGTTACCAGGATTTTAAGCCGCGCCCGGGAATTTGAAATTGGAGGATTGGATTGCACGCGTCCGGACTCCGTCATTAACCGACGACCTTGTGCAACGCGGCAAAAATCTCCGCCGGCTCGGACATCCGGCCCGGCCCGGCCGTGCCGCAAGCCAAATCGCCCGCCGCCGGTTCGATCATGACGGCTCCCCGCGTTTTCAGGATTTGCGCGTTGGCCGCCGTGGCCGGATGCTGCCACATGGCGGTGTTCATCGCCGGCGCCACCAGCAGCGGCGCCGGACATGCCAGCGCCACGGCGGTCAGGGCGTCGTCCGCCAGGCCATGCGCCAGTTTGGCCATGACATTCGCGGTGCAGGGCGCAACCAGCATCGCGTCGGCCTGGTCGGCCCAGGCGATATGCGCCGGCGCCCACTCCACCGGCGGCGCAAACATGTCGGTTAAAACCGGATGTTGCGACACGGTGCGGAAAGTCAGTTCGCTGACAAACCGCCCGGCCGCCGCGGTCATGACCACCCGCACGGCATACCCGGCCTTGACGATCAAGCGCGCCAGTTCCACGGACTTGTAGGCGGCAATCGAACCCGTGACCCCCAGAATCACTATCTTGTCTTTTTTGCTCATATGCGCTCCTGTCTGTCTTACGGATGGCGGATTGGAGATTTTGGATTTGCATCCGGCAACCGGCCGCACCCGTCCGCCGTCAAGCTTCGCCGCCGTTCGGCCAGCACCACGGCGCGCAGTTCGCCGTAGGCGCGTTCCAACTCATCGTTGACAATCACGTATTGATAGGTCCCCTGCGCCTGCAGCTCGCGCTCGGCATTAGCCAGGCGGCGCGCAATGACCTCCGGGGCATCCTGGCCGCGCGCTTCCAGGCGCCGGCGCAGCGCCGCCATATCCGGCGGCTTGACGAACACATCCACAAAGGCGCGCGCCAGCAGCGACGTCCGTTCGCGGCGCACCAGGCCGCGGATGCGGGCGGCGCCCTGCACGTCAATATCCATCAGGATATCCCGGCCGGCGCGCAAGGCATCCTCGACCGGCCGGCGGGGCGTTCCATAAGCGTAACCATGGACTTCGGCCTGCTCCAGCAGGTCGCCCTGCTCCGCCCGGCGCCGGAATTCAACCGGTGTCAGGAAGAAATAATCCCGCCCGTCCGCTTCGCCGGGGCGCGGCGGGCGGGTGGTGCAGGAGATGGAGTAATCCATGGTGTCGAACTCCTGCAACAGGCGCCGGCAGAGCGTGGTTTTTCCGGCGCCGGATGGCGCGGAAATCACCAGCAGCAGCGGCCGCCCCGGGGATTTGCATGTCGCCTTCATTCCAGGTTCTGCGCCTGCTCGCGCACGCGTTCCAATTCGGTCTTGGCCAGCACCACCAGGCGGGCGATGCCGGCATCGCCCGCCTTGGCGCCGGCGGTATTGATCTCGCGAAACATTTCCTGCAAAAGGAAATCCAGCGTGCGGCCCACCGGCTGGCGCGCGGACAGGCAGCGCTCGGCCTGCTGCAAATGGCTGCGCAGGCGGGTCAATTCCTCGGTGATGTCGCCGCGCATGACGCCGGCGGCGATTTCACGCTCCAACCGTTCCGGCGCCGCCGCCGGTCCGTTCAGCTTCCAGGCCCGGATTTTTTTCTGCAATTGGCGCCGGACGCGCGCCGCCACCCGCGGCGCCAGGCGCTCAATGCGCCGGGCGGCGCCGGCGATTTTGCGCAGCCGCCCCGCCAGGTCCGCCGCCAGCATCCGCCCTTCCTCCCGGCGCATGTGTTCCAGCGCGGCCAGGGCTTTTTGCGCGGCGCGGCGTACGGCCGCCTGCAACAAATCCGGGCGGCCGTCGGGCGGCGCCGCCGCCAGCAGACCGGGCATGGCCAGCAAATGCGACGCCCGCAAATCATCCGGGAGCCGCAGCCGCCGCGCCAGCCCGCGCGTCTGCGCCAGCAGGCGGGCGATGGCATCTTCATCCCATCCGCCCAGCCGAACGGAGCTGCGCCCGGCGGCGGCAAACACCCGGCAGGCCACGGCGCCCCGGACAATCCTGGCGCGCAGCAGGCGGCGCAAATCATCCTCCATAAAGCCAAAACCGGGCGGCAAGTCCACTCGCACGTCCAACTGCCGGTGATTGACCGCGGACAATTCCACGCTGATCAGCCTGGCGCCCGCGAGCGCCTGCCCCTTGCCATAGCCGGTCATGCTTTTCATAAAACCGCCTTAGGCGCCCGCCAATTCCACGGACGCCCGGTAGATGTTGTCGAACAATTCCGCCAGCCGCGCCCGGGGCGCGGCGGAAAACGCCAGCCGCACCACCCCGCTCATGACAATCACGCCGGTGGAATAATCGGCGATTAACTTGCGCCGCAGTTTTTCCGGGTCCACCCGCAGCATCTTCAGGCACATAAAATATCCCGAGTTGAACGGCAGCGGCGTAAAATGTCCGGCATATTCGGGATGCGCCGCGATAATCCGACGGACTTCCCGGTAGCGTTCGCGCAACAGTTCATATTTGGACTGTTTGTCGGCGGCGTAAGCCGGAGCGGCGTAAGCCGCTGCCAGCAAACTCTGTGCCAGTTGCGAGCAATTGGAGATGGAACCGCGGATGGCGCCGGCGGTTTTGGCTTCCAGCGCCGCAAACAGCTCCGGGGTGGCATTGCCGATGCCGTAAGTCAGAAAGCCCACGCGGAAGCCCCAGACGTAATCCTCCTTGGTGGGGCCGTCCAATTTCACTGCCAGCAGGTTGGGATGCAGTCCGCATAACAAAGCGAACAGCGACTCCTGCATCACGCCATCTTCGTACACCAGGCCGAAATAGGCGTCATCCACCAGCACCACCAGTTTCAACCCGCGCTGCGCCGCCGCCAGCAGGACATCGCGCAGATGCAAGGCTTCCTCACGGGTCGGAGTGTATCCGGTGGGATTGTTGGGAAAATTCACCAGCACCACCACCCGGCCCGCGGCGCGGGCGCGCAATTTTTCGGCCAGCCCCTCCACGTTAAAACCGCCGCCGGCAAAAGCCGGATACGTTTCCAGGCGGGCGCCCCATGCCAGGCTGAAGACCAGGTCGTAATTTTCCCAGTACAGGTCCGGCAGCAAGACCGACTCTTCGGGGTCGCAAAAGAGATATCCGCACAGGCTCAATCCGTGCGTCAGGGCGCTGGTGACCACCGGCAGGCTGTAAGACTTGCCCAGCAAGGAAGGATTTTTTTCCAGCAGCAGCGCCTGCCAGGCCCGCCGCAACTCGGGCTGGCCGGACGATGGGGCGTACGAAACCATCCGGCCGGGCGGCAGGCGCACCTGCGCCGCCACGCACGGCAGGGACATGGGCGCGCCATCCTCCTCCAGCGCCGTGCCGATGGTGGCATTGATGCGGCGGCCCTGCGCCTCGGCCGACTGGGCAAGGATTCCCTGCTTGGGGAAATAAATCGCCCGGCCGCGCCGGGAAAGCATCTCCAGCACCCCGGTGCCCGACGCCTGGATCGCCGTATTCAATTGTTCGGCCTGTTGGTCTAACCGCATATGCTCCTCCAATTATGTTGCAAGCTATCCCAAGATAGTATTTAATTAACCGCGTTAACTCAACTATATTTGCGCAGATAGACGGAAATTAGCATGGACGCCTTAAATCACACACACCCCGCCCCCCCCGCCACCCTCAACCTGGAGGAAAAGTTTATCAACCTGCTGTCCAATCCGGCGGCGCCGGTCCTGGAATTGCTGGCCGCCTTGAGCGCGCTGGCGGAAACGGCGGGGCCCGCCAAGGCCGACGCCTGCGCGGAATTATGGCAGGAGGAACTGATCAATCGCCGGCAGACGGCGCCCCTCCTGGATTTGCTCCGGCTCAGGGCGTCCTGGCATCCGGACGACGATTTCTCCCGCGCCTGCGCCGGGGTGCTGTCAGATTATTTCCGCGCCGACGCCGGCCAGCAGGCGCTGGTGGGCCATGCGGGTTTCGATCAGCCCGGCGTTCCCGCGGCCGAAGCCCTGCGGCGACTGGATGTCTTGCGCGGGCTGCGGCCGGGAGTCATTTGTTACGACAAGACCTGGGGACCGGGCTGCATCCGCGAGATCAGCGAATATCACCGCCAGGTGACGGTTGATTTCACCCGCAAACCAGGCCACCGCCTGGCGCTGGCGCATGCCGCCGCCAACCTGATGCTGCTGCCGCCCGACAGCATCCTGGCGCGCCACTACGCCGATCCGGCGGATGCGCACCGGCGGATGGAGGAAGATTCCGCGGGCGCCGCGCGGGAAATCCTGCAATCTTTCGGCCCTTTCACCGTGGTCCGGCTGCAGGAATGGATGACCACGCACCTGCTGCCGGCAGCCGGCTGGAAGCGATTCTGGGATGCCGCCCGCAAAAAGCTCAAGGAAGATCCGTTAATTTCCCTGCCCGCCCGCCGCAACGACCCGATTGTCATCCGCGCCCGGGAGCAAACCAACGATCCGCAATGGCTGGCCGCATTCCGGCGGGAAAACGATTTTGAAAAAATCTTCCAGGGAGTGGAGGAAATCCGCGGCCGCGCCGAACCGCCGGCGGCGGAGATTACGGCCTTGCTGGCCGATCGCCTGGGATTTATTCTGGGCGCCGCCGGGAAACGCGAGCAGGTTATGCGCGCGCGCGCCCTGCTGGCGCTGGAGGAACTCGGCGCAACGCCGGCGGCGGCGGGTCTGGCGGAGGCGGCCGCGGCATTGCTCGCGCCCGATATTTTCTCCGACACTTTGCCCCGCCTGCCCGTCCGCAGCCAGGCGCCGTTTTGCCGCTGCCTGCACCGGCTGCAGCCGGAACTTTTCCGGCAAATTCTCCCGGCCGTTTTACGGGCGGCGGATGCCGGCGCGTTGAACGAAATCTGGCGCGCGCTGGAAGCCGATGGCGAGAATGCGCGCGGCGCGGAAATCCTGCGCGAGTTGCTGCAGGCGCCCGCACCGTCCCTGGAACTGACCGCCTGGCTGTGCCGCAATCCCGGCATCCGCGATCAATATGCCCTGATGACGCCCGACCGCCTGGCGTTCGCCGTCATCAACCTGCTCGAAAATCCGGCCATGGCGGGCGTCGGACGCACCCGCGCCCGCAACCAATTGCGCGATTCCCTGGCCGATCCGGACTGGCTGGCCGCCGCCCTGGTCGCGATGGATCCCCAGCAGCGCCGGGATTTCGCGTTGCGTTTGAAGACCGCCAACCTGGGCGCGGACATTAACAACGCCGCCCTCCTCCTGCAAACAGTCAAACTGCGCCCGGAACTTGAGGAAGCGCTGCGGGAAGCGGCCCCGCCGCCCGCGGCGGCGCGCCTGACGGCGCGGCGGTCATACCGGTCGCGCCAGGCGCAATTACACAAACTGATCACGGAGGAGATCCCCGCCAACAGCCGCGAGATCGGCGTCGCCCGCGGTTTCGGCGATTTGCGCGAAAATTTCGAATACAAGTCGGCCAAGGACACCCAAGGACTGCTGATGCGCCGGCGGATGGAATGGGAGCGGATGCTCGCCGAAGTCCGGCCCACCGATTTCGCGAACTTCCCCAGCGACCGCGCCGGCCCCGGTACCGGAGTGGTCCTGCGTTACGACGACGGCCGCGAGGAGCAATTCCATATCCTGGGCGAATGGGACCATGACGACCAACTGGCTATCATCCCCAACCGTTCACGCCTGGCGGAAATCCTGCAGGGGCGGCGGCCGGGCGAGCGGGTGGAAGTGCCGGACGGCGACGGGCAGATGCGCGGCGCCACCCTGGCGGCGGTGACCGGCTTAAGCGACGCGGTGCGCGCCTGGATCAACGCCGAACCCTGATGCAAGTGTTCTGTGTTCGGGGTGCGGGATTCAGTGTTCGGTGTTCGGGGGTCGGTGTTCGGGAGACGGGATTTCACGATGACGTAATACTTTGATCTAGAGCATTTTGTAATCTTTCTAAATTCTGGCCCCTGAATCCTGAATTTATACAAAACGCGAGTTT
>CAZYXU010000173.1:0-7375 GCA_964650945.1 uncultured Verrucomicrobiota bacterium | reverse complement strand
GAATACACCATCACCCTCGCCGCCTTGCCCCGCGCCAAACTTGCGCGGTGCAAAAGCCAGGTATCAAATTTTCACTTACGGCAAACGCATGCCTCCACTCTGGCGCCGCAACCGGGGCATTTCGGCATCACGATTCCCGCGGGGTAACCCCTGGCTTCAACCGGACCGAGCAGGATGAAATTGGCTGTTTTTCCCGCAATATTCACCCGCACGGTGTTTCTGTCCGCCACCGGCCCCCGGCTGAACAGCTCGAAAATATCCAGCCCTTGGCGGATTACCCGCCACCCTTTTGGAACGGTCAAATCCACGCGCAGCGGTCCGCGGCCGGGCACCGAAATCCGGATGCGTTTGGTTACGCCCGGGCGCAACACCGGTTCGCCGCCATAGTGCAGCCACACTTCCAAGTTGCCGGCCAACTCGATGGCGGCCATCGTATCCTGCCGGAGCGCTTCCAGCGCCAGGTCGTTGCGGGCGAGCATGGAGCGGACATCCGGTGGCAACACTGTGCGCGTGGTAAAACTCACGTGCGGCTTGCTGCGCATGACTTTTTCCGCCAGGGCGACTGTGCGCCCGGTCAGTTCCCGGATGTTTTTGGGCGCGTCACAGTCGCCGGTGAATTTGTGGAGCACTACCTTTTCCCCCACGGGTTTGCGCCACATGGCGGGAATTCCGCGTGTGCCGCCAATGATCCCCAGTACGGCGCCCAGCGTGGCGCCGGTGCAATCCGTGTCATAGCCGCAATTCACCGCTTTGCAGAGTTTGTCGCCAAAATCTTTCCCGTACAGCCAGCCGATAATCTCGAATCCGTGGTTCGGCGCGGCCTGGCAGGGCCGGATGCCGCCAAACAGGCTGGCGATGCATTCGCGGGCTTCGCCCCAGGTCCGGCCGTGTTGGTAGCCCCACACCGCTTCGCGGATCGCGCGGCCCACATGACTTGAAAGCGGGATCATGTTCAGGCCGATGCGGATCAGATTCATCGGCTCTTTTTCCACAAAGGCTGCCGCTTCCACCGCGGCCCAGAACATTTCTCCATACGTGCCCTCTCCGCCCGCGTGATCCAGAGCCGAATCTTTCCAGGCCATGCGCGCGGCGGCCTGGGGATCGCCCGGATGCAGGCAAGCCCAGATTTCGCTGCGGATGGGCGACCCCATTTCATCAATAAAATAATTCTCGAAGCACCCGGCCGCCGGCGGCACCAGGCCGCGCGCGCGATTTCGCATAAAACAGCCATATTCGGCCCAGGGATAACTTGACGCATAACGTTCCCAGTATTCGGCAAAAGTCCGGACGGACGGGTCCACGCCTTGCTCTTCCAGCATCTTGAGCCAAATCAATTGAAGGTCAAGATCGTCGTTCGGTGCGGCCTTGCCGGGGACCGGATCGTAAAATGTCAGGGCGTGCGTATGCCGCTTGCCTTCCCAGGGCGCGCCGAGTGTGCCGCCGATATTCTTTCCCAGCCAGCAGGCCAGCACTTTATCCCGATATTCTTTTCCGCCGATTTGAATCATGTGCATGCCGGTTTCCCTTTGATAACTTGTCATCCCCGCTGTATCATACTTAAAAGCATATGATATTTTCAGGGCTTGTTATTAAAATACCATATCATCCTCTGTCCTTCCTTGACTATTTAAGCAAATGCCAGCACTATATGGTCATTATGTCGTTAATTAATGCCACGTCTCATTACACCCGGGCGAAATATTTCGCGCGCGCCGGTATGCCGGTATGTGTGTTGTTGGTTGACGCCCAGTCCGCACACCAAGCCCACGACCATGATTTCACCGAATTGGTGGTGGTGGCCGCCGGCCGCGGCGATCACGTTGCCGGCGGCAAAAACTATGCCATCGAAACCGGGGATGTTTTTGTGGTGCACAGCGCGGAACCCCATGCCTATGATAATACCAACGGGCTTGGTCTTTACAATGTGATTTTCGATATTGAGAAACTTGGACTCCCCCTGAAAGACATGGAACGGCAGCCGGGATTCCGCGCGTTATTCGCCCTGGAACCGCGGTTGCGCCGGCAAAGCGGCTTCCGGAGCCGGCTAAAACTGTCGCCCGCCCATCTGGCCGTCGTTGTTGATTTGCTGGAAAACATGCGCAAAGAGCAGACGCAAAAACTTCCGGTATATCAGTGTATGGCCGCCGCCCTTTTTTTTCAGGTGGTGGGCTTGCTCTCGCGCTGCTATGCGAACATCCAAGACCCCGAATCGCGGGTATTGCTCCGTTTGAGCGCCGCGCTGGAGCATATGGAAGCGCACCTTGACCGACCGGTCAAACTAGCCGACCTGGCCCGGTTGGCGCGCATGTCACAAAGCACACTTCAACGCGCGTTTCGCCGCGCGTTGCATGTTTCGCCCATCGCTTACCTGATCCGGCTCAGAATCCAAAAAGCGGCCGAACTCCTGCTGGCCGGCGGCCTGCTGGTAAAGGAAGCCGCGGCGGCGACAGGGTTTGACGACAGCAATTATTTTGCCCGACAATTCCGTAATATTATGGGTCGCAGCCCGCGCGACTTTGGCCGAGCGGCGCCCTATGCGAAACGTACGGGCGGGAGGTTGTTATGAGCTATCGCGATGTGATTAAGATTGAACCGGGCAAGCACGGCGGGAAACCGTGTGTTCGAGGTTTGCGCATCACAGTTGGCGATGGGCCGGGCTGGTTGGCAAGAGGCATGTCGGGGAAGGAAATCATCAAGGACTAAAGGTTCCATCATCTACGGTAGGGTTATATCCTATAGCGCTCGTAAGGCTCTCGGGCTAATTTATTTTTGTTTGGCACTATATGGAGACGTTGGTGCATCATCAGTAAACGCACGAGAAAGGAGGAACGGTTGTGAATATCAGATGTGGCATGGAATTCTGCGCGTGAATCTAAATTCATGTGTGGAATTTGGGTAAGATAAAAATCGAACAAATGGAGTGTAAGATGAGAATGAAAATTATATCGGTGGTTCTTATGCTGGCTCTGCCTCGCATATGCGTGTCGGCCGATGAAACGAATTCGATCGTTCGTGTCCCTCTGATCGGCGAGGACGCGCCAGCCTTCAAGGCGGAAACGACGCAGGGTCCGATCGATTTCCCGGCAGATTACAAGGGCAAGTGGGTGATCCTGTTCAGCCATCCGGCTGACTTTACACCCGTTTGCACGACAGAGTTTATGACGTTCGCGACCATGATGCCGGAGTTCGAGTCGATGAATTGCAAGTTGGTGGGGCTGTCGATTGACAGCCTTTACAGTCACATCGCATGGTTGAGGACGATCAAGGAGAAACTTGAGTTCAAGGGCATGAAAAACGTGGAAGTGACCTTCCCTTTGATCGTTGATATCAAGATGGAAGTATCCAAGAAATATGGGATGCTGCAGCCCTCGGCCGATGACACTAAAGCGGTTCGGGCAGTGTTCTTCATCGACCCCATCGGAAAAATCCGCGCATTGATCTACTACCCGCTCTCCAACGGCAGGAACTTTCAGGAGATCAAGCGGCTGCTAATGGCGATGCAGACATCGGATGCGAACAAGGTAGCCACCCCTGCGGACTGGCAGCCGGGAGACGACGTTATCATTCCACCTCCAGGTTCGTGCGGGGCGGCAAAGGACAGGGTGGAGAATGTGGATAAAGACGTTAAGTGCTTTGACTGGTTCTTCTGCACGAAACCGTTACCGAAGGTATTGACCGCGGCGCCTGCCGCAAAGTAATCGGCCGGCGAAAAATAAATCGTATGGAGTCCTTGCTGCACCCGTAGTGGGCATAGCAGGGGCTCCTGTATGATGGAAAGACAGCCGGAGCCATCGCTGACCCAAGAAAGCAGCCAGTTTGAAGACGACCATGAGCGGTCTAACCGGCATTCCAGTAATCAGATCAACGCCGCAGGAATCCCCTTGTGCAAAGTGTTGTCTCGTTGCACATTATGATTATTATTAATAAAGAACGCCATGATTACACGTAAACCAGTCTTTGGCGCCGTATTTTTGAGTGCGGCATTGGCGATGGGTGGGCCGCCCGCCGCCGTGAAGGAAGTCGGTTGCGCCGCCATGCGTGCGGATGAACCGCCGACGCTGGACGGACGCCTGGACGAGGCTTGCTGGGAGCGGGCCGGGGCGAACGGCGAATTCACGGTTTTCAAGGGCGATGGCCGGCGCACGGACGACACGACCTTCCGGGTGGCCTATGATGACGCCTGGCTTTATCTGGGCGTGGATTGTGTCAATGCCGACATCAATGCCCTGCAACCAATTGTCAAGGGACATGATCGGGGCGCCTGCAACGACGAGTCCATTGAGTTGTTTCTCGATCCCGGCACGGGCGGCGCAATGTATTTGCACTATATGCTGAGCTTCGCGAACGCGAAGGACGAGCGGCGTGTCAGCGGGTCCGGTCCCGCGATGAACCGGGATTTGCAGTGGGATGTGCCCTGGCGCTCGGCCACGCATGTGCGACCGGACGGGTGGAGCGCGGAGTTGGCGCTGCCGCTCTATGTTTTGGCCTCATACGGGCCACTTGAGAATATCCGCATCAATCTTGCCCGGAACCGGCGTGTTCCGCTGATTGACGCCCAACATGTGGTGGTCGAGGAAAAACGCGCGGCCAGCACCTGGTCGCCCGTGGTACGCGGATTTCATGAGCGGGAAGCCTTCCGTCCTCTGACCGGTCTGGCGCCTATCCGCTTGACCGTTCCGCCCTTGGCGCGCATCGCCGGCGCGCGGGTATTGCCCTATGCCATGCGGGAGCGTGGGACAGTGTATGCGATCGAAGTTCAGGTTTTGAGCTTCAACCGTCAGCGGGCGGAATTGGTCCTGGGCGTGGCGGACCGGCCCGTCAGCGGCGCGCCGCAAAACATCGAGCAGACCCTGACCCTGGCTGGACCCTTGAAACAGGCGCTCTCGATCACCGTGCCGGTGGAGACGCTTTGTGCGCGGGAAGTGACGCTGACGTTGCGGGACCCCGCCCGCAACGAGGTTTTGGAAACCGTTTTGGTCGAGGATCGCTCCGCGCTGAACGTGATGACGGCGTTTCTCGATCGGAACTATTACACGGATGAGGCACAGGCGGCGGCGGTCTGCCGGATTGGGTTGCCGCCGGAAAGTCTGGCCGCCATGCGCGTGGAAGTGCGCGACACCGCCGGAAATGTGTTGGGTAAAAGCGAAGCTCTGTCCGCCGAATCCCGGATCGCGTTCCCGTTAAAAACCCTGACGGCAGGAACGGGCGCCGTCACGGTCGCGTTGCGGCCGTTGGACAAGCCGGACTTTTTCACGGTGGTCCTGCCGCTGGTCAAGCGCGCGCCCAAACCCGGCTTGGAATGGAAAATTAACCAGGACCGGCGCGTCGCGCTCAACAATGCAAAGCCTTTCTTTGCCTTTGGCATGTGCATGAGCGGCGTCAAGCCCGATGACGAGTCGGCCTTCCGGCAGCTTGCGGACTGCGGATTCAACACGTTTATGGTCTGGAACCGCGGCACGCCTGAAGACATGGTCCAGTACCAGCAGCGCGCGGCGGAAAATGGGCTCTTCGTCATCGCGCATCCGGACGAGTGTGTGTCAAACATCACCTGGGAAATTTATGACCGCTATTCGGGCGACCTCCTGGAACAAGTCAAGCGCGCGACAGCGGGGAAGAACCTGATCAGCCTTAAAAGCGTCATGGATTTGCCGGTGTCAATCGCCGAGCGCAATGCCATATACGGCGAATTCTACAACAAGAATATAGATCGCTGCCTGGATGCCGTGCGCGGGGTCAAGGAATTCGCCAACCTGATCGGGTACTTCATTCTGGATGAGCCCCTGGCCGCGACCTTTTTCGACCAGTACAAGTTCGGACAGGATTATTATGCCCGAATCCGCACCGCCGACGGCTATCACCCGGTGATTGTGAATTATTCGAGCCATATTCCCGAGGGCGATGAGTATGTCAACTGGTGCGACATTCTCATGACCGATCCCTACTGGTCGCCGCCCGCGGCCGAGGGCACGCGCACCACGCCCAACCATGTTTCCAAGATCACCTGGATGACGGGTCAACGCGCGCTCGCGCACCGGCAGGCCAACTGGCAGGTGCTCGCGGGCCCGCTGTGGAGCGGGTGTAGAAAGCGGCCGTTGACGCACAATGAGCAGCGGTGCCAGACCTACCTGGCGTTGATTCACAAGGCGACGGGCATCCTGTATTATGCTTACCCGTGGGTGCGCCCGGCGAATTGGGCGACCTTTAAACAGCTGGGCGCGGAAATGCGGGTTTTGACCCCCTTCATTGTGGGGCCGGCCGTGCCGGGCGAGCCGGTCTATCGCAAAGCGCTGCTCGACACGCCGTCCGCCGCGCCGGTCTTCGAGGACGATCCGTTCGATCCGCTCAAGGAAAAATATCCGGCCGTTCAAGCCGCGCTACTCGCCGATCCCGCCGGCGCGCATGTGCTGTTGGCGGCCAACACCCGCCATTATCCCGTGGCCTGCCGGTTCGAGTTGGCCGGCTTGACGGACTGTGACGTCCTGTTCGGCGGCGGGACTCCGGCGCGGAAAGGCGCCGTGGTGTCCGATACGCTTGAGCCCTATGCCACTCGCGCCTACAGCATCCGCCTGGAAAAACCGTTGGCATCCGCCGCGGCGCTGATGGTGTCGCAGACGATCCTCAAGGCGGACCTGCCTAATCCGGAAACAGAGTTGCCGTTCGGTTGGCGGTCTGACCGCAAAAATGTCATGCCCAATCCGGACTTTGATCTGCAAACCGCCGAAGGTTGGCCGGACTATTCCCTGATCAGCATGGGGGGGTCCATCCAGCGGGGCGGGGCCTTGTTCGGACAGCATTGTCTGAAGTTTGAGTATCCCGGCGATGCGCCAGTGGCGGGTAAGTACGAGTACATCCATGCCGCCTGTGCGCCGCAACACGCGCAGCCGCGAACCTATACGTTTTCAGTGTATCTTAAGGGCAGCCGCGCCGGGCTCAAGGCCTGGATGCGCGGTACGGAAATGAATCCGGAAAAGCCTTACGGAGAAAACAAAAGCGTCACCCTTGCCACAAAGTGGGAACGCCATTGGATTACCGGCGTCATTCCCGCCAAGTCATCCGCCGGCATGTTCGAAATCCGCTTGAGTGAGCCGGGCACAATGTGGGTGGACGGCATGCAGCTTGAACCGGGCGCTGACCCCACGGAATATGAACAGTGAGCAGTGAGTAGTGAACAGTAAGTAGTGAACAGTAAGCAGTGAACAGTAAGCAGTGAAGAGTAAATACTGAATAGTTCATTTCCGAACCCTGAACACCGAACCCTGAACACCGAACCCTGAACACCGAACCCCTAACACCATACACTGCTTACTGATCACTGTTCCTTCCCAAATCCTCGCCTAAGGCCGTAGCGGGACGCAGCGGAGGCTGAGATTGGGGG
>CAZYXU010000172.1:0-7456 GCA_964650945.1 uncultured Verrucomicrobiota bacterium | reverse complement strand
GTGCGCGCAAAAGTTGAAGGCGCTGGCATGGCAATATCATGCACGGGACTTTTACTGGCGGTAACCTTGATCTCCTTGGTTTCGGGTTTTTCCGGGGGCTTGCGGGCGGGGGCCTCTAGTTCTGCCGCCGCATAATCCATGATAGCGCTATCGCTATCGGCCCCCGCACTGCCGGGCGTGGCGCTGGGTGCGGTTTGCCCGACGCCGGCACGCCGTCGGGATTCTGGCGCCGCCGGCGCATCCGGGGAACTTACCGGTTTCGCGGAACCGCGGTCACCGCCCGCGGCTGCAGAAGCATATTCTTCCAATTTCTGTTGAAGCTGCTCCTGCCGGGCGCGGCCAGCCATCTCGTTTCCTTTTGGTGGAGGCATTTCGCCTGATATTTTCTCTGATATATCGCCCCGGCTTCCGGCTTTCTGCCGTAAGGATGCCAGTTGCTGGTCCAGTTTTGCCGCTTCCGGTGTGCCGTCTTCAACCCACATGCCATTCCCGGCAACCTTGACAATATTGCGCCCGCCTTTGCCTTGACTGACTAATATGGGCCGGTCGGCATCCTTGTCGGTGCCGGGAAAATATTCAATTGGCTTTTTGGTTGAGGGGTTGACAAAATCTTCCGGCGACAGCCCGCTTTCCTTGGCCGCTTCTTCAAGTGAAGGCGGAAATTCGGGGCGAAAACTGTCGGATGGATTCAATCCCCACGCCGATGCTGCTCTATAAATGGCGTTGAGATTTGACAGATCATTCACCCTTCGCGCCTTTTCACGGACGGTTGCAAGATTGGGCAGGAACAAGCCGGACAGCAGCATGATTCCCAGGAAAATCGCCGCCCAGCGCATCAAATGGGTTCCGATATGCCGCTGAAAAATCACCCGCTTGATCCATGACCGTTCCCGGCATAACACCTCATATACGCGCCATGCGTGTTTATCGGACAGGCGGGTCGGCAGTCCGGCGGTATCCGCCAGGCCGGTGCGCAATAACTGCAAGGTGCCCTGTAAATCTTGCGCTTCAATTTGGCAGGCCGGGCAGGATTGCAGATGTTCACGGACGGCGGCGTTCTGTGCCGGCGTCAATTCATCCAGCAGGTGGGACGTCAATAAATCTTGTATTTCCCGGCAATTCATGGCAAACCTCCCTGATTGATGAGGCCGGCCTGTTTCAGGTGGGCGGTGATTTTTTTGACAGCCTGATGCAATATACAACCGACGTTGCCTTCCGTGCGGCCGGTGACCAGGCTGATTTCCCTGTAAGACAAACCTTCCTGAATGCGCAAAAGCACTACCTGCCGCTCGGCCGGATTCAGGTGGCGTAATTGTTCCAGCGCCATTTGAATTTTTTTCGCATGATCATCGGAATGGTCGGCGCTGATTGCCGGCGCCGGCCGTTCCGCCGCCTCGCGTTCGTGCAGCCGGCGTAACCTGTTTTCACGGCGGATGTAATCAATGGCCGTATTATGCGCCACGCGATAGAGCCAGGGACGCAGGTTGGCAGTGGCGTGCGCACCGTTGCGCCAGATGTGCAGCAGTTTTATAAAAGTTTCCTGGACAATGTCTTGCGCGGCGGAAACGTCATTCACCAGCCGCGCCGCATAACGCAACAAGGCTGTTTCGTAAGCGGCCATAATCTCTTCAAAACTCCGGTCGCCGGAGGCAGCGAGGTCGGCCGGCCCGGATTGCGTGCTTGTATCCATTGCGCTCCTTAATCAGGGCGACTTTATCCTATAGACGTTTTTCGCGGGCGAAACCTTCAGAAAATAAAATTACTCTATCTGGCAGGAGAATCCGGCGGAGTCTGTTTGCCCGGCGCGGCGGCATTGGTGGGGCCGAAGGGGATGCCGGCGGGGATGGGGATTTCCATGGAAAGGGTTTGCGCCGGGGTGTCGCCGTATGTCAGGTTGAGCCGGACGGCCCGGGGCAAATCTTCGCCGGCCCAGGAAGTGTTCCAGCTCTCGCCGTCATATACCGCCAGATCCATGGCGCGCAAGGGTTGCCAGATGTCGCGGGTGGTGTTGGTGGCATCGGCGGCGCCCGGCAAAGGGCGGCGGATGCGTTCCAGGGCGTAGCCGCCCGCCGCGCCGGGCTGCATTTGGATTTGCACTTCGCGCGCGACATAGGCCCAGGGGCCCTGGTCAGGCGACCAGGGTTCCGCCGTGTAAAACCGGCAGATCATCCCCGGGATGTCATTGGTGGCGGGTTCCAAAGTCAGGGGCAGGTTGGTGATGTTGTCCGGCGCCATGGCGCACATGAAGTCGCGTGCCAGCGTGTCGAGGGCATCCGCCGCGGCGGCCCCGCCGCGGCCGCCGGCCTGCCGCCCAACGGTCTGGATCACGGTGAAATAGACGGCGAGCAGCACGGCGAAGACCAGCGCGGAGATGGCCATGGCCGCCAGCAATTCCAGCAAGGTAACGCCCCGCCGCCGGTTTTCAAAATACAGGCGCGGCGGCGGCATGGCAGTTCCCTCCGCTTTGACGGGGAAGCATGAACGATGAAGCCGGAACTACTGTAAGATCCGGGTGACGAAAAAGATCACACCAGCCAGGGCCAGAATGCCCACGATGACGATCACCGCCGTCCAGATGTTCTTGTTATCGCGCTGGCGGGCGCCGAAGGGCGACACGCTGGAGAAAGATTTGGGTTTGACGTCGGGCGGCGCAACGTCGTCCACGACATTGGCCGTGGCGAGGGTGGTTGCCGCCAGCGGGGTGGGGGGGATGGTGTCGTCATCAAACATGAATTCGGAGGAGCCGATTTGGATGACTTGTTTGGGCTGCAGCTCCGCTTCCTTGACCCGGTCGAAATTCAGGCAGGTGCCGTTGGTGGAATTCATATCGTGCAGCACATAGCGGCCGCCGCGCCGGGAGATGTAACAATGCTGGGCGGAAGCGGCGCCGTCGTTGATCACGATATCGTTGGTCGGACCCCGTCCGATGTTGGTGCGGTCCGATTTGATTTCGAATTTTTGTCCGCGCAGTCCCTCGGACATGCCAATTAGAAATGCCACGGTCAAACCTCCTCGCAAAATCTACTAAATAAAATACGCTAAAACCGCGCAACAGTCAAGCCACCAGACAACGGCTCACCCGCGGCCCCAGGGCGCAGGTAATTTCATGCGGGATGGTATCGAGCGCCCGGGCCAGCGATTCCACGGAGTGGGGGTCGGCGCGGCGCGGGCTGATCAGCCGCGCGCGGCTGCCGACGCCCGCCGCGGGAATATTCGTGATGTCCACGATGATGGCATCCATGCTGACCCGTCCCAGCACGGGCGCGCGGCGCCCGTCGAAATCCACCACGCCGGCATTGGACAGCCGGCGGTTATACCCGTCGGCATAGCCGGCATAGACCAGCCCGATGCGGGTGGGCCGGCGGGTGATGAAGGTGGCGCCATAGCCGCAGGCATGGCCTTTGGGCAGGCGCTTGGTCATGACCACCGGCGCGTCCACTGCCAGCGCCGGCCGCAGGCGGCGGGAACCGCGCAGATGGTTGCCGCCGTAGCCGTACATGGCGATCCCGGGGCGCACCATGTCCCAGCGCGCGGCGGGCAGGTTGAAAATGGCGGCGCTGTTGGCCAGGTGCAGGAGCGGCGGGCGCCGGCCGGCTGCCGCGGCAGCCTGCGCCAGACGCGCGAAAATACGCGCCTGTTCCCGCGCCCCTTGCAAGTCGGCCGCATCGGCGCCGGCGAAATGGCTGCACAACCCGGCTACCTGGAGGAACGGCGCGCGCGCGGCCTGCTGCAGGAGCGGCAGGAGTTCCGCCGGGGGGCAGCCGCTGCGGCCCATGCCGGTGTCCACCTTGATGTGCAGGCCGACCGGCTGCCGGCGCCGGCGCGCATGGCGCGCGAGCAATTCCAAACCGGCGGCGGCGGTGATAACGGGTTGCAATTGGTGGTCAATGACGGCGTCCAGCGCCTCCCGGCAAGCGCGGGAATCCCCGTAATAGTCATCCAAGGGGCAGAAAACCAGGATCGGCTCGCGCAATCCCCCTGCCCGCAGGGCCACGGCCTCGGGCAGGGTGGCCACCCCCCAGGCATCCGCCAGTCCGGCGAGGGCGCGGGTGACCAGGGTGGCATCATGGCCGTAGGCATTGGCTTTGACCATGGCGCAGAGTTTGGCCGGCCGGCTCAACTGGCGCAACAGCCGGACATTATGACGCAGGGCGGCGCGGCTGACCCGGGCGTGAACAAGGTGGTTCATGCGTTGCGAATCCAGTAATTGATGGTATCGAACAGCATGGTTGCCCAGGTCTGCAGCCGGCCGGCCAGGTCTTTGCCGAATACCAGCAGCAAAGCCGCGGACACCGCGCGCAGGAAGACGGCGCCGGACACCAGGAAGATGTAATAAAACGGGTAAAGCGGCGCGACAATCGCCAGCAGCCCGTCGAACATGTTGTCCGCCAAGGCGCAGATAATGATGACGACATATATTACACCAATGGCGATCATGCCGTATAACTGCAAGTCCTCCAGGGTCATCCAGCCGGTATGGCCGCCTTGAAAACGCAGGTAATACAAGGCCGCGGTCAATGCCAGGAAAAGCAGCCAGCTTGAGCGTTGCGCCCACTTGTCGCGCTTGACGCGCCGGATGTCACGCTTCAAAAAGGCGGATTTATTCCGGTCTTCCACGCTGGGGCCGCGGGGAATCTCAGGCTTGGCATCCCCGGGGAGAGGCGGCGGGGGCGGTTCGACTTTGCGCAGGGTGAAGCGCGAACGCTGGGTCCGGGCCGGCAGCGGTATCACTGCGCCGCAGGCGGGGCAGGCGATGGTTGGTCCAGCCGCGTATTCGGAGACGGCGGTGGATTTCGCGCAACTTGGGCAGGTTAGAGTGATGTCGGCCATATTAGCGCATGCTTAAGATGGCAATGCCTTGTCAATTGCCGGCCGCTGCCGGCTTATCCTGGCCGGCCTGAACATCCGCGCCGGCGGATGGCGCGCCGTGGGGCTGATCTTCCGCGCTGGGCACAACCAATTTGCCGTTGAAAAATTCGATGATATGACCCTTGTCAGTCAGCCAGCGGAGGGGGAGGGCAATAGCTGAGGGCTTGGCGGCGTCCGCCGGGCCGTCCTTGATCGGGGCGGCGTCCGGGGCCGGACCGGCGGGCGCATCGGC
Organism: uncultured Verrucomicrobiota bacterium; assembly: GCA_964650945.1. Classification (GTDB taxonomy): domain Bacteria; phylum Verrucomicrobiota; class Kiritimatiellia; order JAAZAB01; family JAAZAB01; genus JAXGPF01. The sequence continues at coordinate 2,355 of CAZYXU010000172.1, read as the reverse complement.
GCCGGGCGCAGCCATACCGCTGGACGCCCAGGCTTGCGTCAATTCTTCCATGGTGCAGTTGGGGTGTTCCGCAACGTATTGCAGGATGAAGGACACTTCCGGCGTGGTTTGCGCGTCGCCCAGCGGCCGCGGGGGGATGGACGTCACGAAAACGGTTTTATCCGGCGCGCGGAAGACGTGCAGGCCCAGTTGTTTGAAGGCCGGGCGCACGGCCAGGGTGATGCGCATGGGCGACCGGTTTTCCCGGAGCCAAATCTGCTTGATGGCGTGTTGCAATCCCTGGTCTTCCATGTTCTGCACCACTGTGCCCGGGATGATGAAGCGCTGTCCTTCCCGCACCAGCGCCGGCGCGTAAGCGGAATTGAAAAAGGACTCGGCCTCGGACTGGCGCTTGAATTCCCGGGGTTCCGGCTCGCGCTTGGTGCGGTACAAGGTCTGGCGCGAAACTTCCTGCTTCCATTGTTCCAACAGGGCGGGGTCGGTTTCGTTGACAATCTGCCGGCGGTAAGCTTCCATCGGCATGTCGGGGAAACGCTGGCGGTGCACGTCCTGGATCTTTTCGTTGTAGAGATGGTAATTGGGCGGCCCCAGCAGGATGCCGCTCAGTCCGCAGCGCGCCACGATGGCGAAATTACCCTTGGGCGGTTCGCCCGGCTGCTCTTCCATGTCGAAATAGAGCGCAAAATGCTGCCGGATGGCATGGTTGAGGGCCGCATCGCGCGTTTGAAACACCTGCTGGCATTCGGCGCACTGGAAAAGCGCCGGCGGTTTGGCGGCGTCCGCCGCGTCCGCGCCGCCCGGCGGTGCCACTTCCAGTTTGACGGCGTAGAAATCCGGTTTGCTCAAAAACATCTTGGCCACGTCATTCAGCGGCCAGGCCCGATGGGTGCGCGCCAGTTGGTTGACCAGCGGCTTGAGCCCGCGGCGTTCGGGAATGAAATTGATCCGGTACATGCCGGCGGGCATGCCGCGATGGTCGTCCGGTATTTCCTCGTCGTTACGGTAACGCGGCCGCATCCGGGCGGCATCCGAGTGCGCGGGATTATGCGGCCGGCCGCGTCCGCCATCGGGCCGCCCGGTATGGCGGGGCGGGCGGGGCCCGGAGCGTTGCTCGAAGCGGCGTTCCGGCCGGCCGCCGCCGCCGGCATGGGAAACATTGATTTGCACACCCCCGCCGGCGGGTTGGCGCGCCCAGTCGGGGATAAGGTTCAGGTCTTGCAGAATATCGTTTTTATCGCTCATACGGGGCGCCGGCGTTCATGGATGGCCTAATAGTTTTGGCGCACATCTTACGCCTGAATGCTGGTAAAGATCAAGAATAAATGCTGTTGCAATTATTCAGCCGGGTTTTATACTGCCTATCAATCGTCGTCAATCATTCCAAAATACACAAAATACACGGGATAACATGACAAATATGCTTGAATTCAAGCCGGATGCTGACAAGGCATTTCAACGCCTGGAAGCCTGGTGGCGCGGCGAAATACTCGACCGGGTCCACCTGGCCGTGGTAGCCCCGAAAAGGGGGGTCCTGCCCAAAGCCATTCCCGCGCCGGCCACCCTGGAAGAGCAATGGACGAATCTTGATTATGTCATCGAACGCCAAACCGCCCGCATGGCGGCCACGGCGTTCATGGGCGATGCCCTGCCGACGATGCGCGCGGGATTGGGACCGAATTTCATGACCGCCACACTGGGCTGCAAACTCAACTTTTTACCCGACACCACCTGGACCGAGCCGGCGATCGCGAGTTGGGAAACCTTTAAAGGCTTTCCGGATTACCGCGAAAACCGCTGGTATAAACTTTCCATTAAAATGATGGAACGGGTTGCCGCCGAAGCCCGGGGCCGGTTCATTGCCCAGATGCCCGACCTGCACGGCGGCGGCGATGCCCTGGCGTCGTTGCGCGGCAACGAGCCGTTCATGATGGATTTTTATGACGCCCCGGAGCGCGTGCGCTGGGCGCGGGAATTTTTGGACCGGATGTTTTGCGAGATGGTGGACACTTATTATCGAATCAGCACTTCCCGCGGCCAGTCGGGCAGCGCCGGCTTCCTGTGCTGGGGGCCGGGCAAGACCTTCCCCGTGCAGGACGATACGCTGGCGCTGGTGTCGCCCGCCACGGCGCACGAATTTCTGTTGCCGGGCATCCGCGCCCAGGCGCGCCATATGGATCATGCCATGATGCATCTGGACGGGCCGGAGGCGCTGGACAAGCTGGAAATGCTGCTGGAGTTGCCGGAATTGCACGGCATCCAATGGCAGCCCGGCGCGGCGCATCGGGAGATGACGCAATGGATTCCGCTGATGCAACGCATTTTAGGCGCCGGCAAGCTGTTATACTGCGGATGCGC
>CAZYXU010000171.1:0-7457 GCA_964650945.1 uncultured Verrucomicrobiota bacterium | reverse complement strand
AACGCCTTCATTTTCAAATACAGCCCGCGCCCCGGCACGCCGGCGGCGGACATGCCGGATGACGTGCCGGCGGCGGAAAAGCTGCGGCGCAACCATGCGCTGATCGCCGCGCAAAACCGGCGCACCATCGCCATCAACCAAGCCCTGGTCGGATCCACGGTGGAGGCGCTGGCGGAAGGCCCCAGCCGGCGCAACCCCGCCCGCTGGGCCGGGCGCACGCGCACCAATAAAATCGTCGTGTTCGATGCCCCGCCCGATCTGGCGGCCGGCGACCTGATCCCGGTGCGCGTGGAACGCGCCACCCCCCAGGCGCTTTACGGCCGGGCGGAATGTTTTACCCCATTATGATTGCATCGCCACGATCTTCCAGATATGATTATGGTTTGTGATTGGAATTGGAATTATGCACGGACTTGCTTTTGTGACGGTTATCGCCGGTTTAATCTTGATTGGCCTGAGTATGCTCTTGTTGCTGCTCCCCGGCCGGTCGCTCGCTTGGCTGGCGCGCTTCCCGCGCGACATCGCCGCCGGCCGGATCTTAACCACACTGGCCATGGCCTGGGCCGTCTGGATGCTGCTGCACGCCCGGATCAACTGGGTGGATGAACACCGTAATCTGGTCTGGATACTGGCGCCGGCGGCCTGGCTGCTGATCATAATGTTCATGGATGAATTGCTCGCCGTGCGCGCCCTGGGCGGGCTCCTGCTGCTGGCGCCAATGCCGATCCTCGATACCGCCTTCCTGGAAGCCACGCCCTGGCGCCTGGTCATGGTGACCCTGGCCTACCTGCTGGTGATTGCCGGCATGGTGCTGGTCTGGAGCCCTTACAAGTTCCGCACGACCGTCGCGCGCCGGCTGGCCACGCCCGCCCGCTGCCGCGCCTGGGGGGGCGCCGGCCTGCTCTGCGGCCTGGCGCTGGACGTGCTGGCTCTGACAGCTTTTTAGCCGGCGCCGGACAAGCTGCCCGGGAATGCCATATGCAAAATTTATTGCAGGATTTACAACGCCATTGGATTGCCCCCGCCTTAACGCCCGCCGAACAAACGCTGGTCCTGACACGTTCCGCCTATGATTTCGGGCAAACCGTCGCCGACCCTGCCACCCCATTTTGTCACCGATCCTACCGCCGGATTTTCAACCTGGATGCCATTCCCGCAGCCGCTGTCATGCACGTCGCCGCCCGCACGCTTTACAAGGTGCATGTCAACGGACGGTTCGTCATGGCCGGCCCCGCGCGTTCGCCGGCGCAATACGCGTATGTGGATTCCTTCCCGGTGACCGACCGGTTGCGCCCGGGCCGGAACTGCATCGCCCTGGAGCTGGTTTATGTCGGCCCCAGGACGGAATACGATTACGGCGATCCCGGCTTTGCCCTGGCATTGGAACTGGACGGACAGACTATTTTCAGCGGCAACGACTGGCAAGAACGCAACTGGCAGGCCTTCGCTGCCAAAGCCGAAGCCAAGGCGCTGCGCTCCACCTACCCCGCGGAATATTTTCTGGCGGACAAACTGGACCGGAACTGGGCCGCGCCCGATTATGACGGCCGCGGCTGGCTGCCGGCCCAGGCCGCGCAAACCGCCCCGGAACTCCGCCCCCGCCCCATGCCTTTGCCGACCTTCCGCCGGACCTTGACCGCGTCCGTGATTGACCGCGGATTTATCGGCAGCGATGGCGGGTTTTTCACCGGCGGCGATGGGTTTTCAACGGGCAACCACGAGACCATCGCCGCGGGTGATGCGTCCCGCTACGCGGTTTTCGATCTGGGCGGCACCCGGGGCGGGCTCTTCGAACTGGACGCCGACATCCCGGCCGGCATGACACTCGCCTGCTATTACCTGGAATGGCTGGATCGGACGAACGGCGCGCCGGCGATCGTTGACGCCAAAACCGTTTTTCACGGCTTTAAAATCCGGGGCGACGGCGCGCGGATATTTTATCAAACCTGGCATCCGTTCAGCGCGCGCTATCTCTGCCTCGTGATCCCGCCCGGCGCCGGGGAAACCGTGACGATCCACGGCATCGCGGCGCGGGAGTGGTGCGTTTTGCCCGAGCGGGAACGCGGCGCGCTGGCATGTTCCGACCCGGCGCTCAACCGGGCCGTGGCGGCGGCCAGACAGACCCTGCGGGTTTGCGCGCCGGACTTATACGTGGACTGTTCGTCCCATGAGCGCCGGATTTACCTCTGCGATTCATACTGGGAAATCGAAGCCGGCAATATATTTTACGGCGACACCGCGGTCTCACGCGCTTTTTTGAACATGTTCGCGGATTGCCGCGGTTATCTGCCGGCCTGGCCCGGCCTGGCCAAGAACGGCGTGCTTTGCTGCGCCGGCGGGAATAATCAAATCACCATCGGCCATAACCTGTCCTTTATTCTGCAGGGGTTCCTGCACCGGGAATTCACCGGGGAGGATTTTCCGGATCAATTCCACGCAGCGGTTGAAGGCATTCTCGCGGATGTGCACCGCCATGCCAACCACCTGGGATTGATTGAAGCGGCGCCGGATATCTGCGGTTTCCTGGATTGGTCGAAAATCAGCGCCAAGACCGGAATCGGCGTGGGTATGAACGCGCTGTATTACAAGGCGCTCTCCGCCTGGGCGCAGGCAACCGGGTCCGAACAACTCCGCGCGCGGGCCGATGTGGTGCGGGGACATTTGCGGACAATGGCCCAGTCGTTTCTGGAGACCGCCGGGCGCAACCGGTTCGGGCGGCTCGTGCCCGATGCATTCGAAATATGCGGCGGCCAGTTGCAGCCGGTGGCGCGCCCGGAAGTCATGACCTTCGGCACCAAAGGCCAGTATGCCCGCTCGGAAGCCACGCAATATTTCTTGCTGTGGAGCGGCGTCCTCGATCCGGCCGGCGCGGCGCGTCTCTGGGAAACGCTCCGGGACCTGAGAATCAACCAGGAACCGCGCGCGGATGACAACCGCCTCTTTGCCATGTCGCGCGCGGGTTTGTTTGCGCTCTGGCCGCGCCTGGCTTATGCCTTGGAACACGGGGACGCGGAAGTCGTCGTCCGGGACGTCCGCGATATCTGCCGGCCCATGACGGAAGCCGGCGATACCCTGTGGGAAACCCTTTGCCGCGACACCCGCTCCAACGCCCACGGCTTCGCGGCCTATGCCGGAACCTTGCTCTTCAAATGCCTCTGCGGCATCCGCCCGGGCAAGCGCGGATATGCCGACCCGGTCATCGCGCCGCTGCCCGTTCCCGGCATCGCCTGGGGCCGGGGCTGGCTGGAGAACGACCGGGGAACGATCGGCGTGGATTGGCAGAGCGACGCCGACCGGTTTAACCTGACCGTGACCTTACCCCGGGACACCGTGGCGCGGGTGATCCTCCCGCCCTGCGCCGCCGCGCTGGCCGCGCGCGCCGGTAAATGCCTGCCCCGCCTGGAATGGGAAGTCCGCGGCCGGCAGTCATTCGGAATTGACGCCGCTGACGGCGCCGTGAAGTTTGGCGTCCTTGGCGGTTAATCATCCGAAATTGCTATGCCCATCCGTAATATCCTGGTTATGCGCGGCGGCGCGCTGGGGGACTTCGTTCTGACCCTGCCGGCGCTGGCCGCCTTGCGCCGGCGCCATCCCGGCGCGCAAATCGAATTGCGCACCCGGCGCCGCCATGCCTGGCTGGCGCAGGACTCCGGGCTGGCCGACCGGGTCGCGGACATCGAAGCGGCGGAAATGGCGGAAGCTTTTACTCCCGCCCCCGCCCCACATCAGCCGTTGCCGCCGATTTTCCGCGATTATTTTTCGCAATTCGATCTGGTCATCAGTTACCTGGCCGACCGCGACGGCAGCCTGGCCCGCAACCTGCAACAAGCCGGAATAAAATATTTTATCGCCATTCCAGCCCGACCCGCCGCGGGCGAACATGCGGCCGACGCCTGGCGGCGGCCATTGCTGATGCCAGGCGCAAACCCGCCGCCGGCCGTTCCGCAACTGCGGCTGCCGGAAAATATTTTACATGCCGGACGTGTGCTCCTGGAAAATATCACGGCCGGCCGGCCGGCGGTGATTTTACACCCCGGCAGCGGCAGCCGGGCCAAAAACTGGCCGCTGCCCCGCTTTTTGGCGCTGGCAACATGGCTGCGCCAGGACCGGGGATGGCAGCCGGTGTTTTTGCTGGGAGAGGCCGAGTCAAATTGGCCGCCGACGGCAATGGCGGCATGGCCCACCATTTCCCAGCCTGCGCTCCCGGCCGCGGCCGGCATCCTGGCCCATGCGCGGCTGTATGTCGGCAACGACTCCGGCATAACGCATCTGGCCGCCGGACTGGGCGCGCCGGTCGTCGCCCTGTTCGGGCCCACCGATCCGGCAGCCTGGGGCCCGCGCGGGGTGCGCGTGCGCATCCTGCGCGCGACGACGCCGGCGCATGCCATGCCCAGTCTCACGCCGGCGGCGGTCAGGCAGGCATGCATGGGTTTTTCAAACAGCGACGATCACTAAAGGAAAACGTACGGCATGGGAAAAAGATTGAATTTTACTCCTAAAGCCGCCTATTATTCCACCATATGCAACCGCTGATCGAACGCCTCCCCGAAAAAATCAGGCTTTTAATCCTGACCGTGCTCTACGGCGGAGCCGGCGGACTGGTCACCGTGGCTTTCATGCTGGCCGCCAACCGCCTGTTCGACGCCATCTGGCCGCGGCTGGCGGCGCTCAATCCGGCAGCCTTCCTGGCCGGCAGTTTCCTGACCCTCGCATCCAGTTCCCTGCTGGCGGGCATCCTGATGGCCAGGATTTCACCGGGCGCCGCGGGCAGCGGCATTCCCCAGCTCAAGTCCGCTTATTGGGTCAACTTCGGACAAATCCCCTTGCGGGCGGTGATGGTAAAATTCATCGGCGGCGTCATCACCCTCGCCGGCGGCAGCAGCCTGGGACGCGAAGGGCCGACGGTCTTCATCACCGGCGGTCTGGCATCCAACCTGGCCGGCTGGCTGGGAATTGACCGCCGCAAGCGCCGGCAAGCCGCCGCCACCGGCGCGGCGGCAGGGTTGGCGGCGGCCTTCAACACGCCGCTGGCCGCCATAAGTTTCATCCTGGAGGAAATTCTGGGAGACCTGGGCAGCCGGGTGATCGGCGGCATCACCCTCGCCTCCGTCATGGGCGCTTTTATCGTGCATGCGCTGGTGGGCCGGCAGCCTTCGTTTTTCATGCCGTCGGTGGACGCCGTCTCCTGGAACGTTTACACCGTGGTGCCGGTGGCGGCCGTGTTCGCCGCCCTGGCCGGGGTCGCCTTTCAACGCCTGACCTTGATATTGCGCAGCCGCATGCAGGATCAGCGCAGGATTCCGCTCTGGCTGCGCCCGCTGTGCGGCGCGCTGGCGGTCTGGGTGCTGGGCGGCAGCGTCTTCCTGCTCACCCGGCGCCTGGGGATTTTCGGCCTGGGCTACGAAGATTTGTCGGCGGCGCTCCGGCATGGTATCGGCTGGAAACTGGCCCTGCTGCTGGCGGCAGGCAAGCTGGTTGCCACCATCGCCAGTTACGGCACGGGCGGCTGCGGCGGAATTTTCTCGCCCACGCTTTTTATCGGCGCGATGTGCGGATTCTTCACCGCCGGACTGGCGGACATCTGGCTGCCGCTGGCGCCGGCCGACCATTTCGTGCTGGCCGCCGTCGGAATGAGCGCCTGTTTCGGCGCGGTGGTTCGCGCCCCGATTACCGCCATCCTGATGATCTTCGAAATGACGCACCAGTTCGGCATGGTGCCGGCGCTGATCCTGGGCACGCTGCTCAGCCAGGTCGTCGGGCGGCTGGCCGGCCGGCAAAATTTTTATGACGCCATTCTGGCGCAGGATGGCCATGAAATCCGTAAAATCAGCCCGCCCCGCGACATTCCGTCCTGGCATGCCCTGCCGCTCGCGGTCTTTGCCAGGAAACCGCCCGTGGCCATTACCGACCTGGCGCCGGAGCAACTGCGCGCCACTCTCAAGCGCTACCCTTATCGCTGTTTCCCGGTAATCCTGAACGGTGAACTCAAAGGGGTGGCCGAGCGCAAGAGTATCCAGCAGTGCCTGGCCGGCGGGGCGCCGCCGGAACTGGAAAAAGCGGTGGTCTTTCAACCCGGGCAATTGCTCAAGGAGATCGAGCCGGCGCTGATCCAATCCAACTCCGGCCTGTTTCTGGTCAGGGAAAACGACGCCGGCCCGATTACCGGCGTGTTCACGCTGCACGACCTGCTGCGCGCCCAGGCGGCGTTGATGGAATGAAGTGGCCGGCCCGGCGCCCGCGCCCGGGCGGTTTCAATCCGCATCCTTGATCTGGTTGACCTGGTCGCGCAATTCTTTGAATTCGCGCTTGAATTCGGCGATTTTACGGCGCTGCTCCGCCTGTTCCGGGTCTTGCTGGATGGCTTCCAGCGCCGCTTTTTCCCGCTCCCACAGCGCCTGCCGCGCGTCATGCAGTGTCAGGATTTTAATGTTCAGCGCCGTCACGGCATTCTCATCCAGGCCGGCGGCGGCATTGGCGATTTTCCGGCGCAGTTGCGACGATTCACGGTAGCTGTCGGCCAGTTCCATGTATATTTTCTTCAAATCGCCTTCCGCTTGCACGGCCATCTGCCCGCACTTGACGGCCCGCATGCCGTGGTTGACGGCCACCGTCTCATGCGCAGCGATCCGGTCGGTATCCAGGCGCCGGGCCGTGCTGTATTGATCGCGTTGCTGCCGGTAATTTTCCAGCCGGGCCTGGAGAATGCGGACATTGGCTTGCGCCTTGACCATGGTCTCGATGTCATTGAGGTGACAAGCCCGCCAGACCTGCCAGTGCTGCCAGGCCAGCGCGGCAAAACCCTCCGCCATGGCCGCGTTGTATTTCTGGAATTCCTCGCGCCGGCGGTCGGCATGGAACGCGTGGATATGCGCCTGCCGCTCGCAATTCAGCGCCGCCCGTTCATGTTCGGCGATTTTGCCGGCGCGATCCGGATCGCCCTCCTGGCCGGCGGCGGCCAGCGCCTTGACATCCGGCCGGGGCAGCCCGCCGGCTTTTAAAGTTTTCTCGATTTCAGCGGCCTGCCTGGCCAGCGGCTTGCAGGCCGCTTCGGCCTGTTTGAGCATTTCGGCATCGTCAAAATGATATCCCTGCCAGACCCGCCATTTCTGCTCCGCCGCGTTCTTGTAAATTTCCAGCAACCCCGCGTACGGCGCGTCCGGTTTGTCCGCATGCTGCGCCGCCAGCCATTCGCAAATCACCGCCTTGCGCGAGTAATCGGCCGCCGCCCCCTCGGCCTTGCCGGCTTTCTCGGGGCTCAAGACGGATTTTGGCGCCGGCGCATCCGCCGCCGGGGCCGCGAGCGCGGCCGCCAGGCAAAATGCCAGGCAAATATGCAATAACATGAACGCCACCTTGTTTCCGCGATACCCTTGAATGTGCTTACATGTCGGATGTTATGCCATCCGGCGCGGAGAATCAAGCAAGAATCAGGCTTGCGGAATTCCGGGGGTGTAAGA
>CAZYXU010000170.1:0-7467 GCA_964650945.1 uncultured Verrucomicrobiota bacterium | reverse complement strand
ACGCCTATGCCATGGTCACCGGCGGCCGCCCGGGCCGCCGCGCATGACGGCAGTTCCCGGCCTGTAGCTTCCGGCCTTTATCTTGCCTCGCGCCGGCAAACTGATATATTAAGCTGCCATGCCCGTTTTTGATCAAAACCATTCCGACATGGCGCGCCCGCCGGATTGCTTGCGCCCGCCATTCCGCGTTTATATTTACGAGACGCTGGAATCCACCAATACTTTTTTAAAGGAACGGCAGGCCGCCTTCCCGGATTACAGCGTTGTCTGGGCTAAAACCCAAACCCGCGGACGCGGCCGGTTCGACCGGGCTTGGCGGGCGGCGCCCGGGCGGGATTTGACCTTTTCCATCCTGCTGCCGCTGACGGATTTGCCCGCGGACCGCCGGGCCGGCATTCCGAACATCCCGCAGGCGGCCGCCCTGGCCGTCTGCCGGATGCTGCAAAAAAACGGGCTAACCCCGGCCATCAAGTGGCCCAACGACGTGCTGGCAGGCGGACGGAAGATTTGCGGGATTTTATGCGAACTCGTCCGGCGCCCGCCGGCGGATGCGATTGTAGCCGGGGTGGGGATCAACCTGAACAGCAGCGCGGCGGAACTGGCGTCAGTTGGCCGGCCGGCGACTTCCATGGCGCTGGCGGCCGGGCGCGTCTTCGATCCGCAAGCTGTTTTGTGCGGCCTGCTGGATGAAATGCGGGATGTGTTCGCGGTTTTTTGCGCGCAGGGATTTACCGGCATATATGCGGACCTCCGGGAATTACTGACCGGCCTGGATCAAACGTTCAGGCTGCAGGCGGCTGACGGCGAACATACCGGCCGGATGGCGGGGATCAACCCCGACGGCTCGCTGGCGTTCGACTGCGAAAAATGCGGCCGGCTGACGGTGCATTCCGGCGAGTTGTCAGCGGGAGACCTGCCTTAAACCGGGCCAATTTCAAAACTCGCGTTTTGAAAGCAACTCAAACCACTAGCCGTTTTCGCGCACCCACCGGGCGACGGCCTGGAAGCGGGCCGCTTCCACGGCGATGCCGTCCGCCGCCGGACATAAGACAAAGTTGGACTGGCGGAGCCGGGGGGTGATCAGCCGGTCGAGGGCGGCGGGGATTCCGTCAATCTTGCCGGCGGCAAAAATCGTCGGATCCAGGCAGCCGATAATGATCAGGTCATCGCCCAAAACATCCAGGGCGTCTTCCCACGGCGTGTTGCCGGTTGGCGGCGGCGTCAGCGCGTGGATGCCGTCGCATTGCGTTTCCTTGATCAGGTCCAGGATGCCGTGCACGTGGCCGCACATATGGAGCAGGGCCGTTTTGCCGCGGGCCTTGACCGCCGCCACGAAATCGCGCTGATGGGGCATGTTGTACCGGCGGTAGATTTCCGGGCTGATGTAATAGGTGCTGGTGTTTTCCACCAGCGTGACCGATTCGCACGGGCTTTCGGCGAGAATCTTGAAGGCGGCGAGCTGGCGTTGATGCATGGTGTGGATCAGCGCCTGGACATCCGCCGGGTGGTCGGCCAGCATGTAGTAAAAATTTTCGGCGCCCATCTCCAATTCCAGCAGGCGCGGGATGGGTGACGGCCCCCAGAAACGCGTGACTACGCCGTGTTCCCCGATCAGGCCATCCAGGATGGCCAGGGTCGGCGCGTCGTCCCGCGCCGCGTATGACGCGCCTTCCCACATCTCCCGGTAGATGCGCAGGGCGGCCAGGGAATCAACCGGATACTTGACCGGATGCGATCCCTCGTAAATACCGGTCAGAACTCCCCAGGGAGTCTGCCAGCAGACGGTCTGCCGGTCGGCGGCGCGTTGCCTGTCGATTTCCACGCCCGCGGGCCAGCGGAGTTCCGGCGACTTGAAGGTATGCGGCGTGTTCCAGCCGTCCAGCAGGAAGATGTCGCTGCCGATATGTTTGCAGAAATCAATCCCGCCGTTGCCGCGCAGCGCTTCCGGCAGCAAGGCGAGCGTGGCATTATCCACGATGGTGGTCCACGGCAGGCGGTCTTTCGGCTGCTTGCGCAGCACGGCGTTCAATCGTTCCCGTCCGGTCATATGATTTATCCTCTTGATTGCATGAGTCTGCCATGAAAAAATAAATGTGTCCGGCGCATTTGCATCAGTTGATTTTCCGGAGCGCCGGAATCAGAAAGTAGATTTGCACGGTAATGGCAATGCAGGCCAGGGCGACGATTGCCAGCCCGAATTGCGGGCCGAAGGTTTCCGCCAGGCCCCCGGAAATCACCGCGCCGACCGAGACAAAGCCCCGGTCCAGGCTCATCAGGCTCATCACGCGCCCGTGGAACTCCGCCGATGACTGTTCGAGCAGCAACGCGATGTTCAATGAATTATAGGCCGTTGTCATGCAGCCGGCGATGACGAGGGCCAAGACCGACAGGCAGACCGACCGGCTCAGAGCCAGGAGCAGCAGGGCCAGCCCGAAAACCACGATCAACGCCATCATGATCAAACCGCGCCGGGGCAGTTGCCGGATGGAGGCCATTGCCAGGGAACCGATGAGCGCGCCCACCCCGATCCCGGCCAGCATCCAGCCGGCGCCGGAGCGTCCGATCCGCAGGACATGTATCGCCAGGAGCGGCACGAATACCTGCTGATAAGGGAGGCCGACGACGAAAATGACCAGCGCCAGGAGCACCAGGTACAAGACCCGGTGGTTGGCCTGCATATAGCGGAATCCCTCCCCCAGGTCGTGCATGATGGAAGGCGTCCGCCTGGCCGGCGGGTTGGCCGCCGACAATCCCGTCGGCGGCGCGCTGGCCGGCAATGCGATTTTGGCGGTCGTCCAGACGACAAAAATGAAAAGCATGGCATTCATCAGGTAGACCTGGCCGTAGTCGAGAAAAATGAGCAGGACCCCGGCCAGGCTGGCGCCCAGGATGCGCATGATATTGATGGCCATGGTGTTCAAGGCGATGGCGTTGAGCAGGGCATCGGGCGGCACCAGGCGCGGGATCATGGATTGCCGGGCGGGTTGGTTAAAGGCCATGGAGCTGCCCGAAATAAAAGCCGTGATGAAAACATGCCAGACATCCAGCCGGCCGGCAAAGATCAGGCCCGCCAGGAGCAGGTGCATGGCCAGGGTGACCGATTGGGTGGCCATCAAAATCAGCCGTTTATCATACCGGTCGGCCGCCGCGCCGGCCAGCAGCCCGAAAAGCAACTGGGGCGCCATCCGCACCGCCACCACCAAGCCGACTTGCAGCGGCGAGCCGGTCAGCTCGAGAATCAGCAGCGGACGGATTACCTGCTCCATCCACACGGCGGCCGAATGGCCGAGTTGCCCCAGCCACATGTAGCGGTAATCCGGGTAACGGAGAGCCCGGAAAGTGGCGGGGATTTTCATGCCCAGGCGCGGGCGGGGTGGCTGGAGGTCCGCTGGCGTCATGTTGCAGTTTCAACCATTTGGAGTTTCATCCGCAAAACGCGGCGGTCGGACGGGCGGACCGCCCAGGCGCGGGCGATGCGGTAGCCGGGAACCCAGATGATTTCGCCGCCGCATTCCAGGAGCGGCAGTTGGCGGCGCCGGCTGGCCGGCACTTTCAAGTCGCTGAAGATGTCCTGGATTTTACGGGAACCCCGCATGCCGAACGGCTGCATACGGTCGCCCGGCCGCCAGTTGCGCGCCACGATCCGCCGCCGGCGCCAGCGGGCGGCCGATACCAGGGCGCAATCCGGGGCGCCGGCGATCGCGGCCGGCTTGGGTTCCAGCGTACAGGCGATCCGCCAGGTTCGATCGCGCGGTGCGGTGCGGCCGGGAATTATTAAAACTACCTCAAAGCCGGTGTCTGACATGGCCGGCCCAGGCTGACGGGATATTTCCGGTTTGGATGGCGAGCGTCCCCGCGAGCCGTCCGTCGGGTCAGGCGCAGGCTGGCGAATCTTCCCCGGCGGGCGGAGATGGAGGAAGGCGTATTCCCGGCGCACGGCATAACCGCCGGGCAGGTGGACGCTGCGGCCGCTGCGGCCGGCCGGCAGCAATGTTTCCAGCCGTTCCGCGGCGTCGAAGTCCAGGAGCTCCGGCGGGAGTCCGGTTTCGGCCAGCCAGAGGCGCAGGGCGCGGCGGCGGGCGGCCAGCGGATAGGCTTGCAGCAATTCGCAATTCAGGGCGGGCGGTTGCGCCGGCGCGCGGCATTGGCGGTAAATCGGCAGGGCCAATGATTCCAGCCAGGCATTCTCGCTTTCCATGATGGCGCCCATCCGCCACAGCGCCTGGCGCAGGCGCGGGTTGAGCTGCTGCGCCAGCATGGGCAGCACGGCATGGCGCACGCGGTTGCGCAGGAAGGCCGGATCGGCGTTGCTGGCATCTTCGCGCCAGGTCCGGCCATGCCGGCGCAGATAACGCAGCAGTTCATGGCGCCAGATGTCGCGCAGCGGCCGTATGATTCTGACGCCCTGCTGTTCAGTCAGGCGGCTGATGCCGCACAGGCCCTGCGGGCCGGCGCCGCGGGCGAGTTTTAACAGCATGGTTTCCACCTGGTCGTCGGCGGTATGGGCGGTGGCCACGGCATCGCAATGCAGGCGGCGGGCGGTTTTGATAAAAAAATCATAGCGGGCGGCGCGTCCGGCCATTTCCAGGGAGATGTTTTCGCGGCGGGCGCGTTGCCGGACATGGGCGCGGGCGCTGACGCAGGGGCAGCGCAGGCGGCGGGCGGCGGCGCGGACGAAGGCGGCGTCGGCGTCCGCGTCCGCGCCGCGCAGACCGTGATGGAGATGGGCCACGGTCAGGCGTAATTGTAATTCCGGCGCCAGGGCATGCAGGAGGTGCAGCAGCGCGATGGAGTCCGCGCCCCCGGAGACGGCGACCAGAATGTGCGCGCCGGACTGGCAGAGGTTATGGGACTGGAGCGCGGATTTGATTTTACGTGGCAGCATGCAAGCCTTCTTTTTTCAGGCGCCTGATCATGGCGCGCATATCGTCCGGCAAGGGTGCGGCGAATTCCATGGGGCGGCCGGTGGCGGGGTGCAGGAAAGCCAGGCGGGCGGCGTGCAACATCTGGCGGGCCGGCGCCGCCGGCAGTCCGGCGGCGTTGTGCCGGCCGTAAGTCTGGTCGCCCAGCACGGGGTGGCCGAGGTGCGCCATATGCACCCGGATCTGGTGGGTGCGGCCGGTATGAATGCGCAGCCTGACCAGCGCCGCCTGCCGGTAAAGTGCCAGGCGTTTAAAAGTTGTCAGGGCGGCGCGGCCCTTGGCGGTCAGCGCCATTTTTTTGCGCTGGGTCGGATGGCGGCCGATGGCGGCATCCACCGCGCCTTGCGCCGGGGGCGCACCCCGGACCAGCGCCAGGTATTCCTTGCGGACCTGGCGGTTTTTGAATTGGCCGGCCAGGTTGTTCAGGGCGGCCTCGTTCTTGGCGGCCACCAGCAGGCCGCTGGTATCGCGGTCCAGGCGGTGGACGATGCCGGGGCGCAATTCCCCGCCAATGCCGGCGAGGTCGGGGCAATGGTGGAGCAGGGCGTTGACCAGGGTGCCGGCGGCATGGCCGGCAGCCGGGTGCACCACGATGCCGGCGGGTTTGTTGACGACAATGATGTCGGCGTCCTGGTAGATAATGTCGAGGGGGATATCCTGCGCCGGGGGCATCGCCGGCCGGGGTGCGGGGATGATGACGCTGACGTTCTGGCCGGCTTTCAGCCGGCGGTGTTCCCGGGCGGCCTGGCCGTCCACCGTGATGTCTCCAGCGCGGATCAGCGCCTGGATGCGCGCGCGCGACAGGTTGGGCAGGCGCGCCGCCAGCCAGACGTCGAAACGTTCCGTGGCGTCGGATTCGGCGGTGAATTTACACACTTGGCCGGCGGCCGCGGCGGTTGCAGGGCTGGATGATGGGCTGGGCATAATCTGCTCATGTTCCGCCGTCAGCACGGCGGATCGGCGGGTATTTCCGGGTGGCCGGCGGCGGCGTGCGCCGGAGCGGGTTCCGGATGCTTGAAAAATTTAAACTTATGGCGCGGGATCGGGAACACGGCATCCAGCATCTGCAGCAGCAGGCACATCAGGTAGCCGTGGAGGACCAGCAACAGGATGTACATGACCGGCGGGGCCGCGCTCGGGCTGACCAGGATGAAATAGGCCGTGTGAATCACGATGCGCGCGCCGGCGAACGCGATGCCGCCGAGCAGCGCCCAGCGTTTGAAAAACCAGGCGCCGGCCAGGAGCGCGCCGAGCATCAGCAGCGGCGTGTAAAACAGCGCCTGATCCCGCGGGGTGGGGCGGCGCCCGAACCCCGCTATCCAATAAGCGTCATATTGTTCAACGGTGCAGATCCCTTTGTCTTTGAAGTAGACCTGCTCCATCTGCTGCAATTTTTCTTCCTCGGGTTGGGCCAGTTTGGCCTGCAGCATACTGTCCAATGCCAGGCTGGAAACCGGGGCGAGGATGGCGGGCAGGACGACCATCAAACCGGCCATGACCATCAGCCGGAGCCGCAATTGGCGGGCTGTCATTTTATGTGCGTCCATCGAGATCCCTTCCCCGTGTTGGGCCGGGCTTGGCCGGCTGGTTGCCCGCGCGTCAGCAGCAGCCACAATCCGGCGCCGATGGCCATCAACGCCAGGCTGAACCACTGGGCCATGGTTAACCCGCAAAGCATCTGGCGCTGGTCGCCCCGCCAGAATTCCAGCATGAACCGGCCGGCAGGATAAAGCATCAGGTAAAGCGCAAACACCGCGCCGGCGGTCCGGCGGCGCAGGAAAAACCAGGTCAGCGCCAGGTACACCGCCAGGTTCCAGCCGGCCTCGTACAATTGCACCGGATGCCGCAGGGTTCCGTCCAGCGGGAAGCACCAGGGCGCCGTCCCCGGCGCGCCGTAGCAGCAGCCGTTGAGGAAACAGCCGATACGGCCGAAGAAATGGCCCAGCGGGATGGCGGTGATGGCAAAATCCGCCAGCCACCACAGGCGTTCGCCGCGGACGCGGGCGAAAATGACGGCCGTCAACGCCGCGCCGACGAAGCCGCCGTAATATATCAATCCGCCCTGATCCACGCGCACAATGGTCCAGGGGGCGGCGCGGAAATCGCCCAGGTTGGCCAGGATGTAATTGATGCGGGCGCCGACGATGCCGGAGAGCATCAGCCAGAAGGCCAGGTCGTAGCCGTAATTGGCCGGACGTCCGGCGCGCCGGGCCAGCCAGGCCCAGTGCGCGATGGCGGCCATGAAGGCGGCGGCCATCATGACGCCGTACCAATAAACCGGCCGGGAAGCGATATGGAAACAAATTGGGTGCATAAGGATCACGGCGGGGTCGCGCAATAAGGCAGGGTGGCGCTTGCCGGATTGCAGACGCCAGCCCTCAGGGGCTCTTTGCCGCGAACCATATGAAAAAAACAGCCGAATTAAGGCATTGATATTTCCAGCAATGTAGTATATCATGCAACGCAATTATGCAAATAAAAAATTGCGCCGTGTCGTGACTCTTTAATAATGTCCCCTTGTGGACTCAATTAAAATGTCCCCATA
>CAZYXU010000169.1:0-7589 GCA_964650945.1 uncultured Verrucomicrobiota bacterium | reverse complement strand
GACGCTACTACATCCGGAACAGATGCGTCACGCCGTGACGCTACTACATCCGGAAATGCTTATCTGACATAGTTTCAGCGAAGTCGTTTAGTAGCCGAACGGCGTTCGGCATCCGGTTTAACCGTAAAGACAAAGATGATGCCCAAGCGGCGGTCAGGGCCTGACCGCCCTTCTACCAAAAGCGAGACAATTACGAGAACATTAACAAGACAAATTTGTTGGTTGAGCTGGAGGGCGAGACTCCCGGCGAGCCGAACGATCGCGGCGTGTAACGCCGCTCCCACGAGAAAGAGCATGTTTTTGTGTGAGCCGCGGGGGGAGAAACCGCTGAACGCGTACACCAGATATTTATCTCCAAATCTCAAATAATTTCATTCTACACCCACCGCTTGAATTGACGCAACTTGCCGCTTGACAAACCCATTGGAATATTTGACATTGCAAAAGATGAATTAAAGCAATTTTCCGCCAATCCCCATGCCGAAAAGCCAAACCATATCAGCGCTGATCCGCCGGATTGACAAAATCAACCCCAATCTTCGCATCCCCCTCCCGGAACTGGCCATCCCGCGCGATGTCTATATTTTCTCACGCTCATCCCAACAACTGCCGTGCCTGAGGAAGTCCACGTTGACGTTCCGGTTTTTCAACCTGGTCTTCAACCTGCACGGCGCCGGCGAAGCCCTCATCGCGGACGTCCGGTTTAAATTCAAACCCGGCAACGCGCTGCTGGTGTTCCCCGGTCAGCCGCGCCATTACGCCATCGCGCAACCGCAGGATATTCTGTGGTTATTTATCGGGTTCCGGCTTGATTCGTACGCAACTCTGCAGCCGCTGCGTTCCGCTATCATCCGGAGTTCGCCCGCAATGCTCAAAATTTTGACGGTGGTGCTGAAGGATTATATTGCGGCGCGCGCCGCATCGCACCCGTCCCCGGAAGGCAGCGTGCGGTTAAGCATGTCGTTGTGGCTGCTGCTGTCGCAAATCGCCAGTCAAAACAACCCGCGGCCCAAAGGTCGACATGGTCAGACGCCGATCGCCGGCAATGACCTGGCCATGCGCGTGCAAAATCTGGCGCTGGAAAACCCGGCGGTATATTGCACCAGCCGCCGGATTGCGCGGGCTTTGGGAATATCAACCCAATCGTTGAACCGGCGTTTCCAGCGGCTGGCCGGTGAAAGTCTCGGCTTATTCCTGCGCCAGCAGCGCATCTGCCGGGCGCGGGATTTGCTGAACACCACCCCGTTAAGCGTCAAGGAAATCGCCGCGCATTGCGGCTTCAGTTCGCCCAGCACCTTCAGCCGGGCGTTCAAGCAACTGCTGAAATCCCCGCCGCGGCGCTACCGCGCGCAGCAAAAATAACACGGCGCGGGGTAGCACATCAATACCGCCCGTATTGATCCCGCAATTCGCCCATGTAAAGGTAGGATGCGGCGGTGTTGGGCGAAAAAACACAGCCCTCGGTGCCGCCCAGCATGAAACCGCCGCCGGGCATGCCTTCGCGCAAGCACGCAAGGGTTTCCTCCCGCACCCGGGCGCGGTCGCCGGAAGCCAGCAGCGCCAGGTCGTCCAAATTGCCGGCCAGGCATACGCGATCGCCGATACGGCGCTTCAAATCGGCCAGCCCGATATTGCCTTGGGGCGGTTTCTCGCAGGGGGACAGCACGTGAACTCCCAGTCCCGCCAGGTGTTCGCAGATATCGGCGATCTTGCCGTGGCAATGGCACCAGGTATAGCCGCCGCGCCGGCGCACCAGTTCCGCCACGGGCCGGTCAAAAGGGACCACGAGTTTTTCGCACCATTCCGGTCCGATGATGGTTTGCGAGGTCAGTTCCGCGCCCGACTGCATGAAAAACTTGACCCCGCCGTCCAAACACCGCCCCGCCACGTCCATGATCGAGCGGTTGACGCGCGCCATCAATTGCAACACCTGCGCGGTGGTTTCGACGCAGGCCTGGATGACGAAATTATCCGGCGCATACCACAGCCCGGGACAGCAAAGCGCATCCGCCAGGTGCGCCATGACAATGCCATTTTCGCCAAACTGCTTTTCCCAACGCCAGTATTCGGACAAGTCCAGGCGGGCGGGCGCATAAGGGATGGCGAGGGCTTTTTCCACGTCGTCCGGCGTCTCGAAAAAATGCTTCTCCGCCCAATCCATCATGTCGGTCTCGATATGGATCACGCGGGTCAATTTACCCTTGGGCGTATCCAGCGTCTCATAACGCAGGACGCCGCGGGTTTCGGCGTGGAATCGGTCGGCCGCCTCCTGACCCAGATACAGCGCCACGTCCGGCAGCAAGTCAACGTAGAGCGCCACGTCCAGGGCCCGGATAATCCGATCCGACAGTGCCGGCCCGGCATTTTGCAGCCATTTCGGGTCAAGCCGCGGGCACAATGGCACCTTATCGGGAATCTGCTTGTTCAGCACGGCCAGAATGCGTTCTTGCGATGTCATGGTTTCCTCATACATACCTGCCATAGCGTTCGGCAGCGTCAAAATAAGCCGTGATATTCTCCCAGGGGATGTCGGCATTGATCAGATGCGACGGCGTCATCAGGTAGCCCCCGCCGGCGCCGATGGTCTCCATCCGCAATTTCACCTCCGCCGCCACCTGGTCTGGCATCCCGAACGGCAACGTATGCTGGACGCTGATGGCGCCGAAAAAGATCAGGTCTTTGCCGTAAAGCCGCTTCATTTCCGCCGGATCCAGCACTTCCGGCTGGACGGGGTTCAGAATCTGCACGCCGATTTCGATGAAATCCGGAATAACTACGCCCACCTGGCCGTCGGTGTGCAGGAAGAAGGCCGTGTTGGCGCCCGGCTGTTTCACGGCCTGCACAATGCGCTTCAGGCGCGGCTTGAATAATTCGCGCCAAAGCGCCGGTGAAATCAGCAGGCCGCGCTGGGAGCCCAGGTCGTCGCCGATCCCGAAAATATCCGCGCCCGCCAGCGCGGCTGCGCGCGCCTGCTCCACCGACGCGTCGGTGATGGCATCGAGGAACACCGGCAGCCACTCATCCTGATAACCCAAGTCGCAGAAAAACTGCTCGCGCCCCCGCATGCCAAAGGGCGTTTCAAAGTCGCTGATTCCGCTCACCGCCACCGCCGGATACCCCGCGGCATGGCAGGCATCCACGCGCCGGCGCAAGGCGTCAACATCCGTCGCCGGCGGCCGCCAGAGCGCCATGGCTGCCCGCGCATCGTCGACGGATTGGATGGCGCGGATGGCGTTGATAACATCGGGCGTGCGCGCCGGCTGTTCCATGATCTTGACCCCGCGCAAATCCTGGCGGAAGCAGTCGCGGGGATGCTTGCCGCAGCGCTGCTGAAAATATTCCAGGGTGGTTTTATTATACGAGTCAATCGCCACATCGTACAGCGCGCGCGGTACGGCATCCGGAATTTTACGCGCCAGCACGGCGCGTACGCGTTCAAGTGAATTCATGATATATTCCTTCGTTGTCTATAACCGCCATTGTTAGAGCGCGCCGGGCCGCCAGCGCGGCCCGCCTTACGCGCCACGGCGGCCAAGGGCCTGGCCGCCCTACCCACCCACCAACAATCGCCGAGCCTGTTTCAACCGGCCGGCAAAACAGTTTGCACCGCAAACGAGGCGGCGCGGATTTCATCAAGCCGCGCCGCACTCCCCGCCAATCCCGCCGCCTGGATTTGCAACAACAAATTGCCGGCGGCGGTGGCTTCCAGGGGGCCGATATCCACCGGCAGACCGCAGGCATCCGCCAGCCACTGGCATAGCAGGGCATTCCGGCTGCCGCCGCCCACAATCCGTATCCGCCGGAACACCCGCCCGACGGCCTTTTGCAAAACTTGCGCATCCGCGCGGCACGCCTGGGCCAGACTCCGGTAAACAATCCGCGCCGTATCGCCCGGCGACGCCGGCGGCGGTTGGCCCGTGGCGCAACAGGCATCCCGGATGGCCGCCGGCACATCCGCCGCCTGGTCCAGTTGCAACTTATGTAAATCCAGGAGCGCTTGATTGGCGGATGCTTCCGCCGCCGCCGTCAATGCCGCCGGCGCCCAATCCCGGCCCAGCGTCTGCCAGGTCCGCCGGCATTGCTGGATCAACCAGAGGCCCAGCCCGCCCCGCCACAATCCCCAGCCGCCGCCCGGCAATCCCAGCAACGTCCCCTGCCCCGCCGCGCCGGCCGCCATGGGGTCCGGCAACCGGACGCCCAGCATGATCCAGGTGCCGCAACTGACGAACAAGGTGTCGGTTTCCGTTTCCGGCAAAACGTAAAAAGCGGCCGGGGTATCATGCCCGGCGGTCAGCGCCACCGGCACGCCGGCCCAGGCGGGGGCGGGCGCGCGGGGGGGCGGGATTGTCCCCAAAATGGCCGGCGCCCGCCGCAAAGGCGGGAGGATCCGCGCGGGAATTCCCAGCATTTCCGCCAGTTCAGCATCCCAGGTCGCGGTCCGGCGGCCGCACAATTGCGCGGCGGTGGCCATGGTCCAATCCGTGGCGGCCACCCCGCACAAATCGTAATGGACCAGGTCCGCCATGTGCAGCAGGCAATGCGCGCGCGCCAACACCGCCGGCTCCTGCTGCGCCAGGGCGCGCAATTGGCACAGGGTAGTGATGTTAATCGGCGCCACTCCCGCCCGCCGCACCAGTTCATCCGGCGCAATCGTATCCCGGAACGATTCCGGCATGCCGGCGGTGCGCGGGTCGAGGTACGATACCGGATCGCCCAGCAATGCGCCGGCGGCGTCCAGCAGCCCGAAATCCTGGGCCCAACTGCAGCAGCTCACCGATTGCGGCGGCGGTAAGGCCGCCAGGCCGCGCCGGATTTCGGCCCGGATCAACGGCCAGTTCCAGCGCAGCCGGCCGGCGCGCGGCGCGGCGCAATGCTCGAAGCGATGCGCTTCCCGGACTTCCAGCCGGGCGCCATCCAGCCGCCCGGCCATCACCCGCCCGTTGCTGGCGCCCAGGTCAATTGCCGCGAAGGTATTACCTGAATTTTGCATGAATATTGGCGTTGAAATGATTTGAAGTAATCACAGAGCGCGCAAATTAATTTTTGCACGGTTAACTAATATCACCCATATGGTTACGCGAGCATAGTTTCAGAAAACGCCAATATTCTCAGGCAGCCGGCCGCGCGATCCGCCGTCGTTGGAACTATGGCGGACAAGTCTTTGGCGCGGTGCAAAATTCAGGTATGGTTTATTGTAAAACCTCCATATCAAACAGCCTGGCAAATTCCAGCACGCCGGCGGCGCAGTCCACCGGCGCGACGCAGCAGTGATGCGCCCGCATGTTGCGCACGAAATCCTGCCACGGCCCTGCCAGGCTGATGTAGGCCCACGGCCAGACTCCGCCGATCCCCCCCATGTCCGCGCGGTCATGCGGCTCATCCACCGCCATGCCGCGCGCCAGGTGGATCACGTACCGCCCCTTGATCCGGCCAAACCGCGCGACCGTCACCGGGCCGGCCGGCAGCACGAAATGGGTACAGGCGCCGCCCTGGCAAAGGTGTTGCTTGCGTTTTTCATCCCAGGTTCCCTGCACCACCGGGCAATCGTGCAATTCAACCTGACGCGTTCCGCCGGCCAGCCCGGGCGCCGCCATGCCGCAGTTGAGGATGCGCATCAGGTTGCGTTCCCGGTCAATGAACTGGACATCCCCGAACATCACGGGTCGGCCGCCCAGGCGGCCGAGCAAAAACATGCCCAGGGCGTTGTTGATGTCGTTTTCACAGGCAACGATAAAACCGTTGTCATTCCAAAGCGCAATGGGCAGGCACGGGGCGAGATAATTATCAATCAGGTCCGGCTGGCACTGGATGCCGGCGAAACTCCAGCCCCGTTCCGCGAACAAATCCGCGCCCGCCAGGTAAATCCGCGCCGAGCGTTCGAGCGCGCGGGCGGCGCAGGCGATGCGCTTGAAATCCGCGCGCCAGGCCTTTACCAACGGGCGCACGCGCGCGGCGGGCACCGCCTGCGCGCGGTGGATCAGCGTCCACTGCTCCACCGGATCGACATGCATGCCGAACATGCGCCGCAACTGGTTTTCATCCGAACTCATGGGCAGCATTTCCAGGCAGCGGCCGCCGATGGCGCCGTAGACCGCGCCCTGCAACGCCGCGCGCGCGGCGCAGGCCCGCGCCCATTGCCGCAGCGATTCGCGCGTGGCGTCCTCCAGGCCGCCGTAGAACAACTGGTGGTTGGCGCCGATTTCATCCAACGCGCCATGCGCCACGCCCAGTCCGATCAGCGAGGCATCCTGCCGGCTGGGCACGGCCCACAGACAACAGGGCACGCCCGCCTGCTGGGCGATGCCGGCGGTGACATTCGACCGGTGAAACCACGCCACCCGGATCAGAATGCCGCAGACGCCGGCGCGCCGCATTTTTTCCACCGCCTGCCGGGCCTTCGGCTCGGTATCCACCACCATGCCGGCGGCCGCCACCTTGAGGCCGGCGCCGGCCAGCCAGGCGACATGCCGTGCGCTGGCCCGCAGGATATCGCGGAACATCGCCGGACCCAGCCGCGGATCCGCCACATCCAGGTATCCAATCACAGGTTTAGAATCATAAGCATTATGCATGGCAATTTTATCCTTAAAAGGGTTCAGGGTTCGGTCATCCGCAGAACGTCCGGCCGCCGTCCACATACAACGACTGGCCGGTGATGTAGGATGCGCGGTCGGACAGCAGGAACAGCACCGCCTGCGCAACGTCCTCAGGCCGGCCCAGCCGGCGCAACGGCACTTTTTCCGCCAATTTGCGGCGCTGCTCGGGATCGGGGTGCCGCTGGCGCAGCAAATCCGTGTCAATCAAAGAGGGATGCACCAGGTTGCACCGGATGCCCGCCGGGGCGAATTCCTTGGTAATCGCGCGGTTCAATCCCTCCAGGCCGGCCTTGGCCGAGGCATAGTCGGCCCGGCCGCCGCCGCCGGCCACGATGGCGGCCGAACCGATCAGCGCCAGCGCCCCGCCGCCAGCCGCCCGGAGGTGCGGGATCGCGGCCTGCGCGGCGATGAACGCGCCATTCAAGTTGATATCCACCACCCGGCGCCAGTCGGCCGCCGTCAGGTTCATGAATCCCACGGGCGAGGTGAAGCCGGCCGCGTATACCAACCCATGCAAACCATGCCAGCGCGCGGCCACCTCGTCCACGAAAGCGCGGGTGCCGCCGTCATCCGTGCAATCCACCGCCCGGTCGCACCAGTCCGCGCCAACCGCCTCCAACTGCCGGCGCAATTCCGCGCTGCCGGCGGTATCGGCCGGATTGCCGAGGTGCGTCCAGGCCACCCGCGCCCCGGCCTCGCCCAACAGGCGGCAGACCGTTGCGCCGATGCCGCGCGCGCCGCCGATGACGATGAAGGATTTGTTTTGAAAACCGGAATCGGCCGTGGAATTACGATCTGTTTTTTTCATATAACCTCAACCAGGGGCGCCAAGACGGTCAGGGCCGCAACACCTGTTTGACGCTCTTCTCGAATTTCGCGAGGATTTCATCGCACTCCGCCCGGTTGACAATCAAGGGCGGCTTGACTTTCAACACCTGCTTGCGCACGCCGCCCAGGCCGAAGATCACGCCGTTTTGCATACCGGCGTTGCGG
>CAZYXU010000168.1:4197-7666 GCA_964650945.1 uncultured Verrucomicrobiota bacterium | reverse complement strand
CCGGCGGCCTGCAGTAAAGTCATGAATCCGCTGTTGACCAGCCCCACCACCAGTACCGTGGTTACGGAACTGGATTGCACCAGGCAGGTGACTGCCGTGCCCGTCAGGCAGGCGCTCAGGCGGTTCTTGGTCACGCCGGCGATCATCTTGCGCATGCGTTCGCCGGCCACGGCCTGCATGCCCTCGGACATGTTTTTCATGCCCAGCAGAAAGATTCCCAGACCGCCGGCCAGCATCGCGAGCATTTGAAAGATTATTCCGGCATCCATGAAAGGCATCGTAAAAGATCGCGCGTGGAAAATCAACCAAATCCGGCGCGGTCGACAAAAAAAACGCCATGCCTTCACCCGGGAAGGCATGGCGTCATGCCGCGGCAGAAAAGGGTTAGAACTTGTAGATCACCGCGCCCTGGACGCGGTTGTTTTCCGCCTTATCGGCATCCTTGTAGGAAGTCCGGAGGTTGGAATATTCCAGCGCCAGGGTGGCGTCGCGCGTCAGCTTGAAGAAGAGACTGCTGAAAATAATCTCGTTCTTGGAGCGGTCCTTGGCATTCAAGTCGCCTTCATCCGGGTCATCCAGGCCGTAGCCGAGGTTGAGATTGAGGCGGTCGGTGAGGTCCAGGATGAGCTGGGCGAATCCGCCCTTGGCCGCAATCGAGGTTTCCAGGGTTTTATTGATCCCCTGGCCGATGCCGCCGTAGTAGGTGTCCAGATTTTCACCCTGCCAGATGGTGCCCTGGGCGGTCGCCATTTTGCACAGCGGCAGATACAGGCTGCCGATCACCGACCAGGTGTCGTAGTCCTGGTCGTCGTTGACGCAGGGGACGCCTTCGACGACCCGGTCGCAGGTTTCGCGGCCGATATGGCCGGAGACGCTGATCTTAGCCGCCTTTTCCGTCCAGAGCGGGCGTTCCAGGATCAGGTTGCCCTGGCCGGTAGGCAGGCCGGAATCCACGCCGTCGTCTTCGCCGCCGCCGTCAATGTCCTGGCCGATGGTGCGGGCGGCCGCCAGTTTGGCGGTCAGCTTGGTTTTTTCGGCCAGGTTAATTTCCTGGGTGGCGCGCACCTGGGGCCGGCGAATGCCCAGCGCGCCGGCGTCCGCCAGGTAGGAGAAATTCACGATGCGGGGAATGACGGTGATGAACGTTTCCCAGTCCTGGCCGGCCCGCAGCGAAAATCCGCGGGGCATGGCCAGGTCAATGTAGGCCAGGCGCATGCGCAGGTTGGCGGCGTTGTCGCTGCCGCCGGCGCCATAAAAATCAACCTCAATCTTGCCGGAAGTCTTGATGGAGCTGACTTCCGAGACGTTGATGTCCAAGCCGATGCGGGTTTCGCGGGCGGTCATCCGGAATTCGTTGTCATCCACGCCATCCTGGTGCGGCAAGGCGTAAAACATCAAGTCGCCTGCCGCCACGCGATGGGTATCGTAGATGGCGTCGAGCTTGACGTAACCGTACGGCTTGAGCGAAAATTTCGGAATTTCCTCAAACTGTACCGCGGCCGCCACTTTCTGGGCCAGCGGGGATACCGGGGCAGGCGCCGTTGGCGCCGCCGGCGCGGGTTGGGGCGTCTGCGCCCGGCCGGTCATGGCCACGGCGGTTGTGCAACACAGCGCAATCAATAATTTTGCCGATAAGTGCATACAAATACCTCAAATAACATTTTTCAACCAGAGAACACCCGTTAATCCTACTGCCTGCAGTGCGAGGGCAACACCTCCTTCCGGTTGCAACAGGACTTCCAGCCATCCCGTAAAACTGAATCAATCGCGCCGGAATTTACGCCGATAACTATATGGTTAAATAAGTTATGTTTTTTATTTGCGGGATGCAAGAATATTTTGAATTGCCGGGCGGAACGGGGGTTAAGACGAATTTGTTGGCTGTGCTGAAGGGCGAGACTCCCGGCGAGCCGGGGGGGGCGCGGCGTGTAACGCCGTTCTCTGTGGCAGAAAGTGGCAGAAGGATGTGGGTGTGTGAGTGTGTGGGTGTGTGGGTGTGTGGGTGTGGGGAAAATTCCGCGTGTCGCGGCCGAACTGCGTGTCGCGCCGAAGCTTGGCGAAGGCTGGAAGTCTTCACTACAATCCGGAACGGGGACGCCCCCGGCCTTGTAGTGCGGGCATCCTGCCCGCGCGCAAGAATTTCGTTACAGGCTTGTATTTTATGGCGTATGGCCCGCAGCTTGCGCTTGACTTTGCCGGAATGAAGCGCTAGCGTTTTGTCCTGTGTATCATGCGGAGCCGCCAGCAATCATGAACGACCACGGTAAAAATTCCGCCGCCGGCAGCGTGGGGGTGGTTAAGACGCAAACGGTAAAAATCGCTTTGCCGCCCGCCGGCCTGGTTTTGGAAAGCGGGGCTATCCTGCCGGAATTGCAAGTGGCCTATGAGACTTACGGAACCCTGGCCCCGGATTGCGGCAACGCGGTGTATATCTGCCATGCGCTCACCGGCGACGCGCATGTCGCCGGTTACCATGACTCCGCCGACCGCAAGCCGGGCTGGTGGGATGCCATGATCGGGCCGGGCAAGGGCATCGACACCAACCGGTTTTACGTGATTTGCGCGAATATCCTGGGCGGGTGCATGGGCACGACCGGGCCGGGTTCGACGGATCCGCGCACCGGCCGGCCCTACGGTTCGACTTTTCCGAAAATTACGACCGGCGACATTGTGCAAGCGCAATATCTGTTGCTCCGGCAGTTGGGGATCAAGCGGCTGGCGGCGGTGATCGGCGGCTCTTTCGGCGGCATGCAGGCCCTGACCTGGAGCGTGCGTTACCCGGAGATCGTGGGGAAATGCGTGTGCATTGCTTCGGCCATGAGCCTTTCCGCCCAGGCCCTGGCGTTCGATATTGTCGGCCGCCATGCGATCATGTCCGACCCCGACTGGCTGGGCGGCGATTATTACGCCGCGCATAAGGCGCCGGCGCACGGGCTGGCCCAGGCGCGTATGATCGGGCATATCACCTATTTGTCCTCGGAGAACATGAAGCGCAAGTTCGGCCGGGGAAAGCGCGACGGCACCTTGCCGGCGCGCCGTTTCGCCACGCCGTTTCAGGTCGAAAGCTACCTGGACCACCAGGGCGCGAAGTTTGTCGACCGATTTGACGCCAACTCCTACCTGCACATTACCGAGGCCATGGATGTCTTCGATTTGGCCGAAAACCAGCCGCGGCCGGCGGCGGCGTTCGAGCGGGTCCACCCGGACACGCGTTGCCTGGTAGTAGCTTTGAGCTCCGACTGGCTGTTCCCCCCGGAGCAGTCGTTGGAGGTGGCGCAGGCGCTGTGCCAGGCCGGCAAGCATGTTTCGTATTGCCTGTTGCGTTCGCCTTACGGCCACGACGCCTTCCTGGTGGAGGTGGAACACCTGGGGGAGGTGGTCAAGACTTTCCTTGAGGCGCCAGCCGGGACTCCGGCGCCGGCCGGGACTCCGGCGCCGGCCGGGACTCCGGCGGACGGTATCGCGCGGC
>CAZYXU010000168.1:0-4097 GCA_964650945.1 uncultured Verrucomicrobiota bacterium | reverse complement strand
GCGCCGGCCGGGACTCCGGCGCCGGCCGGGACTCCGGCGGACGGTATCGCGCGGCAGGGATTAGCGGCGGCAAAAGCGCCGGCGGATGCCAAACCCGTCCGTCCGCCGCGTTTTTATCGCCGGTGGGTGGGCCGCGGCAATGGCGGGCAGGAATACCGGGTGATCGAGAATTGCATCCGGCCCGGCTCCCGCATTCTGGATTTGGGCTGCGGCGATGGAGGTCTGCTGTATATGCTGGCCGCCTGCCGCCGGGTGTTTGGCCTGGGGATGGAAATTGACCTGGAAAACATGCTGGCCGCCCTGAAAAAGGGACTGGATGTATTCCAATGTGACCTGGACGAGGGGTTGCACATGATTCCCGACTTGACCTACGACTACGCCATCCTCAGCGAAACATTGCAAGTCGTGCGCAAGCCGCAACTGGTCTTGCGCGAGATGTTGCGCGTGGCGCGCGCCGGCATTGTGAGTTTTCCGAATTTCGGCAACTGGCGCACCCGGCTGCGCTTGCTGGTCAGCGGGCGCATGCCGGTATCCCGGACCCTGCCTTTCGCCTGGTATGACACGCCCAACATCCACTTGTTCACCTTGCGCGATTTCGAGCAGTTGTGCGCCGAGGACCATATCCGGATCGTGGATGTTTTTTGCACGGCGCAGACCTGGCTGGACGCGGTTTTGCTGAAACTGGGCGGACGCAATCTCGGGGCCGACCGCGTCATCATCACCATTGCCCGGCAACCGTCCTTTCACCCCGAACACCAAACTTCGAACACCGAACACCTCACCCCTCACCCCGACCACCTCATACTGAACACTGAACACCGAACACTGAACACTGAACACCGAACACCTCATACCGAACACCACAGCACAGGGGGAAAGTCATGCATCTGAATGAATGGATGGATCAATCGTTGCCCAAGGTGGTGCGCGGCATCGCCGGCGCCATCAATTGCTGCCGGACGGCCAACACGGAAAAGCGTTTCAATCTGGCCGGGCAGAAAGCCGTCCACGCCGTCGTGGACGCGCTGCTGGGAGTGCTGTTCCCGGGTTGCCATGGCGAACAGCCGCTGCTGGAGAACCGCCTGGAGCTGACGTTCAACATCCAGTTGCGCTCCGTGGCGGTGGCCCTGGCCGAACAGATCGAGCATGCGTTCCGCTACCAATGCGAGTTCGAGCAATGCCGCAATTGCGGCGATTGCCGCCGGCAAGCCGAGGAGGCCGTGATGGGGCTGTTGGAGGCGCTGCCGGACCTCAGCCGCGCCCTGCAGCGCGATGTGCAGGCTGCCTATGACGGCGATCCGGCCGCCAAGTCGCATATGGAAATCGTCATGAGTTATCCGGGGCTGCATGCCATCGCCATCCACCGGCTGGCGCACCAGCTTTACCTCCGGGAAGTGCCGTTGATTCCGCGGGTGATGTCGGAGCTGGCGCATTCGCGCACCGGCATTGATATTCATCCCGGCGCCCGGATTGGCGAGGCGTTTTTTATCGACCATGGCACGGGCGTGGTCATCGGCGAAACCTGCATCATCGGTGAAAATGTCAAAATCTACCAGGGTGTCACCCTGGGCGCCTTGAGTTTTCCCAAGGATGAGCATGGCAATCCCATCAAGGGCATCAAGCGCCACCCGGAGGTGGGCGATCACGTCACCATCTACGCCGGGGCAACCATCCTGGGCGGCGACACCCGGGTCGGCGCCGGCGCGGTGATTGGCGCCAACGTGTGGCTGACCCATTCCGTGCCGGACAACGCCAAAGTTTACAACCAGCAGCCCAAGCCGTTAAGCCGCACCGCCGATAAACCGGCCGGGTGAAGGGTGAGGGACGCGGGTGGCCGGCAAATGGCGGAGGTGGCTATGCGCATACCGTTGGCGTCTTGTTTTTTCGCGGGCTGGATGATGGCTGCCGCCGCCCAGCCCGCGCTGGTTTGCGATGCGCCGGAATTCAATTTCCCGCCGACGGACAACGCGGGGGAAATCGTCCATGACTTTGTCCTGCGCAATGCCGGCCAGGCGCCGCTGATCATCCGCCGCGTCCATCCGGACTGCGGCTGCCTGCTGGTGCGCACCCCGCCGGACGCCATTGCGCCGGGCGCGAGCATTAAATTGACGGCGCGCTTTATGCTCAAGGGCCGCCGCGGCCCGCAGCAACGCCGGATCACCCTGTTCACCAATGACCCCCGTCAGCCGCGGCTGGTGTTGACCATGGCGGGCGAAGCGCTTGCGCCCGCCGCCGTGCAGCCGGAACGGCTTTTTTGGGGCAACATCCGCGGCGACCAGCCGGCGGCGCGCGAGGCGTTGGTGGAATTTCAAGGCGCCGGCGCCGGTAGTGTCCGGGCCGTGTCGGTGGCCCACCCCGGTTTTGCGGCGGCGGTGGAAACCGTCGCCACCGGCCGGACATACCGCATTGCGCTGCGCACCATTCCGCCGCTGGCGCCGGGACGGTTTGACGTTCCCGTCGTCATCCGCACCGATCATCCCCGGTTCCCGGAGTTGACGATGCGGATGTCCGGCCGGGTGGTGGCGGCGGTATTCGCCATTCCGGATGAGATTGTGCTGGACCTGCCGGCGGCGGAGACGGGCGCAAATCCAGCTACGGGCAATGCCCTGGCCGTCTTGCGGGCTTTGGATAACGCTCCCTTCCAGGTGCTGGAGGTCGTTCCGCCCGCCGCCGGCATCACCGTGCGGCAGCGCCCGCTTTCCCAGGGGGGCGTGCGGCTGGAATTGCAAAACATCCCGCTGGCGAAGGCTCTGGACGGCAGCCGGGTGCTGATCCGGACCGACCGCGCGGACGTGCCGGAAATCGCCATCCCCTTGCGCGTACGCGCGCCGGACGATAGGTAGAGCGCGCCGTCCGCGTCATTCCTTGCGGGCGCGCTGCTCCCGCGGCTGCGCATCGTGTGCCGGCCGGCCGGACTGGGCTACTTCCCGATGTCGCTCTGGTTCAACGCGTCCATGCTTTTTTCAAGATTGCTGTTGATCTGGTCGGCCGGCACCTGCCCGGAGGCTTTCAAATCCTGCCAGGCCAGAATCCAGGTGACGACGACCATGTCGCCATGCGCCGCCGGCCCGTAACGGTTCAGATACAAAGGCGTTTCTTCGCCGGATTCCGCGTCCTTCAGGTTCGGCACTCCCCGGTTTTCCTGGTAGGCGTGGTTGCCGCTGCCCCAGGTGTTGTCAAGTTTGAACCAGACCGACCCGCCGCGGGTGGAGGTGTATTCCAGCGAAACGTGATGGCCTTCGAACAGTTTGTCGGAATGCACCTTGCATGACATGGTGGCGCCATTGGTCATGAGGTCCAGCGGCTGTTCATCCCACTTGCCGTCGGTTTCCTTGTTCTTCAGGCGCAGATCGGAATCGGTGAGATTGACCAGGACGACCGTTGTTTCCTGGTGCTTGGCGATGGCCGTGCCGGTCAGGACCGCCAAGATCGCCGCCGCCAACCGCAATGACAAATACCGCCGTGATTTTTGCATGCGACCTCCTGTTGTTTTATTCACATCCCACGTGAAAAGTTTATACAAGCAAGGCCCCGCGGAAATCAAGCGAAAAATCCCGCACAGTCAGGCGGATCTCCGGCGGCTTGGCGGCGACGGCTGCGAGGTACCCTGGCGCTGGCGTAAAAAATTTAACCCGCCAGTCCCCGGTTGCATCTTCCGGGCGGCACACGGCGTCCGTCTTGTTTAACATATTGATGTGCAGTGTCCTGGGAGGCCGGGCCAGCCCTGTACCGATGGCTTTCAAGCAGGCCTCCTTGGCCGTCCAATAATGTAAAAACAGCGCCGGTCGGCCAGCCGGCGGCTTGGCTTGCACCGCTTGGCGTTCCGCTGGGGTTAATATCCTGCGGACCAGTCCCTCGAAGTTGCGCAGGCGGCGCCGGCGGCTTTCCACGTCCACGCCGATGGGGCCGCCGGCTCCCACCGCGATCAGCACCATGCCGCGCGTGTGCGTCAGACTGAAGCGCCAGGCTGGCGCGCCGGGCATGGGCGCCAGCTCCGGCTTTTGATGCGGGCCGCGGGTGAACACCAATGCCGCCGGCGGCCGGCCGGCGCAGCGCCCCAGGATCGCGCGCAGGGCGATGCGTCCGGCCAGGTATTG